>WHSQ01000081.1 GCA_009380005.1 Actinomycetota bacterium | reverse complement strand
TCACACGTTCGAGCTGTCCGCGGTGGCCGACTTCGGTCACGGGTTCACCGTCGACGTCAACAACGAGCACAACCACCGGACGGTGCTCCGGTCGGTCGCCACGGTCGAAACCGACGATGAGGCAGCCAGCTTCTCCTGCGACCGTCCCGACGGTGTGAAGCCGGGCGATCTGCTGATCGCGTTCCACAGCGCAGATTGGGGTGTGGAATCGTCGATGGGCCCGCCTGTCGGTGGCGGCACCTGGACACAGGTCGGGAACACCGAAACCGACGGGGCTGACAACCTTCACACAAAGGTGTGGCAGCGGATCGCGGGCGACTCAGAGCCGGACTCCTACCAGTTCTCCCAAGACCCGGTCGCCGACGGTGTCGTCGCGATCGCCGCGGTCACATGGGAGCGGGTAGACGGCAGAGGTGTGCTGCACCCCTCACCCAACCTGCACCCGAGAAAATGGGCGCAGACCGCCGTCGCCGTACGTCGTGACGTCGGCTGGGATCTGGACCTTGAGGCGTTGCAGGTGTCCTCGCTTGCGCTCGACTCCGACGTGGAGGGCTGGGCGTCCGACGTGCTGATGCTCGGCAGAGGCGAGGACAGCGAACCGACGATCGCCCGGGCCCGTGAGCTGAACGTGCCGTACCGCAACATCCACGGCGACCCGGCGCATATGACGCTGATGTCGCAGGAGTCCGCGACGGAGGAGCTGACCGCAGACCAGCGCGCTGTCGGACTGTTGAACGCGGCGCAGCCGACTAGACGTCAGGTCTCTCTCAGCGTGGACGATTACGACGTCGACGGAGACGCGAAAGCCGGCAACCTGATCGGCGTGTACGACCCTGAAGAAGGGCTGTTCGACCTGTCCAACCCGCAGCAATGGCGGGGGCACACCATCTACCCGTTGGAGCTGCGGGTCACCCAGTCCTCGTGGCCTGTAGTCGACGGGATGGGGGTGTACTTCCGGGACCAGCGCGGCCGGGTCGTCGACCTCACCGACTACGTCGAAACCGCAGATGGGGCGGCGACGCTGACCGTCGGCGCGATCCCACGCAGCTTCGTCGGGTTGGAACGGCAGACCGAAGCGCTGCGGTCAACGCTGCGGCTGGACCCGCTGTACGAACCCGACCCGGAACCGGCCACCGTCGCCGCCGAGACCGCGCCAACCCCGCGGGCGGCGCTCGTCCGGAGGCTCACGACCCAGAACTCGGCGCACGCGGCCGACACGTTCGTGTCGTTCACGTCGATGCCGGTGGGAGACCCGGCGATGTGGACGGCAGGCAACCCCACCAGGCTGTTCCTGCCGATCCCGGGACTGTGGGAGATCCACGCCGGAGTCACCTGGGACGGCAGCACCGCCGGTGCGCGCCGGTTGAACATCCAGCGGGACGACTCCACGGTAATTGCCGAGGGCCGCCCGGGAACCTCCGGGGTACGCCACGGCGGCACCTGCTCGACCTACATGACCTCTGACGGCGCCCAGTGGGTGCGGCTGCTCGCCGTCCAAACGTCCGGCGGCAATCTGGGGATCGCGGGGGACGAGCGGACGTTTCTGACCGCCACCTTCGTCCGGCCGCTGTAAACCTGTCTGAGCCTTGAAAGGACTGTCCAATGGTGTACGCGAAGCAGCAGTGGAACGACTTCGAGGAAGGCGGCACCCCGCTGTCCGCTGCTCGACTGAACCATGTCGAGGACGGGGTCGCCGAGGCGCACCGTCTGCACCATGAAGGGTGGGCGGGGACGCAGGCCGCGAGGATCGCCGGTCTGGAGGGCACCACCTCCGACAGCTACGCCAACCTGGGAACCGTCGGCCCGGAGGTAACAGTGGAGATCGGCGCGTCAGGAGAATGCGTCGTCCACCTCCGCTCCGACATGCGTAACAACACCGCGTCCGGGCGGTGCGTCATGAGCTTCGAGGCGGTCGGACCGACCGCTGTCGCACCGTCGGACAACCGCGCGATCGCCGCGACCAGCAGCGTCGCGAACGACCAGTACTGGCTGGGAGGCTCCGAGCTGCTCCAAGGGCTCGCCCCGGGTCTGTACGTGTTCCGCGCGAAGTACAAGCGCGGTGTGGGCGGCACCGCGAACTTCGCGGCGCGGACGATCATCGTCACGCCGCTCGCATAGGGGATGATCATGGCCTGGCGTGACAAGGACGCTGACCCCAACCCCCAACCTGACGGGGTGGTCCGTATCGACGTCGCCGCAGACGTCCGCCTAGACCAGCTCGCCGCTGAGCTCGCGGAACGTCTCAGCCTCGACGACGAACCAGTTTTGCTGTCCCGAAGCGTCCGCACCGGCGATGGGGACGAGACCCGCACCGTCGCCGTGTGGGTCCCCGACAGCATCCCGATTGCCCGCGCCCGCGAAGCTATAGAAGCGCACAGGCCGCAACGTCCTTAGATGCTCCGCTAGGCGTCCCTTGTACAATTCAACTACGACATGAAAGGGAGGAGCCATGTCCGAGATTCCAGGCAACGAGCCGAACAAGCCGGTCGCCATCGTTGAAGCGCTCGTCACTCTTGCGCTGAACGCTTTGGTGGTCAGCGGGATGGTCACCGAGCAGATCGCCGTCGAGCTGGGCGGCGCGGTGATGGCACTGGTCACCGCTGTGGTCCCCTTCGTGCACTGGGCGGTCACCCGGCAATGGACCTACTCCGCAGCCAGAATCGAGGAGGACTTCCTCGACGCTGAAATGGGGGTGGCTGATGCCGGTTGAACGGGTCCTGATTCTGGTGCTGTTGACGGTTCTGATCGTGTGGCTTGTGACCAGGCTGACCTGATGCCCTACCAGCCGAAAACCTTGGAGCGGGTCGCCGCCGATTGTCGCTCCCGTGGCCTGGCCGTCACCTTCCAACCCGGGTGGAATACGCGGGGCAGTTCGACTTTCAGTCCGCGCGGGCTGATCTGGCACCACACCGCGAGCGGCGCAGGTTCCCTCGGACTCAACGTGGTCGTCAACGGCCGCGCCGGGCTGCCCGGGCCGCTGTGCCACATCTTTCTGCCCCGCGACAACCACCGCGGTGTTTACGGCGACATACGGATCGTCGCAGCCGGCCGGGCTAACCACGGCGGCGTCGGCTCCTGGCGCGGCGTGTCCGGCAACTCGAACTGGTGGGGGATCGAGGCTGATAACAACGGGGTGGGAGAGCGCTGGTCGGACCGGATGCTGCGCGCCTACCACGAAGTGTCCGCAGCCCTGGCCCGTCGCACACCGTTCGACCCGGGTTTGATGATCTGCGCCCATCATGAGTACGCGCCGTCGCGCAAGATCGACCCGTTCGGTCCGCCTCACGGCGGCAAGTGGCCGATGGGTCCTCGCCGTTCAGCTGTAAAAGCGCTGCTTTCGGGCGGGTCCACCCCCGCACCCCCACCCCCACCAAAGGAGGAAGACGTGCTCAGACGAGGCGACAAAGGCGGCGCTGTCTGGCGGTGCCAGCGGATGATCAACGAGTACAACCATGGTGCCCCCGAGTCGTCGAAGGGGATCCCCGTCGACGGCGGCTTCGGCCCGAAGACCGAATCGGCGGTCAACGCGCTCCGCAAGGGGTGGAATCATCAGCCGGTCGGCAACGGTGAGTGGGACACCGAGACTTCCAACCGTGTCCAGGACCATCTGACCAACCGCAAGATCGCCGCGCTCCGAGCGGATCTGATCGCTGAGATCCGCAGGATTCCGACAGGTAGTGGTGGGGGTCTGAGTTTGGAACAGGTCGTCACCCTGCTGGAAGGTGCCCGCATCGAGGGCTCCATCAAACTGGGATCTTGAACTTGTGTGGAGGTTCTCCCTGACATCGGAACGGTCGTCCCGTCGGTCGGCGTGTTCAGTCTGCTCGGATGGCTTATCGTCCATTTCCAGAGACAGTCGTCAACTAACCTTGATGACTATCGCGCCCGGATCGTCGAACAGCGTCGGGAGTATCGGGAGGAGATTGACGAACTGGTCAAACGGCACACCGAGCAGATTCTCGACCTACGAGCCCAGATTGTCGAGCTGCGATCCGAAGTCAAAGAGTTGCGAGGCGAGGTCGAGGTTGAGCGGCGTGCTCGATACCAGGCGGAAGAGGACGCGGCTAACCTCAGACGCAGGATCCGGCTAGACGGCGGTGACGGATGATTCCCTCAGGCGAGCGCAACCTCCTCGGCACCCTGCCGATTGTGCTGCTCACCGCCATCCTGTTGCTGCTCGCCTGGATCACCTGGTCGCTTGTGGCGGCACGGTCTGACGCTCGTCTCGCCTCCGACAACGCCTCTTCGATCGCGTCGCAGATCCGCGCAGCCTGCGACCGTGAGGGTGAAACAGCGCAAGAGTTGGGTGATCTGTGCCGGCAGGCCGCGGCGGTCGCATTGGAGCCGGTGGAGACGATTCCCGGCCCGCAAGGCCCGCCAGGTGTTCGCGGCCCGATCGGCCCTCGTGGTCCTTCCGGCGCTATGGGAGGACGGGGGGTCCAAGGAGAGCAGGGGGAGGATGGCCCTCCCGGTCCTGGTGGTCCTGGAGGTGACCGGGGAGAGCAGGGAGAGGAAGGTCCCGAAGGTTCCCAGGGTGAGCAGGGTCCTGAAGGGCCTGAAGGACCCCAGGGTGAGACTGGACCGCAAGGGCCTGAAGGCCCGCCCGGTCCTCAAGGTGAGCAGGGTGAGCCTGGACCTGGAGGAGCTGAGGGCGGTACTGGACCTGAAGGGCCGCAAGGTGAAGAAGGTCCATCTGGTGAGGACGGCCAGCCGCCGCAGTCGTGGACGTTCACTTCCCTCGGCCGGGAGTGGACATGCACCCGTGACGATGACTTCGACCCTGACGAGCCCACCTACACATGTGAATAGGAGTCCGTGCTAGAATCCTTGTAGTCCGTCCCCGCACTGGTGGACGGGTCATGGTGATCCAGACACAGAGAACGCCCCGCCGAGATGGCGGGGCGTTTCTTGCTGTCTCCAATCAGTCCTCCCGGTAGAAGATCTTGTCCGCCCACTCACTCGTCGGCCAAATATTAGCGTCTTCCGTTTCTGCGGCGAGCCGGTCCAACGCTCGGCCCAGCAGCGGCATGTCCCGGTGCACTCGACGCTGCGTCGTCTGGTGCCATCCGGGGAACCCGCCAGGCTCCGTCCACGCACGGACGGCCGCTTCGGCCGCGGGCAGATGGTCGTACTGGCGTAGCCCTTGCGGGGTGGTCGGTGTGGTCATGGTGCGCTCCTTATCGGTTGGCGAGGACGGAGATCAGCACGCTGCGAGCGCGTCGAGGTTGTCGCCCGCCTCGGCGGCACACTCGTCATACGCCTCAAGCTCGGCGTCGAGGGCGTCCATCTCCGCGTCGAACTCGGCGTCGATCTCCTCAAGTTCGGCGTCGAGGGCGTCCATCTCCGACTCGAACTCGGTCACGCCCTCGTCCACAGCGGACGCGAACGCGGCGAAGGCGACGAACGCGAGCACGACAGCCGCTATCGAGGTGAGCAGCCCGAACACGGTCACAACCGGGTTGTTCGCGCCTCCGCGGCGTATGCGGACGAATCCGACCACAGCGAGGGTGACGCCGACGACGCCGAGGATCACCGAGAGGTAGCCGACGATTGGGATCCAGGCCAGAGACAGGCCGACGATGCCGAGGATCAGGGCGGTGAGTCCGAGTCCGTTGCGGTAGTCCCGCTCGGGCAGGTTGTACGTGGTCATGGTGGATCCTTTCAAGGTTGCGGGGAGATCCCACTTGCATCCTATGCGGACGTCACATAGACTGCAACCCATGAACATCGCCGAGACATGGGGCCGCCGGATCCGGGAACGCCGCGAGGCTCTCGACATGAGTCAGACCGACCTTGCGGCCCTGATAGGCGTCAACCAGAGCACCTTGTCCCGGTGGGAGTCCGGCGACTACGCCCCTCTCCACCACCACGTCCACCCGATAGCCAAGGCGTTGGGAGTCGACCCGGCGGCCATCTTCACCTACGAGGAGACACCATGAGTTCGAGATATCTCGTAATACACGAGACATTTGACCTACAAAAACCCGGCCCTGGTCGTGGGTTGAGTTGCATTTATGTCTATTCCACTTCTAATCTACAGGAGGCCAACACCGTTACGAAGCGGATCAATAACAATCAAGATGAATGGGGGGAGCTTGCTTACGGTTGTTATGTCATCGATTTAGATAACCAGGCAGATGTCCGCCCCCTCCAACAGCTTATTGATGAGTTAGATGAGTACGATGAGAATATGAGGGAGACACCATGAGCATAGAAGTTGGATCATCGCGCTGGCAGGAGCTGGTGCGCGAAGGGATCGCCCGCGACGGCAACCGCAACTGGTTCCTCGGGGACGCCGCTTTGGAGATCGCTCCGATGGGCGAGGACGGTGCGCACAACGGCAGCACTGAAAAGCTGGAGCAGTACGCCAACCTCGTTGGGGTTGAGGCCAAGTCGCTCTACGTGTACCGGGCGGTGGCCGCTGCGTGGCCTCCTGTTACCCGGTTAACAGGAGACACATCCTGGAAGGTCCATCAGCTCCTGATGACCCCAGAGAAGCGGACCTTGATTCGCGAGGGCATGACCGTCACCGAAGCTCATCGAGCGGCGGGGCACAGCACTCAGGGACGCACCGGGCCAGAGGCTGATCCCGAGGCGAAGCGCGAGCAGTTCCGCAAGCTCGCCGACGACCCTGACATCGCCCCCGAGGTTGACGAGTGGGCGACCGAGCGGGTTGTTCAGCGTCACGCCGACCGCCGAGACGCTCAACAGCGCCCGACACGTGGCGACGCCAAGCCGTTCCGCAAAGCCATGACCGAGATGGAACTGACGCTGCTCTCCAAACTCGACGCCCTCGACCACTTCGCCAACATCTGCCGCGACATCAACGAGAACGAGGTCGACCTCGACCCTGAGACGTTCGGCAAGCTCACCGCAGTCGCCCAGCAGATCGTCGTGGAAATCCAGTTCTACGCAATCCGTCACGGGCTTGACTGCGATCTGAAGGTGGCCCAGTGATGACACGCGTCCGATTCCCCGACCACATCCACTTTGTGGACAACTTCATCGACGGTCTTAGAAAGACCGGCCGGGCGCAGTTCACCGCCCGTGAGATCGCGGAATGGATGATCGACCAGGTCCGCCCGGCTCTCAGAGGAACACGACGGCAGCGGCTGATCGACGACCAAGTCCCGCAGTGCTCCCAGTGGCTGCAGGACTACTGGAAGCGGCAAGCCAACGAGAAGGATCCGATGCTGTGGCACATCTCCTGCGCCACCTTCGGACCCAACGCCTACTGGGAGTTCTGGAACCCAGATCTGGATGACAACAGCCTTGCAGCCAATGGTGCTGTCACGACCCACAAGGGGCTGCGGGTTCAGTTGGCGAACCGGATCGAGCGATCGATCGCACCACTCATCCCCGACAACGACCGGGAGGCAGTCATGGACGACATGTCCACGATCATCGATCTGGCTGTGGAACGGATCATGGAATCGTTGAACGGCTAGCACGCATAGCCGTCACCAAGAAAACCCCTGAGGAGCCTGTAGCTCCCCAGGGGCCGACACGAAGGAAGGTTCGTGCCATGTCCAGAGTAGCCGACACACCACGCAACCCCTGTCCGAGGTGCGGAACCCCAACGGTCAGCGGGTCCCTTTGCGGCGGATGTCAGGGCAGATGACATGACGATGTCTGAAGGTTTCTACCGCACCAAGTCCAAGACCAAGACCCCCGAGCAGCAAGTTGGGACCCCCGACAACTGCGGTCATCACCACTCCGTCCGTCCGCCGCTGAACGGCCCGATCGACGTGTTCGACGCCGACACCGGCCTACGGCGTATGTGCACGCATGAGGATGTCGTACGCGCTAACCCACACCTGAACCTGGACTCACAGGAGAGCAGCTCATGAACCCGCTCGTCTACCTCGTGGTGAACCGTGACGGAGGCAACGAAGTTATGGGCGCGTGGACGTCACCGACCCTGGCGCAGGACCACGCCGCACGTGAATCAGCGGCGCACGCGAACCATGTCGCCCAGTGCATCGAAGTCGGCCGGCCCTACCTGAGTGCCAGCTACAGAGTCACAACCGTCGAGCTTGACCGGGAACACCCGTCATGGGTGTAACCCCAGACGAGTGGGCCCGCGGCGAAGCTCGCAAACAAGGACTGTGCGCGAAGACGCTCGGCTCCTGGTTCGTGTGCGTCCTATCCGCAGGCCACGATGGGAATTGCAGCCCGACAACCCATCCTGACCATGTGGAAAGGGAACAGCAGTGAGCGAAGCAGTCACATTCCTAGCCTGGATGGCCGGCCTGCTCATCGGCCTGGTCGTGCTGCTCATCGTCGCCGGCCTGTTCGGCGCGCTGTTCCAATGGATCTTTGACGCACAGGCCGACCCGATCGACGACCGTGACCCGTTCCTCGACCAGCTCGACGACGTCGAGCATCGCGTCTACCGCATCAAGAAGCGCCTTGAAGACGAGGAGCAGTCGTGAGCAGTTGGTTGGATCAGGTCCGCTCCCGACGGCTCGCCATCGCCGGCCCGTGGCAATCCGGAATCGGCGGCGTCTGGGACTCGGAAGGCAACCATATTTTCGGCTACGACGCGGTGAGCGACGCGAACCGTCTGTTCATCGCGAACGCCCCTGCCGACATCGACCGGCTGCTCCGCATCGCCGCCGCCGGACAGCGGCTCGAAGCGGCATTCACCCGCGGCCTCGCGTTCGACGAAGCGTGGGGCGCATTTCGGCTGGCCCTGCACGACGAGGGGCAGTCATGAGCAGCGGAAATCTCGTCGAGCTGTGCCGGAACTGTCAGCAGCCCCTCGATCCTGACACGGCCGTCACTAAGGCATCCCCGCCGCCCTCACGGAGTATCTATCGGATCTGCCTGGGGTGCGCGTATGCGCTGGACATATACCAGTCAGCGCTGGATCGCCGGACCAAGGACGAGGGGCAATCATGAGCAGCTCATGCCCTGACACCCCGCCGGTGTGCTGGAGCTGCGAACGACACGAGTACACCAACCGCGCAGGCCTGTGCGCCGAGTGCGCAGGACTGGAGGTTAGATCATGAGCACCTACCACACAGGTGAGTTTGTATGGCTAACCGATGTGTATGGCAAGCGAATGCTCGTGGAGATCACCGGGATAAACAGGGATGGTACCTACTCCTGGCACGCTGGCCTGTCGGGCAGCGCGAAGGAGCATCAGCTCGACCACGTCAAGCCACAACCTACTGACGAGCTGATCCCCCAAGCGGTTCTCGACTCCGACCGTCAGTATCCGCCGTTGGACAGCGTTTTGTGACTGCCCCCGTCGGCGGGGGCCAGCTTAGATCTGGCCCCCGACCGGCGGACCAACAGGAGCCACCATGACCACCACAGACGCTCAACGCAACAGACTCGTCCGCATATTCGCCCGTGGCGTCCGCATCTCGGCGGTGCTGCACCTGACCGCAGGAGCGCTGCTGTGGAACCTCGCCGAGGGCTGGTTGGCCCACCTGGTAGCTGTCGTCGCGCTGTTGGCCGGGCTCGGGCTGTACATGGTCCCTCTCGGCTCCACATGGCAGAACCGTGACCAGGAGGATTTCGAGTGACCGTCACCACGACCGAAGGTGAGCAGCGCGCACGGCTGATGCACGCCGCGTACCGCAACGGCGCATCCCTCACACAGACCGCAGCCCTGTTCGGCCTGTCCAAGTCCGCGGTGCACCAGGCCTTTACCCGCTACGACCTGCCCCGCCGGCCCCCAAGAGTCAACCGCGGACCGCTTCCAACTTCCGTCCGCCCTCCCGACGACGCGCCGCCGTGGCCCGTCCCCGTCGGGCGCGTCCCTGCCCGTCCTGAGCAGGACTGGCACACCCGAGCAGCATGCACCGACCTCCCCACCGACCTGTTCTACCCGAACCACAACATCCAGACGGTCAAGGACATCGACCGCCGAGTCGTCGACGCGTGCAACCGCTGTCCTGTACTCCCCGACTGTCTCGCCGCCGGCCTCAACGACGTCATGGCATTTGGGGAGGCCACGCCCCAGAGGACCGCGCGCGGCTGCGCCGCAGACTCAACCGCCGGAGTGCAGCATGAGCTGGCCGCCACGACGGGTCGAACAGGACCACGACCAGATCGTCGACGATCTGTACGAAGAGCGGTTCGGCCTCCCCGCCGGATACGGCGACGACCTGAAGCGTAACGACCGCTGCTGGGCTGACTCTCAGCGTGACCCTCTCGGCGGTTGCACGTCCCGGAGTGACAACACGCTCGGGCTGTGCAACTACCACCGTCTGATGATCATCAGGAGTCG
>WHSQ01000080.1 GCA_009380005.1 Actinomycetota bacterium | reverse complement strand
CATGGCGGAGACGAACTACTTCTCGAGCGGCAGCGGCGACGCGAGCGATGGCCCCTGAGCGAGGCCGGGATGCTCAACGCAGGCGTGGCTCTCGCAGCATTCGCCTTTGCGCTCACGTTCAGAGCGCCGCGCGAGAGGTTCTGGCGTCGGATGACGATGACGGGGGCGGTGCTGGGAACGGTCGCGCTCGTAAACGAGCCGTCGCTTCGCGACCTCCGAGTCACGAAGAACGACGTGAAGGCAGGTCTCGCGAGCGCAGCCCTGCTCTACGGCATCTTCCGCGTCGGTGACTTCTTCGCCCGCCGCATCATGCCGCGCGGGACCGAAGACATCGAGGAGGTCTACGCGCTCCGCGGTGAGAACTCGGGCCTCGCGCTCGCGGCCCGGTTGGCGTTGGTGATCGGCCCGGCCGAGGAGTTGTTCTGGCGAGGATTCGTACAGCGCCGAGCCTCGCGCATATACGGAGCGGGCAAGGGTGACGTGATCGGGGTCGCTGCGTACGCCGCGGTCCACCTCCCGACCGGCAATGCGGTGCTGGTGGGCGCCGCCACCGTCGCGGGGAGTTATTGGGGCGCGTTGGCCGCAGCGGGGATGTCGATGCCGGCCTTGATCGTGAGCCATGTCGTGTGGGATGTGATCATCTTCCTGGTTGCACCGACCACGCGTGCCGGCTGACGCTGTAGCCCTGAGACCGGTCGCCACCCGCGGCCGATGCGTTCGGTCACGTTGCGGCGCCCGCCTCGCGCCCATCCACTCGCCGATGGCATTCGTCCGCCATCCGTTTTCAACCTTTTGTCCGCAGGCGATCCGCGGGACGTAAACCTTTCCGATGCCTCACGTCTGTTGTGTAGTTGTCAGAGGATTCAGGTCCGTTGGAAGAAGGGAGACATCATGCGGAAGCGGAACATCGTGGGGGTCGGAGTCTCGATCGCCATCGTCGGTGCGAGCCTTTTCGTGATCTCGGCCGCTCAAGCCGACAACCACGTGCTCAAGGCCCAACTCGACGGCGACAACGAGGTGTGTTCGATGGCGAGCTGCAACGACCCGGACGGCACGGGACGGGCCGTGCTGCGTGTGAAGGCGAAGGCTCGCAAGATCTGCTTCGGCATCCGGTGGGCGCGGATCCAGTCGCCCTATGCGGCCCACATCCACCGGGGTAGGACCGGCCAGGAGGGGCCCGTCGTCGTCACGTTGTTCACCGCGCGCCGCTTGTCGAAGAGCGTCAAGCGCGTGGGCGGATGCGCTTCTAACGTGCAGCCCTCGCTGATCTCCGACATCCTGGAGCATCCCCGCCGTTTCTACGTGAACGTTCACACGCCCACGTATGAGGGCGGCGCTATCCGAGGACAACTCCACCGCTAAGGGTGGAAGCTGCGACATGAGCGTTGTCGTCACGCCACCCGACTCCTCCAGGCTCGGGATCGGGGACGGGGACGGAGGAGTCGGATGGTTCATCTCACGCGCCGGGTAGGTTTTCGGCCTCGCCTTGGTGTATGACAATCTGTGATACATTCCCGGCATGGCGAAACCGATATCCATACGTCTGGACGAGGAAGCCGAGAGGGCTCTTTCCCGACTGGAGGCTTCCGGGATGAATCGTTCCGAAGCGATCCGGATGGCACTCGTGGACTCGGCGAGCAGACTCAGCCGCCGTCAGCAGATAGCCGTGGAAGTTGCTGCCCTAGAGGCGGATGAAGTCGACCGGAAGGAGATGTTGGAGGTCGCGTCCCTGATGGAAAGTCTTCGTGCGCAGGGGTGACATCCACGAGTTTCGTCCACCGCGGGTACGCGGCCGCGAGCAGCATGGTCGCAGATTCGGGGTTGTTCTCCAGGCGGATGAGTTCCTTCCACGCTCCGTAGTGATTGTCGCTCCAACCTCTCAGAGCGCGAGGCCGGCGACCTTTCGCCCAGAGATCGAGATCGATGATCAGCCAACTCGCGTTCTTGTCGAACAGTTGGGAGCCGTTGACACGGGTCGTCTTGGGAAGTTAGTTGGCCACATAGGCCCCGCGGAGCAGTGGGAGATAGATGACGCCCTGAGGCTGATTTTGTCCCTCGGTTAGGGGCTCAGCCGCAGTGGCGATAAGCATCGCCCTTTCACTCAAAGATGACCTGCGAGTACGCGGTCCAGCACAGCGTTGATCGAGATCTAGACAACGGCGGCGGTAGTCCAGGTTAAGTCCGGGATCCGGTCTGGCCGCGAAGATGCTGCCGGATGCGAATCCCGTAGGGCAGACCAAAAAGAGAAGAAGAAGTCGCCGGCCCCAATGCCGTTCGTACTCGATGAGTAGCTTTTGCCGTATCGTCCCGCGCATGACGGTCGTAAGGCGCGTTTCGAGCGACGATCTCACTCCGCGCGATGCGACATCCCTCCGCGCGCTGTTGTTCGCCTCGTGGACGGATCCGGGGGACGAGTTCACGGAAGAAGACTTCGATCATGCGGTCGGTGGCGTGCACTTCGTGGTGGAGGCGGGTGGAGACATCGTGTCGCATGCCTCAGTCGTCGAGCGCGAGTTGCATACCGGCGGCCACCGGCTTGCGACGGGATACGTGGAGGCGGTCGCGACGCTGCCGACACATCGACGGCGCGGCTTCTCCACCGCGATCATGGAGATCGTCGGGGAGCACATCGACCGAACCTTCCAGCTCGGCGCGTTGGGCACCGAGCTTTTCGCCTTCTACGAGCGATTGGGGTGGATCGTGTGGAGGGGCTCGACGTGGGTCCGTACGGACCGAGGGCTCGTACGTACGGCCGAGGAGGATGGCTACGTACTCGTACGCCTGACCCCCGATACTCCTCACCTCGACCTATCCCTACCGATCAGCTGCGACTGGCGCGCCGGAGATGTCTGGTAGTCCTGCTTCTAGCGACCGGAGCGCCACCGGCGTCCGATGCGTTCGATCACGTTGCGGCGCCGGCGGTGGTTCCTTCGCTCCAGCCCAACCCCCAACGCCACGCCCCCGGCGAACAACCCGGCGCCTCCCAAGCCGGCCGGGATGCCCACCAGCAGCAGACGACGGCGCGTGCGCAGCTCGTGGATCGGCCACCCGCGTTGCATCGCGAGGCGTCGCAATTCGTGCTCGGGATTCACGGCGTGCGGGTACCCGACCGATTCGAGGAGCGGAAGGTCGCTGATCGAATCGGAGTAGGCGAGACAGTCGGCCAGGTCGATACCGGCGACCTCGGCCACCTCGGCGGCCGCCTTCGCCTTCTCGGGCCCGTGCATGATCGCGCCCACTAGCCGGCCGGTGTAGTAACCGCCGGCGTCGAGCTCGGATTCCGTTCCGACGGCTCCGTCCATGTCGAGTGCGATCGCGATCGAGGAGGCGAGCTCGATCGGAGCCGCGGTGACGAGGTAGGTCAGGTCACCCTCCTCTCGGTGCTGCTCGATGACGCGGAAGATGTCGGGGTAGACGCGCGGAAGGATCCGTTCCTCGACGATCTCGTTGCCCATCTCCACCAGCTCGGCCTGGGAGCGCCCGATGACGAAATCGAGTGTCGAATCGCGAGTCCTGTCGATGCCGCCGGCGTGTTCACCGCGAAGTCGGAAGAGGACCTGCCCGTAACCGAATCGAAGGATGTCGCGGACCCGGAAGAAATCGCGTGCGTAGGCCCCCCGCGCCAGCAAGAACAGAGAGGAGCCGGGGATCAAAGTGCGGTCCACGTCGAAGAAGGCGATGCGCTTCGGCATGTCAGTCCCACCCCCGCCATTCGGTTAGATCGTCTGCCGGCGTGCGCCGCGTCAGCGGTCGGTCTTCCGTGCCCTCGGCCGGATACCCAACGTAGATGAACCCGGAGATGACCTCGTCCGACCCGATGCCCAGGTGATCGCGGACCTCGGGCATCTCGGCCGCCGGCCCGGTGCGGATCATCGCCGCCAGGCCCAGATCGTGGGCGGCCAGCAAGATGTTCTGCATCGCTGCGCCCGCCGCGTGGTGCTCTTCGATCTCCGAAACCCGGGCGACGTGAGTCTTGGGATGACCGACGATCGTGATGATGATCGGGGCCCGAAGTGGCTTCGACCGGATCGCCTCGGGGTCCTTGCCCTGGCTCGCATTGCCGTCGGCCATCGCATCCCCCAGGGCCTTGAGGGCATCGCCCGACAGGACGATGAATCGCCACGGCTCGGTCAGGTGGTGGTTCGGGGCCCGGACGGCGGCTTCCAGCAGTTTCTGGATGGTGGCCCGATCCGGGATCCGGTCCTCGGCGCACTTCGGGATCGAGCGTCGAGTCAGGATCGCTTCGAGGGTCTCCATGGGGGCGAGGATAATGCGCTCATGTTGATCGGATCGATGAACTTCCCGGGGCGCTCCGTCGCCAAGGAGATACATCGGATCCACGAAGCGGGTTTCGACTTCGTGGACCTGACGCTGGAGCCGCCGGCCGCATGGACGCCCGATGGGAGAGAAGTGGCTCGTCTACTCGGCGATCTCGGGCTCACCGCCGTGGGACACACGGCCTGGTACCTGCCGATCGCCTCCTCGTTCCCAGAGCTCCGGCAGCAGGCGCGCGATCTCTTCAGGCGCGCTCTCGATACGTTCGCCGACGCGAACGTCACCCTGGTCAACGTCCACCCGGACCAGCGCGTCCCGCTTCACTCCGTGCAGCAGGTGCGCAAGATGAACGGGGAGGCGATCGCGAACCTCGTCGGGGACGCCGCCGAACGCGGCGTCACCGTGATGGTCGAGAACCTCGACCGGCTGTTCTCTTCGGTCGAGGACCTCCAACCCATATTCGAGGCCGTACCCAAGGCTCGGTTCCATCTCGACGTCGGACATGCCAATCTCAACCTCGGGCTGCGAGGCAAGAACCGCACCCCCGATCTGGTCGCCGCATTCGGAGACCGGCTGGCGCACGTCCACGTCTCCGACAATCGCGGGGGAGCGGAAGACCTCCATCTCCCCCTGGGGGCCGGGACGGTCGACTGGCGTTCGGCGATCCGAACGCTCAAGGAGGCCGGGTACGCCGGCACCGTGACCCTGGAGGTCTTCTCCCGTGAGCCCGAGCACCTGAAGACGTCCCGGCGGCTGTGGCTGGAGTGGTGGTCGGCCGCCTGAGCACCGGCCCCGTTTCGCTCCTCGAGATCGCTTGTTGCAAGATGGCTCTAAAGTTGTTTGTGTTCTCTTCTGATGCGAATCTCCAGGAGGCTGCTGACCGAAGGGGAGCGTCCGGTGCTCACCGTCCGGACCCATCCGATCCGCCTGCTGGGCCCGGCGCTGCGTGCCCTGGCCGGCGTCGGCGCGGCTCTGGCCCTCGGGTACTACGCGACGCCTCAGACGGGTACCGGCCCGGTCGATCTGATCGCGGCCGTCGTTGCGCTGCTGGTGTTGGCGCGTTTCGTGCGGCGTTTCCTGGCGTGGCGCCGGCGGCGCGTGGTG
Source organism: Actinomycetota bacterium (assembly GCA_009380005.1). GTDB lineage: Bacteria > Actinomycetota > CADDZG01 > CADDZG01 > WHSQ01 > WHSQ01. Next base: position 4,983 of record WHSQ01000080.1, on the reverse strand, counting down.
CTGACGAACCAACGCCTGCTGCAGCTCTCCGGCGGCGTCATCCGAAGGGTCGCCAGCATCTCGCTGGAGCACGTCTCGCAGGTGGAGCTCGTCCAGGGCCTCGCCGGGAGGTTGCTGGGTTACGGCACGGTGAAGGTCCGTGCCGGCGAGGAACAGGTGTCGCTCGGCTCCCTCAGAGAGGCTCGGCAACTGTGGGCCTTGCTCGCCGAGACGAGCCCGAGGGGCGACGCCGAGGATCCCCATCGGCGCTCTCGGACCCTGGCCCCGGGGCTGTCGTTCGATCGGCAGGACACCGGCCCCTTGCCGCGGGCGCTCGTATAAGGCCGAGCGCACTTCGGCGCAGGCTCCTCTAACCTGGCTCCCATGAGCACCATCGGTCTCGCGGCCCTCTTCGCAGCTCTCGCCCTGGGCTTCGTCGAGGGGTTCGGTCGCTTCTATCCGTCGAAACGAACCTGGACGCGCCTGCGCAGTCGTCACGGCAGGCGGGCCGTACGCGCCATGCGAGAGCGTTTCGAATCGGCGGCGCAAGCGAAGACGGGTCGGAACGTGGCTACGCTGTTGCTCGCGCTTGCGATCGTCTGGGTGGCGGTCGCACCGGCCCTCGACAAGCGCTGGTACGAGGTAGTGCTCGACGTCCTGCCCTACGTCTTCGTCCTCATAGCGATGATGCGCGTCCCGAGGGTGTTGTGGAAAGTCGCCGAACGGATGAAGGAATACGAACGTAGCATCGGCGAGGATCCCGATACCGAGCTCGACGACGGTGGCGCGACCGCTATCGCTCTTTGAGTCCGATGTGGGACGCGCGCTTGTATCTGGTCGCCCCCGCCCGGCTCCAGGCCGGCAGGTTGGCCGACATGGTGGACGAGCTTGCCGCCGGCGGGGTCGACGTCATCCAGTTGCGCGAGAAGGAGCTCGAGCCGAAGCAGGTCCTGGAGGCGGGCGCCCCGATCGCCGAGGCGTGCCGGCGAGCCGGGATCCCCTTCGTGATCAACGACCGGCCCGACATCGCCCTTGCCCTCCGAGCGGACGGCCTCCACCTGGGTCAGGACGACATCCCACCCGAGATAGCGCGTGCGATAGTGCCGGGGATCGTTCTGGGTGGGTCGACGCACTCCCCCGAACAGGTGGACCAGGCAGCGAGGGAGGACTGGGACTACTTCGCGGTGGGACCGGTCTTCGAAACCCCGACCAAGCCCGGTCGCCCGGGAACGGGTCTGGAACTGATCCGTCACGCGGCCGGAACCGCTACGAGCTCGGTGTGGTTCGCGATCGGTGGGATCGATGCATCCAACCTCGCCGACGTGATGGAAGCGGGTGCGCGTCGCGTCGTGGTCGTGCGTGCGATCACCGAAGCACCCGATCCACCGAAAGCTGCAGCCGAGCTCAAACAACGCCTGCGCTAGGCTCCCCGGCCATGCTCAAACCTCGTCTCGAATGGCTGTTGCTATTCGTACCGGTCGCGTTCGTGCTCGAGCTCGTCCACGGGGCCCCCATGGCCATCTTCATAACTTCGGCGGTGGCGATCCTGCCGCTCGCGGGGCTGATCGGGCACGCGACCGAAGACCTCAGCCTTCGCACCGGCTCGAGCGTCGGCGGACTGCTCAACGCGACGTTCGGCAACGTGACCGAGATGATCATCGCGGTCTTCCTGATCATCGAAGGCGAGCTCGAGGTCGTCAAAGCATCCATCACCGGTTCGATCATCGGCAACGTCCTGCTCGTGCTCGGTCTTTCCTTCCTGGTCGGAGGTTGGAGCCGCGTGGAACAGAGGTTCAACCTTGCAAGCGCAGGATTGCACTCCGCCTCTCTGGTGATCGCGGTCGTGGCGCTGATGATGCCGGCGCTGTTCGCACTTACGCCCGAGGCCAACTTCTTCCGGACCGAGGCGGTCTCGGTGGGGGTCTCGATAGTCCTGATCGTCACGTACGGGCTGGCGTTGCTGTTCTCCCTCAAGACGCACAAGCGATTCTTCGGCGACACGCACGGCCATGCGGAGGCCGAGACGCCCAAGTGGTCGACAGGCAGGGCTCTAGGGATGCTTGCCGGAGCCACGGTGTTCGTCGCGATCATGAGCGAATTCCTCGTCGGCGCCCTCGAGCCCACGGTGGAGCAGGTGGGCATCTCCAAGCTGTTCGTCGGGCTGATAATCGTGCCGATCGTGGGGAACGCGGCGGAGCATTCCTCCGCGATCTTCCTGGCGGCCAAGGACAAGATGGATATCTCGATCGAGATAGCGATCGGCTCGTCGACGCAGATCGCCCTGTTCGTCGCTCCGATGCTGGTCTTCATCTCGCTCATCGTCGGCAACCCGATGAACTTCATCTTCACGGGTTTCGAGATCGCAGCCGTCGGGTTCTCCAGCGCGATCCTCGCTTTCATCGCGCTCGACGGTCGTTCCAACTGGCTGGAGGGTGTGCAGTTGCTGGCGGCCTACGTGATCATGGCCATCTCTTTCTTCTTCCTGTAGGGGGTATCGGGTGCCACGGGCTATCGATTTCCACGTTCACGCTTCGACCTCCGAATGGTTGGAGGGTTCCATCGGTCCCATGCTGGAGGTCACGGCGAAGTACTTCCGCAGCGAGGTGCGCGTCCGGACCGCGGAAGAGATGGCGGCGGAGTACGAGGCTTGGGACCTGCTCGGCGTGCTGCTTGCGTGGGACGCGGAGACCGCCTCGGGCCTCCCGCCGCTGACCAACGATCGTGTCGCCGAGATCTGCCGTGACTTTCCGGAGCAGTTCGTGGGCTTCGCGAGCGTCGATCCCCACAAGCCCGACGCCGTGGAGGAGCTCGACCGCGCGATCGTGGAGCTCGGCCTGAGGGGACTCAAGATCCACCCCCAGGTCCAGGCGTTCTACCCCGACGACGAGAGGTTCGACCCGTTGTGGGACAAGTGTGAAGAGCACCGTCTCCCGATCGTCGTGCACGTCGGCCAGACGGGTCTCGGTGCGGGGGTCCCGGGCGGCTCGGGTATCGCCTACGACTACGGCCGCCCGATGCTGATGGACAAGGTCGCAGCTCGTCATCCGGGGCTCACGGTCGTGATGGCGCACTTCGGTTACCCGTGGCACCTGGAGGTCCTGGCGAGCGCCATGCACAAGACCAACGTATGGGTCGACCTGTCCGGCTGGCGCCCCAAGTACATCCCCGAAGAGGTGAAACGTGACGCGCGCGGTCGCCTTTCGGACCGATTCGTCTGGGGAAGCGACTACCCGATGCTTGATCCCGGCCGGATCTTGGACGAGTTCGACGAGATGGACCTGGGCGACAAGGCCGACGACGTCCTGAAGAACAACGCCGCGAGGCTCCTGGGCATCACGGTCTAACCGCGAGCTCCAATCTCCCGCAACCATTAACCGGACTCGGGCGTTCGTATTGGTGAACGATGGGCACCGTATGAGAGACGGGGATTTGGCCGACTTCTGTCGCGAGCAGGTCCGTGACCCATCAACACCTCAGGTTCATGTGCGTCATCGCTTCGATCACCAATGGGAGGTCGACGTTGGAGCCGTCCCACGTGAGTTCACAGGTTTGGGGCGTGATCTTCAACCCGCGCTGCTCGTGACGCTTCTTCAGGTCCGGGCCTCGAGCTCGTAAGGGAGGCCCCGCACCTATGGCCGACCCACTGGGATGCACGAACTCGAGCGAGCCATCGTCCTTCTCACGCAGGAGATACCCGCCCTCGTGCAACTTGCGGTGGTGGAAGCGGCACAACGACATGAGGTTCGACAGCGCGGTCCGGCCGCCGTGGGGCCAGTATTCGACATGGTGGCCCTGCACGAAACGCCTCTGGCCGCATCCCGGGAAGCAACAGCCACCGTCGCGTGCCTCCAGGGCGCGGCGCATGCCGGTCGGGATCTTGCGGGACTTGCGACCGATGTCCAGTGGCTCGCCGTCGTGCTCCACGATCGGAACCGTGGAGCAATCACACGCCATGCGCTCGACCGTCGCGAATGGCAGGGCGGCGCCTTCGTCGGTGTGGCACCGACCACCTTGGGCTCCGGCCAGCAGCTCGGCATCGACGTGGATCATCAAGGTGTGGCGATCGTCGGCGGGACCGTTGGCGAGGTAGCTCTCGCACACCGCCGCGAGCGCGTCGGCGGCGTGTGCGGCGAAGCCTTCACGTCGTTGGTCCTCGGGGGCGTCTTGGATCAGGTCCTGGTAGGACGCCTCTAGTCCCTTCACCACCCAGGCCCCGTTCTCGGGATCCAGCCGCCCCTTGATCACGACGGAGTCGTCGTCATCGACGAAGTAGTGGAGGTATCGCTGGAAGTGAGCCTCATCGGCCTCTTGCTGGTCGGCGGGGCGCGATACCCGCCGGTAGGTCGCGGTGATCCGTTGTAGCTGGGCGACGGTGCAGTCCCGGGCCCATTCGACCAGCGTCTCTTCGCTCTCGGGCGTCGCTACGCGCGCGATGGCCCTCGTCTGGTGGAAGCTCAGCTCCCCGGCGGCGAAGGCTCTGGATACCTGCGGCAGCTCGGGGAGCTCGGTGGCGACCGCGACCTGCTGCGCGGCGAGGCTCGGCGGCAACCCGCAGCGCCACGTCAGCCAGTGCCCGGTCGAGCGGCAGGAGTCGTTGCCGTAGAGGCCCCGGCGCTCGTACTCGGCGACCAGCTCGAGCTGGCGTGCCTGGGCCGCGTTGATGTGGGCCTGGAGCTCGGTGATCCCATCGCGCACCTCGGCGTCCGACAACGCGCCGACCACCGTCTCCGCTCCCGTCTCCACCGGCTCCGGCACCGGGTTGAGGCGCGGCTCCGAACCCTCGACTATAGCGAACATACGTTCGATAGTAGGGCATCTCCACCCAAGATGCAAGTGCTGGCGGTCGATCCCATCCGAAAGGTTCTCCGATCGGAATGGGCGGTCCCTGCGGCTCGTTATCCTGGGTGTATGGCCACCAAGGAAGAGATCAACCAGCAGCTCGAGGACGCCCTCAAGACCGTCAACGATCCCGAGCTCGGGATCGACATCTGGCACCTGGGGCTG
>WHSQ01000007.1:65214-75783 GCA_009380005.1 Actinomycetota bacterium | reverse complement strand
CCGTCACGTCGTTGGCCATCGCGATGTCGACCTTGCACATGACGATGTCACCGGGGCTGACCTCGTCTACGCCGGCGTGGCGCGCCAGGATCTTCTCGGTGATGGTCTGTGACATCAGGTGACCGCCACCACGGGACGGGTGGAGCTCTCGATCTGGATCAAGCGGTTGACCGCCGAGACGTAGGCGCGCGCCGACGCCTCCACTACATCGGTTGATACCCCCCGGCCCGTCGCACGACGGGAGCCGGACGGAGTCTCGCGTAACAGGACCAACGTCACGTCACCGAGCGCATCGATACCTCCGGTGACGCTCGAGACATTGAAGGTCTCGAGCTTGGCTTCCATGCCGGCCGCCCGCTGGATCGCACCGCAGACGGCGTCGATCATGCCGTCGCCGATGGCCGACTCGTCGATGACTTCATCGCCCCGACGGAGCCGAACGGTCGCCGTCGGCGACAGATGTGTTCCGCCGGCAACCTGTATGGACACGAGTTCGTAGACGTCCTGCTGGCTCCCGATCTCGTCGACGACGATCGCTTCGAGATCCACGTCGGTGATACGGATCTTGCGGTCGGCTAGCTCCTTGAAGCGCGCGAACGCGCTCGCGATCTCCGCGCGATCGAGCGAGAAACCCAGCTCCACGAGAGCGTTCTCGAACGCGTGACGACCTGAATGCTTTCCCAGGACGAGCCGCGAGCCGTCCAGTCCGACGTCGTGCGGATCCATGATCTCGTACGTGGTCCGCTCCACCAGCACTCCGTGCTGATGGATGCCCGCTTCGTGAGCGAACGCGTTCGCTCCGACGACGGCCTTGTTGGGCGGCACCGGGTAACCGGTCAGCATGGAGACAAGCCGGGACGTTCGAGCGATCTCCCTGCTGTTCACGGCGGTGTCGAGACCACGCTCCGCGGTGCGAGTGCGCAGAGTCATGACGATCTCTTCCAGCGAGCAGTTCCCGGCGCGTTCACCGATCCCGTTCACGGCCACTTCGACCTGCCGCGCGCCCGCCGCCACGCCGGCCAGCGCGTTGGCCACCGCCAGACCGAGGTCGTCGTGCGTGTGCACGCTCCAGATGACGTCGTGACCGACCTCTTCGATCAGGTAACGCAGCAGTGCTCCGAACTCCTCGGGGAGGGCGTAACCGACCGTGTCGGGCAGGTTCAGTGTCGTTGCCCCCGCGCGTGCTGCAGCACCGAACACCTCGACCAGGAACGCCGGATCGGAACGCGTCGCGTCCTCGCACGAGAACTCGACGTCGCCGACGTGGGTCCTGGCACGCTCCACGCCGGACGCCGCCGCGGCCAGGACCTCCTGAGGCGTCATCCGAAGCTTCGCCGACATATGGATCTCGCTCGTGGCGATGAAGGTGTGGATCCGAGGACGTCCCGCGGACGCGACCGATGACGCGGCGCGGTCGATGTCACCGTGATCGACCCGCGCCAGTGCCGCGATGATCGGCCCGGAGACGTTCCCCGCGATCGCCGAGACGGCTTCGAACTCCCCCTCGGACGCTACGGGGAACCCTGCCTCGATGACGTCTACGCCCAGGCGCGCGAGCTGCTCGGCGATCTCCAGCTTCTCCTTGAGGTTCAGCGAGATGCCGGGCGATTGCTCGCCGTCACGGAGCGTCGTGTCGAAGATGCGTACGTGAGGCTCTACCGCTTGATCCACGACATCATCCCCCTCAGGCGCGCGCCTACCTCCTCGACCTGAAGCTCCGACTGCCGCTTCCGCTCCGCCTCCAGCACGGGGGTTCCGGCCCGGTTCTCCAGGATCCACTCACGTGCGAACTCGCCCGAACGGATCTCTTCGAGGGTCCGGCGCATCGCTTCCTCGACCTCGGGTCCGATGACCTTCTTCCCGCGCGTGAAGTCCCCGTACTCGGCCGTGTCCGACACCGCGTTACGCATGTGGTCGAACCCGCCTTCGTAGAGCAGATCGACGATGAGCTTGAGCTCGTGCAGGCACTCGAAGTAGGCGATCTCCGGCTGGTACCCGGCCTCGACCAGCGTCGAGAAGCCCGCCTGGATCAGACGTGACACCCCGCCACAGAGAACGGCCTGCTCGCCGAACAGGTCCGTCTCCGTCTCCTCGGCGAACGTCGTCTCGATGATCCCGGCGCGCGCGCATCCAAGAGCGCGACCGTAGGCGAGGGCACGATCGAGCGCCTTGCCCGATGCGTCCTGGTGGACGGCCACGACGGCCGGTGTGCCCATCCCATCCTCGAACGTGCGCCGCACGAGGGGCCCCGGAGCCTTCGGCGCGATCATCACCACGTCGTGGCCCTTCGGCGGACGGATCTGCCCGAAGTGGACGTTGAACCCGTGAGCAAACAGGAGCACGGATCCGGGCTCGAGGTTCGGCTCCACGGCCTCCGCGTACACGCCTGCCTGATGCTGGTCCGGCACCAGCATCGCGACGACGGTTGCGCCGCGACAGGCCTCGTGCATGCCCGTCACCCGGACGCCGTCGGCCTCGGCGACCTCCCATGACTTCGAGTCCTTCCGGAGCCCGACGACCACGTCGATCCCCGAGTCACGCAGGTTCAGAGCATGCGCTCGTCCCTGCGAGCCGTAACCGATGACCGCGACGGTCTCGCCCTCGAGCGGGCTCAGGCTGGACTCGTCCTCGTAGTAGATCTTCATCTCGGTTCTCCTCCTCTTAGGAAGCTTCTGTCTCTGCCAGCGGGACGGGTCGAAGGTTCGGCGGTTTCAGTCCGGCTCCGCCGCGCCCCAGCGCGATACGGCCGGTGCGAGCGAGCTCGGTGATGCCGTAAGGGGCTACAAGGTGCTCGAGGGCCGAGACCTTGTCGGGCGCTCCGGTGATCTCGAGCGTCAGGGCGTCCGCGTCGACATCCACGACCTTGGCTCGGAAGATCTCGGCGATCTCCAACACCTCAGCCCGCTTGCCGGCGCCGACGCCGACCTTGATGAGGGCCAGCTCACGCTCGATCTTGTCGTCGACCGCCAGCTCGACGACGCGAAGGACGTTGATCAACTTCTGGAGTTGCTTGATGACCTGCTCGAGCGGCTTGCCTTCGACCGACACGATCATCGTCATTCGGGACACCGACGGGTCTTCGGTCTCACCGACGGCGAGCGAGTCGATGTTGAAGCCGCGGCGAGCGAACAACATCGCGACGCGGGCCAACACGCCCGGCCTGTTCTGGACGAGGACCGACAAGGTGTGGGTAGCCATCAGGCCCCCATCCCGCCGAAGGCATAATCCGACCCCGCCGCGGGAACCGCCGTCTCCCTGGGTGGGTCGATCTCCGGTCCGAGGATGATGTCGTCGTTCGAGGCACCGGCCGGAACCATCGGGAAGCACATCTCGTCCGCATCGACACGGAAATCGATGACGCAGGGCCGGTCGGTGATCGACATCGCCTTGTCGACGACGTTCTCGACCTCGTCCGGGCTCTCGGCTCGCAGACCTACCGCGCCGTACGCCTCGGCCAGCTTGACGTAGTCCGGAACCATCGGGGGCAGGTACACCTGCGACCGACGGCCGTCGTAGAAGAGATCTTGCCATTGCCGGACCATGCCGAGGTGCTCGTTGTTCAGGATCGCGACCGTGAACGGGATCTTCTCGATCGTCGCCGTCGCGAGCTCCTGAGCGGTCATCTGGAAGCAGCCGTCACCGTCGATGGCGACGACGCGCGCATCCGGACGACCGACCTTCGCGCCCAGCGCTGCCGGCACCGCGAAACCCATCGTCCCCAATCCGCCGGACGTGACGAACGAATAGGGATGGTTGCAGGGCATGAGCTGCGACGCCCACATCTGATGCTGGCCGACGCCCGTCACGGTGACCGCTTCGCCTGCCGTCGCACGTCCGAAAGCGTCGACGACGAACTGCGGCTTGATCGGGCCGTCCTCTTCCTGGGTGTAGGCGATCGGGTACTCGCGGCTCCATGAGGAGACCGTGGCTATCCACGGCGAGCGGTCCACCGGGCCTTGCTCGTAGTTCGACTGCAGCGCCGCTCGAGCAAGGGCCCCGGTGACCGATCTGGCGTCTCCCACGATGGGCACGTCGACGTTGCGATTCTTGCCGATCTCCGCCGGATCGACGTCGGCGTGGATGATCTTCGCCTCGGGAGCGAACGCGCTGAGCTTGCCGGTCACCCGGTCGTCGAACCGGGCCCCCAGGGTTATCAGGAGATCGGCTCGCTGCATCGCCGTCACCGCGGCGTAGCAGCCGTGCATGCCGGGCATCCCGAGACAGCGCGGGTGATCGTCGGGGAACGCCCCCCTCGCCATCAAGGTCGTCACCACCGGAGCATCGATGGCCTCGACCAGCTCGAGCAGCTCTTCGGACGCTCGCGCCTTCACGATGCCGCCGCCGACGTAGAGGACCGGACGCTCGGCGCTCCTGATCAGATCGATCGCCGCAGCTATCTGACGTTGGTTGGGCCGCGTGGTGGGCCGGTAGCCGGGGAGGTCGAGCGCGGTGGGCCAATCGAAGGAGGTCTCGGCCTGGAGAACGTCCTTCGGGATGTCCACGAGCACGGGGCCGGGCCGTCCGGTCGACGCGATATGGAACGCCTCAGCGACCACGGTGGGGATCTCGTCCGCTTCCATCACCTTGTAGTTGTGCTTCGTGATGGGCATCGTGATGCCGGTGATGTCGGCCTCTTGGAAGGCGTCGTTGCCCATCACGGCGCGGGGGACCTGCCCGGTGATCGCGACCAAGGGGACGGAATCCATCATCGCGTTGGCGATGGGAGTCACCAGGTTGGTCGCGCCGGGACCCGATGTCGCCATGCAGACGCCGACCTTGCCGGTCACCTGGGCATAGCCTTCGGCCGCATGGCCGGCCCCCTGTTCGTGACGCATCAGCAGGTGGCGGATCGGCGACCCGATCAATGGGTCGTACGCGGGAAGGATCGCCCCTCCCGGGATGCCGAAGACGAACTCGACGCCGGCGGCTTCCAGCGATCGGATCAGGGACGACGCGCCGCTCAGCGACATCGGACCCTCCTCTTCTGCACGCGGATCCGTCGCATCTAGGTCGAGCCCTTGGTATCCGGGCCGCCCGTCTTCGACGGCCGGCGGACGTCGTAGTTGTAGGCGAGCAGGCGACCCAGCGAGCGGTTGAAGGCGGCTTCCGAATCGACGGGACGCTCGCTCGTCATCTCCGGACAGTCGACGGCACCGGTCAGGTAGGACTGCTCCTGGCCGAAGTAGCGCTCGAACCAGTTCCGGTTCGCGGCATCCTCGATGTCGAGCCGGACCTCCCCGGGCTCGACGAACTCGGCGGTTCCGAGGCAACCGCCGTTCCAGATCTCGTGCTTCATGTCGTGCTCCTCCCCTCGCGGGCTTGCGCTACGTGTGTTGCGGTGTACGTGTGTGATGGATCACCTCCAAGAACTCGGGGAACGAAAAAACCCCCCGGGGGCCGGAGGGTTCAGGCGCACGCTTTCCTCGGCAGCTATGCCGAGCGCGCGCGCCTAGGGAATAAGTACGAGGTTGAGGATGTAGAGCGGACGTCGCCCCTCGTTCGCAGTGCTGTGGTACATCGTGTCCATCAGATCCGTTCCTGTTGAGGACCCCTGCGAACCCCGGCGACGCTGTCGAGGTATTGGGGCAGTATAGGCAACTCGCTTTGTCAGTCAAGTCCTACGAAGGAACAACGGATGACCGATCCTTACTCCGAACCGTCGTCCTCCGCCAAGCGCCGCAGTGCGGCGCTGACCGATGGGCCGGATCGTGCACCGGCTCGAGCGATGCTGAAGGGCGTCGGATTCTCCGACGAGGATCTCGCACGGCCCATCATCGGCGTCGCCACCACCTGGATCGAGACGATGCCGTGCAACCTCAACCAGCGAGCGCTAGCTACCGCGATCAAGGCAAGCATCCGGGAGGCCGGTGCAACGCCCATGGAGTTCAACACGATCTCCATCTCCGACGGCGTGTCGATGGGAACCGAAGGCATGCGTGCCTCGCTGGTGTCACGCGAGGTCATCGCCGACTCCATCGAGCTCGTCGCCCGGGGGCACCTGTTCGACGGCATCGTGTGTTTGGTCGGATGCGACAAGACGATCCCCGGCTCGGTGATGGCGTTGTGCAGGCTGGATATCCCCGGCCTCGTCCTCTACAACGGCTCGATCGCTCCGGGACGGTGGCGAGGTCGGGACGTCACGATCCTCGACGTCTTCGAGGCCGTGGGAGCGCACGCCTCGGGCACCATGTCGGCCGGCGAGTTGCACTCGCTCGAGGGGGCCGCCTGCCCCGGCGCGGGCGCCTGCGGGGGCCAGTTCACGGCGAACACGATGGCCACGGCCGTCGACTTCCTGGGCCTCGGCCCGGCCCGGCTCGGTGGGATCCCCGCAACGGACCCGGGCAAGCTGGATGCGGCGACGGAGGCCGGCCGGATCGCCGCCCGACTGGTGGAGGCGGACATCAGGCCTTCGGCGCTGTTGACCAAGGCCTCCCTGGAGAACGCGATCGCCTCCGTGGCCGCCTCGGGGGGATCGACGAACGCGGTCCTCCACCTCCTGGCCATCGCCTCCGAGCTCGGGATAGAGCTGGCGCTCGAGGACTTCGAGCGCATCGCCGCCCGCACCCCCGTCATCGCCGACCTCAAGCCGGGGGGTCGCTTCGTCGCCACCGATATGTATCGGGCGGGGGGATCTGCGTTGCTGATGAGGGAGCTCGTCGACGCGGGACTCATCGACGGCTCGGCCCGCACGGTCGACGGCGTCACGATCGGCGAGATCGCCGGGGGCGCCGAGGAGTCCGCCGGGCAGGAGGTGATCCGGCGGATCTCCGATCCGCTGAAGGCGACGGGAGGCCTCGCCATCCTGAGGGGGAACCTGGCCCCCGAGGGCTGCGTGGTGAAGCTGGCCGGGCACGAGCGCAGGTTCCACCGGGGCCCGGCTCGGGTGTTCGAGTCGGAAGAGGAATGCTTCGCCGCGGTGAAGGCACAGGCGATCCGCGCCGGCGACGTGGTGGTGATCCGCTACGAGGGCCCGGCCGGTGGTCCCGGGATGCGGGAGATGTTGCACGTGACGGCTGCGATTGTGGGTGAGGGCCTCGGCGAGGACATCGCGCTGCTGACCGACGGGCGCTTCAGTGGGGCGACCCACGGACTGATGGTCGGCCACGTCGCCCCCGAAGCGGCTCGCGGCGGGCCGATCGCAGCCCTCCGTGACGGGGACATCATCGAGGTCGACGTCGAAGCGCGCGAGCTGCGGGTCGTCCTGGACGCCGACGCGCTGGCGAAGCGGTTAGGCGACTGGGTCGCCCCCGCCCCCCGCTACGGGAATGGCGTCTTCGCCAAGTACGCAGCGTCGGTGAGCTCGGCGTCGCGGGGAGCCGTAACGCGACCATAGGGCTCGGGCGTCGCCAGGTGCATGCTTCGGGGTGCCTTGGATTCGCCGCGTTTCGGACATCGACCTACAGATCGATCTCTCGCGTGACGAAGCCGGTCACTTGGCGCGTCGAGGCCGCCACTTCGCGCGTGACAGGGCTAAGTCCCGGAAGCTAGTGTGCCGTCAGGGTTCGCACGCTGCAGAAATCGGAGTTTGCGACTGGCACCAGGGGGGGGTTTGTGAAGAAGCTCAGAGTGTTCTTCATCGGCGCGCTCGTTTCTCTCTTACTGGCGACGGGGACCGTGCCGTCCGGCGCGCAGAGGAGCGCCGATCGACTCGACATGTACCGCGCCGTGGTCAAGGCCGAGCAGGTCGGTCAACTCTTGGAACAGGGATTCGACGTCACCGCGCAGCGAGACGTCGACGACGGCGTCGAGATCGACCTGGTGCTCACGCGCAAGCAGAAGGGTCAGCTCGCTCGGCAGGGCATCCGTGCATCTCTCATCCGGCTCCAGGACGGCAGCACCGTGAAACAGTTTGCGGAGGCGCAAGCCCAGCACGGTTACACCGTGTGGAGGTCGTGGGACGAGCCCGGCGGCTTCCGCGACCAGTTGCATCAAGTGGCCGCTCGGAATCCCCAGATCGCCAAGCTCGTGACCCTGGGCACGACCCTTGAGGGGCGCGAGATCCTCGCCATCAAGTTGACCCAGGGGGCGCGTGACAAGCCCGACGGAAGCCGTCCCGCCGTTCTCTACAGCGCCCTGCAGCACTCGAGGGAATGGATCGCCGGCGAGGTCGATCGGCGACTCATGAACTGGTTCATCGATCGTTGGAGAGCGAACGACAAGGAGATAAAGAAGCTCCTCAAGACCACCGAGCTGTGGTTCGTGCCCGTAGCCAACCCCGACGGCTACGAATACACGTTCGAAACCGAGCGTCTGTGGCGCAAGAACCTACGCGACAACGATGGGGACGGGACCACGACCATCGCCGATGGGGTCGACCTCAACCGTAACTACCCGAACCACTTCGACTACGACGAAGAGGGGTCTTCATCGATCATCTCGAGCCAGACCTACCGCGGGTCCGGGCCCGTATCGGAGCCCGAGACGCAGGCGCTCAAGGGCCTGCTCGACGGCATCGACTTCTCGTTCCAGGTGAACTACCACTCCTACGGCGAGTGGCTCCTGTACGCGGAGGGATGGCAGATCGCGACTCCCACCGCCGACGATCCCATCTACTATGCCCTCTCGGGCAACCTCGACGATCCGGCGATCGCCGGATTCAACCCGGGGCTGAGCTCCGATGTCCTGTACGTCACCAACGGAGAAACCACCGATTACGCGCATACAGCCCGGGGGACCCTGGCGTGGACTCCCGAGCTGGCGCCGGGCTGCCCCTCCTGCGGGTTCGTGTTCCCCGACGACGAGGCCCTGGTGCAGGCCGAGTTCCAGCGCAACCTGCCGTTCGCTCTCTCGGTCGCGAGGTCGGCGGCCGATCCTGAGAACCCGAAGTCGTCCCTCGGGATCGAGACGAAGCCCTTCTACCTCGAGAGCGACGACGACTACAAGGACGGCATCCCGGGCGCGAACTTCACCTTCGACTACTCCTACGGAGACCCGCAGCCGGTGCAGGTGCTGGCGCTCCGCAGCCTCGGGCCCGTCACGTTGAAGTACCGCGTCAACGGAGGACCGGTCCAGGATGCGGCAACGTCCGAGTGGGACGGTGGCGAACGCTACTCGGGGGCCGATCGCTACTACCGGGTCATGCGCGGGGCGGTCACCGGCACGGAGCCCGGCGATTCGGTGGAGGTGTGGTTCGAGGGAGGCGGTGAAGCGAGCGACTCCTTCACGTACGACGCCGTGAGCGAATCCAGTAGCCGCGTCCTCGTCGTAGCAGCCGAGGACTACACCGGGGCGTTGCCGAATCAGGCCCCGGGCCCCCACTACGTGGGCTACTACCTCGACGCGCTCGCGGCCAACGGAGTAGCGGCAGACGTCTACGACGTCGATGCCCGCGGCCGAACCGCACCCGACCATCTCGGCGTGCTGAGCCACTACGACGCGACGATCTGGTACACGGGCGACGACATCGTGACCCGCGATGCGGGTTGGGGTCCGGGCAACGCATCGCGACTCGCGATGGACGAGATACTCGAGTTCCGCGCCTACATGAACGAAGGCGGTCGCGTGCTCTACACGGGTTCGTGGGCGGGCAAGCAGTACACCGGCGCGGCCGTCGGGACGCAGCGCTACGACCCCAAGGGTGAAGGCCCGTGCGCGGGGCCGGGCTCCGCAGACATCGCACCTCGCTGCTTGGCGTTGCGGGGTTCGGGCGATGGCGTCAACGACGTCATCCAGTACTGGTTCGGGGGCTACCTCCAGGTCCCGGATGACGGCAACAGCGGCAGTGGCCTCTACGACGTGAACGGCCTCGACGACCCGTTCCAGTCCCTCTCCTGGGGCTTCAACGGGGGCGACAGCGCCAACAACCAGGGCGCCAGCTCGTCCTTCGTCACGACGAGCGGCATCCTTCCACCGGACCGGTATCCACAGTTCGAGAGTTGGCCTTCCTCCCGTTGGGACAAGCCCGGCGGGCCGTTCGAGCCGCATACGGGCGATCAGTACGTCTACTCGCAGATCGCCGACGTCTCGTACAAGAGGCTCACGCGTGAGGTCGCCGTCCCGGCGGGGGGCGGCAGCCTGTCGTTCTGGACGTCCTTCGACACGGAAGCGCACTGGGACTTCATCTTCGTGGAAGCGCGGACGGCCGGAGGCGAGGACTGGACGACGCTGCCCGACGCCAACGGTCACACGTCCCCGGACACCGGCGACAGTTGCCCCGCCGGTTGGCACGAGCTGCATCCCCACCTGGAGCACTACCAGACGGTGAACCCGGATGGCACGTGCAGCCCGTCCGGTACGACCGGCACGTGGAACGCGGCGGAAGGCAACTCCGGCGGATGGCAGGAGTGGTCGGTGGATCTGTCGGACTGGTCGGGACAGACGGTCGAGATCTCGATCGCGTACGTCAGCGACTGGGCCGTCCAGAACCTCGGCGCTTTCGTCGACGACGTGACGTTGCCGGATGGGACCTCTACGTCCTTCGAAAGCGACATGGGCGGGTGGACGGTCGCAGGCCCGCCCGAGGGCAGCGGCCCCAACACCAACAACTGGATACGCAGCGACGCCGCCGGCTTCCCCGTGGGCGCGTCGGTCAGCACCCCCGATTCCATCCTCATGGGATTCGGATTCGAG
>WHSQ01000007.1:63705-65204 GCA_009380005.1 Actinomycetota bacterium | reverse complement strand
CATTCCGCCACTCGGTGACGACGACGGGAACGAGTGAGTAATCGGTGAGTACGGCAGGGAGTCGCGACACCGCCAAACGGACGTTCCCCCGGCTACCAGCACTTTCGGTAGCAGGGCAGGAGGGACTCGAACCCCCGACCGCCGGTTTTGGAGACCGGTGCTCTGCCAACTGAGCTACTGCCCTAACGGTCCCAGTCTATCCAGCGGGCGCCCGGCGCCCGAGGAAGCGCGAGCTTTGGTACTTCCGTTGCGCTATGCGGCACGGAAGCACCAGAGCTGAGGCGTTAGGCGATCGCCCAGCGCGACTTGCCGCGTCCCCGGCTGCGCAGGGCGACCGCGCCGACCGCGGCCCCCGCGACGCCGACCAGCGCAGCGGCGGCTCCGGCGTAGACCTTGCGGTTGCGGGCGAGGTGCGCCTTCATCACATCGATCGTCGTCTCCCGGTTGGGGATCTCGACCAGGGAGGCGAGCAACCCGGCCGGGACCTCGCCGGCGGTTTGGGCCCGCATCTCACTGAGTCCCCCGAGCATCGTCTCGTACCGGCGGAGCTCGGCGCGGCAGTCCTCACAACGGGACAGGTGACGCCTGGCTTCGAGCGATCGCTCGGCATCGCGCGCGTAGGCGGGAAGGATCTCTCTCATCTCCGCGCAATTCATCGCTCTCGCTCCTCCTCTCCCGCGTCGTAGAGCATCTCTTTCAACTTCTTACGGGCTCGGTGCACACGCACCTTGGCCGCCGTCTCCGAGATCCCGAGCTTCTCGGCCACCTCTTCGATCGACATCCCGTATACGTCTCGCAGCACGACCGCCGCCCGGTAATGCTCGGGCAACACCCCCACCGCTTGCTCGAGGCGCTGCACGTCCAACAGAACCGATGCACGCTCCTCGGTCCCGCCCGGCGATTCCAGCAACGCCAGTGCCTCATCACCGACCTCTCGCTCCCGGCGCCGCTTGCGACTCCTGAGCTTCGAGATCGCCGCGTTGCTGGCGACCCGGTACAGCCACGTGCTGAACCGAGCATCGCCGCGGAAGCCCTTGAGCCCCCTCCACGCCTTCAGGTAAGCGTCTTGCGTCGCTTCCACGGCGTCGTCGGGGTCCCGAAGGATCCGCAGACACAGCGAGTACACGTCCCGATACGTGGCCTCGACGAGCTCCGTCCAGGCCGCCTCGTCACCGCTCTTGCAGCGCTCGATCAGCTCGGACGGAACCGCCTCGGTCTCGTGCCGGTTCTCGTTATGACGCTCCACTGGGGATGAGGTTACCGAGCCGGGACCACGATCATTCCCCGAACAGGTTCTCCAGGCGCGTGAGCAACTGGGCCTTCTCCAACTCCTGTTCGCGACGCCTCTCGAGATCGAGGGGTGACATCGCGAGTATCTCGTTGATGGCCTCGATGAGGCCTTCGGGGTCGAACGGCTTCGACACGTAGCCGTCGGCCCCGGCCTTGTAGCCACGGAGCCAGTCGGATTCGGAGGCCCTCGCGGTGAGGAGCATGCGGCG
>WHSQ01000007.1:229-63695 GCA_009380005.1 Actinomycetota bacterium | reverse complement strand
AGGAGCATGACCTTGGTCTTGTCCCGGATGCCCTCCGCTCTCATGTCCTTCAAGACGGTGAGCCCGTCCTTACGGGGCATCATGACGTCGAGCACTACGAGATCGGGCATGCTCTTTCGCAGGGACGCCAGGGCGGACTCGCCGTCGGTGGCTTCGTCGACGTCATGGCCGTCGAGCGCCAGCAGCTTGCCGAGAAGGCGCCTGATATCCGGATCGTCCTCAGCGATGAGGATGGTTGCCATAGTTTCCCCCTGCAGGCGAACCCGGTCAGGCTAGCAGTCCGGATGCGGACGCCGGGCCTACGTGTCGAACAGCGACTCGAGCTGGGACAGCAGATGAGCGGTGTCCTTGTCCCGCATGCGCCGGGCCACCAGTTCCTCGTGCGACAGGGCCAGCAGCTCCGTGACGGTGGTTACCAGGTCGTCGGATTCGAAGGGCTTGGCCATGTAGCCGTCGGCACCCAACTCCAGGATCCGCTCACGGTCCTGCTCCGAGCTCCTGGCGGTCAGGGCCAGCACCCGCATCCGATCCCGGAGCCCCGATGTATCCAGGGCGCTGAGGACCCCGTACCCGTCCATGCCCGGCATCATCATGTCGAGGATCAGAAGGTCGGGCGGGTCCAGCAGGCACGCCCGTACTGCCTCCTCGCCGTCCTTGGAGCCCGCGACCTCGTACCCCTCCTCGACCATGAGGAGGGTGACCATCTGCCTGATGGTGGTGTCGTCGTCCACGACGTGGATCCGTGAGGCCATACCCGCTCCCAAGGGCGTTCGAGAGGACCGTTCAGGGATTGAATCGTCGCGCGCGCTGCCCCTCTTGAACAGTGCCCGGGTCGAAGTGTTAGGCTCATTTCTCCGGTGTAAAAAGGGAGAACTCGCATGGTGGACTCGCATCTCCCCCGCTTCTCGCAGGGGGTCCAGGCGCTGCTCCTCGCGGCGGCGTTCCTGCTCGAGCTTGAGATCGTGGTTCCCCTGATGGCCCTGATGCTGTTCGCCGCGGTCGTCGGAGGCCCCAGATGGAACCTGATGGGTTATCTCTACCGAGCCCTGCTGATCCCACGAGGCGAGCCGGAACCGGCGGCGCCGCCACGCTTCGCCCAGACCCTGGGGACGATCTTCCTCACCCTGGGCACGATCGGGCTCTACACGACCGACATCGACTCCACGTCGCGGTTGGTACTCGGCTGGGGGCCGGCGCTGCTCGTCGCGCTGCTCGCGGCACTAGCTGCTACGACCGGCTTCTGCCTCGGATGCGAGATCTACTTGCTCGCGGCCCGAGCTCGCCGCTCGGCTTGAACGCATGACGCAGCGTCTATTGATCCTCGCCGCGATCGCGGGGGCCGGGATCCTCGGCATGGTGGCTCTCCGCCTGTACCGCGCCCGCGGGCGTGCGACTCACTGGGTGGATGTTTCCGACGTGGGCCTCGAGCTGATGGCGGATTCGTGCGCGTTCGTCGTTTTCACGACGCCGGCGTGCGGTCCCTGCAAGCCGCTCATCGAGATGATCCGCACGACGGCCCGCGACAACGGTGGAGAGATCGAGGTGCGCACGGTGGACGCGACCGACCGGCACGACCTGGCGTCCCGTTACGACATCAGGTCGGTGCCGACCACGTTCCTGATCACGGCCAGCGGCCACGTGATCGCCGGTTGGACCGACCGGCCATCACGGCCCGATGTAGAGGCTGCGCTGACGCTGGTTCATCCCCCGGCGACTGCCGGGATGATCGATACCGTCGCTCCCTCGGAGACGGAAGTCGAAAGCCCGTCGAGGAACCGCACATCCTCGTCATTGACGTAGACGTTCACGAAGCGACGTACCGAACCCGACTCGTCGAGTATCCGCTCCTTGAAGCCCGGGTGTTTGCTCTCGAGATCGGTCACCAGGTCGCCGAGCGTTGAACCATCGGCCTGTACCTCCGCCTCGCCGCCCGTCAGGTTCCGCAACTGCGTGGGGACCTTCACCTTCACGCTCACAGTCCCACCTCCTCGAGGACAGCTCGAACATCGTCGGTCCTCGGTGCGGTCGTGGAGGTCACTCTGGTTTCGCCGAGTGCATCGAGTGTCTTCAAACCGATCCCCGTGATCAACGCGACGGTTTCGGCGTCTTTGTCGATCTTCCCCGACCGAACGAGCTGTTCGAGGGCCGAGATCGTGACACCGCCGGCGGTCTCCGTGAAGAAACCTTCGGTACGGGCCAGCAGCCGGATGCCCTCCGCCACTTCGGCTTCCGGCACGGTCGCTACGGCACCACCCGTGCCGCGCACGTCCCTAAGAGCGTAGTAACCGTCGGCGGGGTCACCGATGGCGAGCGACTTGGCGATCGTGTTGGGCTTGACGGGCCGCACATCGTCGGATCCTTCCGCGAAAGCCGTGGCCACCGGCGAACAACCTTCGGCCTGAGCGCCGTAGATCGCGGTCCCGGGCTCGTCGATCAACCCGAGCTTGCGAAGCTCGCCCAAGCCCTTGCGAACCTTCGTGAGCATCGAGCCCGAAGCGATGGGGATGACCAGGGCGTCCGGTGCACGCCAACCAAGCTGCTCTGCCGTCTCGAACGCGAGCGTTTTCGAACCTTCCGAGTAGTACGGGCGCACGTTCACGTTCACGAAGGCCCACCGCTTCGCCCCCACGAGCTCGGCACAGATCCGGTTCACGTCGTCGTAGCTTCCGTCGACGGCGATGACGGTGCCTCCGTAGACCGAGGTTGCGGCGACCTTGGCGGGTTCCAGATCGCTCGGGATCAGGATGACGCTTCGCATCCCGGTGGCCGCCGCGTGGGCCGCGACCGCGTTGGCGAGGTTGCCGGTGGAAGCACACGCAGCCACGTCGAAGCCGAGTGAACGCGCCACGCTGAGAGCGACGGTCACGACGCGATCCTTGAAGGAATGAGTCGGGTTGGATGCATCGCTCTTGAGCCACAGCTTCCTCAGTCCAAGCTCTGCTGCGAGACGAGGAGCCGGTAGGAGGCGCGTCCACCCCGCGCCCAGATCGACGACGTCTCCCTCGGGGGTGGGGAGCAGGTCCCGGTAGCGCCACAGGGTCTGAGGACCGGCACCGATCGTTTCGCGACTCACGTTCGAGCGCATCTCCTCGTAGTCATACGTAACCTCGAGGGGGCCGAAGCAGAACTCGCAAACGTGCGCGGCCGCGATCGGATAGCTGCGCCCGCACTCCTTGCACGTAAGTCCGATCACATGTTTCAAGCGGAACTCCCTTGCCAACTAACCGTGCCCGCCGCGTAGGCTGGCCCACATGGGCGCCGAACTCCCGAACGCTTCCGTCCGAGATTGGTTCGACCGTCGCACCATCGGGGCGGTCGAGCGGAGCATCGACGACCTAACTTCGGCCAAGCGCCGAAGGGCGACAAGCATAAGCGTCTGTTTGCCCACGCTGAACGAGGCCCCCACCGTAGGCGATATCTGCACCATCATCGGGCGCGAATTGCTCGAACCAGGCTTGGTCGACGAACTGATCGTGTGCGACACCGGCTCGCAGGACGGCACCATGGAGGTCGCCCGTCGGGCCGGCGCACGGGCGGTGAGCGCGGGCGTGAAGATCCCCGACCTGCCGGCCGCGATGCTCCAATTCGAAGGAGGCAGAGCTCAGATACATCGCGTGGAGGTCACGGAGTTCCCTCCGCTGCGAGAGGTGTCGGCTTAGCCCCGGTCGTCGCGGGGCTCGCCCCTGTCCACCGGGGTTGCCGCCCCGCCGGCGGTAGCACCCGCCGCCGCCGCGAAGGGCGTCGGCTCTTCACCCAACACCCTCGTCGTCCAGAAGTGCAGAGCCAGCAGCTTGACGACCGCCACCGTAGGCACGCCGAGCAAGACACCCCAGAAGCCGGCGACCGTCCCACCTGCCAACAACGACAGCATCACGGTCGCAGGGTGAAGTTTGACGGTTCGAGACATGACCTGGGGACTGATGAAATGGTTGTCGATCTGCTGAACGATCAGCGCCACCAGAGCTGCGAGCAGACCCTTCCCGATCCCGTCCGTCATCGTGCCCACGAGGAAGCCCAAGCCCCCACCGATGAACGGCCCAACCAGTGGGATCAGGTTCGTGACCCCCGCTATCGCTCCGATGAGGAACCAGAACTCCAGCCCGATGATCCCGAATCCGATCGCGGCCATGACGCCGACGGTGAAGGCTACGAAGAGCTGGCCTCGGAAGAACCCTCCGACCGCCCGCCCGATCTTGGAGCCCAGATCCGCAGCCTCCTCTCGATGCGGTTCCGGAACGAGACCCAATAGGTCGCGTTGGATCTGCGGCAGATCGATCACCATGTAAAGAGCCAGCAGGGGCGCGAGCACGACCGCGAGCGCGGCCTCCAGCAGGCCCAGGCCGATCTCGGTCAACCGACCGGCCTGATCTGCTATCTGTTCACGGAAACGCTCCGTCAATCTGTCGCACCGTTCCTCCGAGGGCGCCTCGGCGCTGCCTCCAACGTCGGCCCCGAGCAGGCATACGAAGCGCTCGGTCTCTATGCGTATCCCCGTGCGCTGCTCGATGGAGTCGGCCACGTCCTCGACCACGAGCGCCGTCTCCTGCCTTATCGAGGGCCACTCCTCGGTGAAGTGAGAGACCTGGTTCGAGACGAAGGGGGCGAGAGCGACGACGAGGAGCGCGAGGGCACCAACGACCAGGATGTAGGAAAGGATCGCGGCGATGCCGCGACGGATGCCACGCCGTTCGAAACGGCTGACGATCGGATTGACCAGGTAGATGATCACGAGCGCCAGCACCAACGGCGGGAGGATGATCCGGATCTTGAGTAGGAGCCACAACGCGCCCGCGATGACGATCGCTATCCCGATGATCGACCAGGCCGCTAGCCCTGCGCGACGGATGCGTTCGCCGGCCGGGAGGCGCGGCGGTTGAGTCAGCGCCACGCTCAGCAGTATCCCCCGGTCGGTACGAGGCAAGCCTTCAATCCAAGAGACCTTGGAGCGCTCGTTGCGTCGCCTTCGAGACGCCCGGCGCGGGGCCCTCGAGCGGATCCAGCGTCTGGACCGAGATGCCTACGTGTGAGAGCTGCTCCGGGGACGCCTCCACCCGACCCGTGATCACCGCGCAGGGCACCCCCATCGCGTGGGCCCGGCGTGCCACTCTGCCCGTCACCTTGCCGGCGAAGCTCGACGCATCGAGAGCACCTTCTCCGGTCAGGACCACGTCCGCTCGCGCGAGACGTTCGTCGATGCGTGACGCTTCCGCCACGATGTCGAACCCCGATCCGATCGTGGCGCCGAAGAACGCAACGAGGCCGGCACCGAGTCCGCCTCCAGCACCCGCCCCCGACAGGGCGCCGACCGCCACGCCGAGATCGGAGTGGATCACGACCTCGAGCCGTTCGAGCCCGGCCTCCAGCCGTCCGACCTCTCTCGATCCCGCCCCCTTCTGGGGCGCGAAGCGTCGAGCCGCCCCTTCGGGGCCGAGGAGTCCGCTGCTCACGTCGCATCCCCCCACG
Source organism: Actinomycetota bacterium (assembly GCA_009380005.1). Classification (GTDB taxonomy): domain Bacteria; phylum Actinomycetota; class CADDZG01; order CADDZG01; family WHSQ01; genus WHSQ01. Next base: position 58,232 of record WHSQ01000007.1, on the reverse strand, counting down.
ATGTGAAGCCCGGGATCCGGCGGATCGGGTGGACGCACGATGGACGCCAGTGCCCGCAGAGCAGCTCCCCCCGGTGCCAGGTCGGCCCCCGCACGGTCGAGGAATCGCCACCCCACAGCGCGCGCGGCTCCCGTACCTCCGTCGGTCGTCGCGGTGTCGCCGATCCCGATGATCACCGACGTCAAGGGACGGTCGGATCGGGCTGCATGCAAGAGCACCTGTCCAACGCCGAAGGTGGAGGCGCGCAGAGCTTCATCCGGAGTTGGAGCCCCTCGGAGTCCGCAGACGGAAGCCACATCGAACGCAGCGCGCCGGTCGGACAGCCACGCGATCTCGGCTTCGATGATCCGGCCGGTCTGATCCTCGACCGAGACGGATCCCGTTTCACCACCGATGGCCGCGAGCATCCGGCCGGCGAACCCTCTTCCACCATCCGACATCGGTGCGATATCGATCTCGGCGGTGGGCTCGTACAGCTTCGCCCCTCGAGCCATCGCCCGGCTCACCTCTGTGGCCGAGAGGGTCCCTTTGAACGTGTCGGGCGCTAGGAGGATCCGCACGGAACGATCCTGCTACGAACCGCGGTTAGTTTCTCGACGTGCGCGAAGGCATCGATGTCGTACTCGCATCCAACCGGGCACCAATGTCCTTCGTCCAGAAGGACGACGGCTTCGACATCAAGCGAGGGGCCGGCGGGTTGGCGGGAGCGCTCGATCCCGTGGCACGCCGCCTGGGCGAGCACGCTCGGTGGATAGCGACCGCCACCTCCGAAGTAGATCGCGCGGCGGTCGAAGCGGGCGCTCTGGCATCTCTCCACGAACAGCTCGGATACGAGGTACATCTGCTGGAGATAGATCCCGACACCTACGCCGATTACTACGACAATGTCTCCAACCGCATGCTTTGGTTCTCGAACCACTGTCTGTTCGATGAGCTGGGGATCCCACCTTTCGGCGACGAGGTCTTGGCCTCGTGGCGCGATTCCTACGAGGTCGTGAACCGGCGGTTCGCCGAGGCTGCGGAAAGAGCGGCCGAAGCCGACACCCTCGTTCTCTACCAGGACTACCACCTGACGACCGCACCCGCGATGTTACGAGAGAAACGCCCTCGTCAACCGATCCTGCACTTCACGCATTCATCCTTCTGCGGACCCAGAGGGTTGTCTCATCTGCCGGATGAGGTTCATGAGGAAACGATCGCGGGATTACTCGGTGCAGACCTGATCGGGTTCCACGTACACCAATGGGTGGACGGCTTCCTGTCCGCCTGTGAGCGATTGGGGTACGCCGTCGACAGGGATCGGGCAGCCGTCGAGGTGGAGGGTGGTCGGTTGGCATGGGCGCGCGCCTATCCCATCACGGTCGCGGTCGGAGAGCTCCGGAAGCGAGCCACGCGGAAGAAGGTCCAGCGATGGGCCGAACGTTTCCGATCGGTGACCGACGGAGTGCTGCTCGTTCGAGCGGATCGGGCGGAGCCATCCAAGAACATCGTGCGGGGCTTTGAAGCTTTCGAAGCCCTCCTCGATCGCCGAGAGGATCTGCGAGGGAGGGTGCACTTCGTCGCGTGCCTCTATCCGTCACGCGAGAACATGCCCGAGTACCAGGACTATTCCTCTCGGATCGAACGCGCGGTCGCGAACATCAACGCGAAGTATCCCGATCATGTCGCGATGTTCATGCAGGACGATTTCGAGCGCACCCTCGGAGCTTTGCTCGTCTACGACGTGCTCGTGGTGAACCCGTTGATGGATGGGATGAACCTCGTGGCCAAGGAAGGCCCCGCGATCAATCAAGCGGGAGGAGCGCTCGTCCTCTCCTCGCGAGCAGGCGCGTACGAAGATCTTGGCTCGATCGCTTGCAGCATCGAGGACCCTTACGACGTCGAGCAAACAGCCCGAGTCATGGAGCGGGCGATCGATATGGACGCGACCCAGAGGGCTGCCCAAGGAGACGCACTTCGCCTCGTCGTCGAAGCGAGGAAGCCCGAGGACTGGATCGAATCTCAGATCGGAGATCTGCTGTTGATCAAGGAGGGGAAGGAACCCGCTACTCCTCCGTGGTGAGTCTCACCAGTTCACCCAACGTTCGGACGACACCTCGAGGCCCGTCTACCACGACGTCGGCGCGTTCGATCAGGGCGGACGGAGATTCGGCCGATCGGACGGCAACGCGCACGCACATGGCGCCGTCGGCCTCCAGAGCGTCGAGCGCGTCGTAACCCGGAAGATCCACGGTGTCGTCGCCGATGAAGCAGGCGGCATCGAGACCGAGCTCGCGAGCGCGTCTTTCGACGACGTCTCGCTTCGTGAGAGTCACGGGGGGGCGGAGCTCGAAGACCATCCGGCCCGGGACGACGATGAGACCGTGCCGGCCGGCAAGCTCGCCGGCGAGACGGCCGATCTCGGGTTCCACACGATCCGGGTCCGGAGAATCCCGGAAGTGCAGACCGAGCATGGCTCCCTTGTCCTCCACGATGCATCCCGCCAAACCGGGGCGTTCGATGGAGGCCACCGCCTCGTCGCGCGCCGAGTGGATCGAGTCCAGGTAGGGCCGGACCGCGTCGGCGAGCTCGACGATCCCGTCGCGGGCGCGTTCGGCCCCGTGAAGACCCCATATCTCGACATGTGGGCCCAGCCACTCTGCCAGCTCACGAGCCGACCGGCCCGAGACGATGGAGACCACCGCGAAGCGGTGGGCCAGCTCCGACAGCAAGTCCGGAACCTCGGGAAGGGGCCGAGCGTCCTGAGGACGAGGAACGATCTCCGACAGGGTTCCATCGAAGTCCATGAACAGACCGCCGGTCGCCGCTCGCTCGGCGAGCTCTTCGATAGGTTGCGTCATCGGTGCCGAGCCTAGAGGAACGCGACCGCCGTAGGCTCCAACGCATGACAGCTCTCACGATCGCCGCGACCATCGCGTTCGTGGGACTGACGGGTTGTCGCAGCGACACCTGCGGCTCCCGCTCCGGAGAGAGCTTCGCCTGCATCTCGAGCTGAGGCTCGAGCGGATCACCGCCTAAGTCAGGCCTCGTCGGCCCCAACGATGATGTGCAGGGCGACGGTCGACGAGAGGTTCTCCGGTTTGGGCCCAACCTCCCAGCCGAAGTAAGCAGCCAGTCGCCGGGCGGGCTTGCGGGCCTCTGGATACGACCAGTACACCGTCGTCGAGGAATAGGCCTTCGACGCGCCCTCCAGGTTGATGATCTCGTACCCGAGCGCCTCGAGTTCCTCGGCAACGCGATCGTTCGCTTCCGCCACGCCGGTTCCGTTCAGGACCTGGACGGTGAGACCGTTGCCCTTCGGGGCGGTGGCCTTGGGGGTCTTGGGGGTCTCGTCCGGTTCGGGCTCCGCGGTCGGGGTCGGTTCCGGCGTGAGCTCGGTTTCCGGGGTCGGTGACGGCGTCTCGTCGACCGGCGGGCTCTCGGTGGGTTCGGTGTCGGATGCAGGCGACTGTGTCTCGAGGGGCCCGCTCCCGAGCGCGCCGATGCCTATCCAGACGCCGATCCCCACGATCACGGCGACCACGAGCCACGGCACCAGCCACTTCGCGAACGAGCGGTAGAACGAAGCCTGCGACTCGGAGGAATGGCGCCCCATCAGGGCCGTCCCGTTACTTCCGGGCTGGTGAGTACTCGGCCCCCAGCAGGCGAGCCACCCGTTGGCGCTGTCTGTAGGTCCGGAGACGCTTCAATCGCTTCACGAGGATGGCGTCGTACTCGAGCGCCTCCGGCTTCTCCAGCAACTCGTTGAGCAGTTGGTAGTACTTCGTCGCCGAGATGTCGAAGCGCTCCTTGATGGCGCTCTCCTTCACCCCGGCGTGCTTCCACCAGGACCGCTCGAAATCGAGGATCTGGATGTCTCTGCTGCTGAGTTCTCCCATGTCGCCCACCCTAGTGAAGGGCCCTTCACTAGCGGCGGATTTGGCTCGAAAGGCCTTCGCGATCTAGGGGAAGAGCCCTCTCGTCAGGTGTGCGTCCGCGACCCGCCCGACGCCGATCCAGTGGGCGGCCTGGCGAAGCGTGAGGTCCTTCTCCTTGGCCAGCGCGTAGACCCCCTCGAAGGCCCCTTCCATGATGCGCCGAAGCCGGTCGTTGACCTGCTCTTCGTCCCAGAAGTAGGCCTGGATGTCCTGGACCCACTCGAAATAGGAGACGGTGACCCCGCCGGCATTGGCGAGGATGTCGGGAACTATGAAGGTGCCGCGATCGTTCAGGATCTTGTCGGCCTCGAACGTGATCGGTCCGTTGGCGGCCTCGCAGATGATCGGCGCTTTGATCTCGTCGGCGTTCTTCACCGTGATGACCCCTTCGATCGCGGCGGGGACCAGAACGTCGCAGTCGATCTCGAGGAGCTCTCGGTTGGTGATCTTCTCGGCCCCGGGGAAGTCCTTAACGGTCCCCGCCTCGCGCTTGTGCCGGTTGATGGCTTCGGGGTCGAGCCCGCGCTCGTTGTAGAGCCCACTGTCGACATCGGATACCGCGACCACCCGGCATCCGGCATCGTGCAGGAGCTGAGCCGCGAAGCCGCCGACCTTCCCGTAACCCTGGATCGCGATGCTGATCTCGTCGATCCCGCGTCCGAGCGTCTTGAGTGTCGAGAAGATCATGTACATGACGCCGCGCGACGTAGCGCCACGCCGGCCCCGCGAACCTCCGATCGCGACGGGCTTGCCGGTGACGACGCCCGGGACCGAGTAGCCCTGGTTGGTCGAGTACGTATCCATGATCCACGACATGATCTCTTCATCGGTGTTCATATCGGGGGCCGGGATGTCACGTTCGGGGCCGATGAGCGGCAGGATCTCGGAGGCATAGCGGCGCGTCATGCGTTCCAGCTCTGCCCTCGACAACTCGCGGACCGCTACCTGAACGCCGCCCTTCGCTCCCCCGAACGGGATGTTCACGATCGCGCACTTCCACGTCATCCACATCGCCAACGCCTTGATCTCGGCGAGGTTCACGTGCTGGTAATAACGGATCCCTCCCTTGGCCGGACCCCGGGTCACGTTGTGATGGACGCGATAGCCCTGAACGACCTTGGTCGTTCCGTCGTCCATCCGGAACGGGACCGACACGATCAGGGATCTTTTCGGCGCTCGCAGCGTCTCGTGTACCCCGGGAGCCAGATCCATGAGCTCGGCAACCTCATCCAGCTGCGCCAGAGCGGTCTCCCAGGGAGAGTCGCCGGAGGGATCCCCGTGCGATCCTGCGTTGGTTACCAAAACCGTCTCCTTCGACGTCGGAACCTCACGTACGAGCCGGGTGTCGGATTCGAACCGACGACCTACGGATTACAAATCCGTTGCTCTACCAACTGAGCTAACCCGGCACACGTCCAGCGTACCGCCTGGGCTCACTCGGCCGGTGTAGCTCGGCCCCCGATGTGCGCCGCAAGCTTCCGCTTGATCCTCTGAAGTGCATTGTCGATCGACTTCGCATGCTTGCCCAACATGTCGGCGATCTGTTGATACGACTTCCCCTCCACGTAGAGCTGCATTACCTGACTCTCGAAGTTCGAGAGAACGCGTCCCATGGACGACCTGATCACGGACATCTCCTCGGAGTCGATAACCACATCGGCAGGATCTGGTTCGTGATCCGTTACGAGCACGTCGACGAGCGCCCTGTCACCTTCTCCCGAGGCCGCATACCCGCGGCTGAGCGACACGTATGAATTGAGGGGTTGATGCTTCTGACGCGTTGCCGTCTTGATCGCCGTGATGATCTGGCGCGTGATGCACAATTCCGCGAAGGCGCGGAAGGCGATGTTCTTGCTCGCCTGGTAATCACGGATCGCCTTGTAGAGCCCGATCATGCCCTCCTGCACGATGTCGTCCTTGTCGGCGCCCGATAGGAAGTACGAGCGCGCTTTGGCTCGGGCGTAGTGGCGATACCGCTTGAGGAGCATCTCGATAGCACGTTCGTTCTCACCGGTCCGGGCGAGTTCCACGAGGTCCTCGTCGGTCGCCGTCTGAAGCTCCGCGCGCATCGGTCTCAGCCCCGCCGGCGAGCGACCTCGAACATGGCGATCGCACCGGCGACCGACACGTTCAGAGATCCCACCCGGCCACGCGACGGTATCCGAACGGTCTCGTCGCACTTCTCCCTGACCTTCGGTGCTATCCCCTTGTCCTCCGATCCAAGGACCAGAGCCACCGGAGGCTCCAACGAGCTCGACGTCCATAGATCGTCATCCGCGTCCTCGTCGAGCCCCACCACCCACAGCCCGGCGTCCTTGGCTCTCTCGACCGCGAGCGTCGAGTTAGGTACGCGTGCCACGGGCACGAATTCCGCCGCCCCCGCGGACACCCTCCGTACGGCGGCCGTCACCTGGGCCGCACGGCGAGAACGGATCACCACACCGCCGAAACCGGCACCGTCGGCGCTTCGCAGAAGGGATCCGAAGTTGTGTGGGTCCATGACCCCATCCAGGATGAGGATCGTGGCGTCCGCGGAGGCGAGCAAAGACTCCACGTCCACGTAGCGGAAACGAGATGCAAGGACCGCGACCCCCTGATGATTGCCTCCGCCGCTCAACCGGTCGAGCTCCGATCGCGGCACGCGCCGCGTTCGAACCCCTCCGGCTTCGGCGCGCCGCAGGATCTCGTTCAGGTTCTCGCCGCGCGATGCTTCCTGAGCGACGAGGAGGCGTTCCGTAGCAGCACCCGCGATGAGGTGTTCGAGCACCGGGCGCCGGCCGTAGACGAGCCTTTCGTCGACCTCGTCCGGCGTGGACACGCGATGGGATCCGCGAGGTTTCCCTGCTACCCGTTGTCGGCGATGCGCCATCTGGGTCCTGCGGGGGTGTCTTCGACCGCCACGCCGATCTCGATCAACCGTGCACGGATCGCATCGGCACGATCGAACGACTTGTCCTTACGGGCATCCTCACGAAGTTCCAGCAGGTACTCCACGAGTGCACCAAGGATCTCCGTCCCTTCCGTCGTGCGTGGGAACGTGAAGCCGAAGAGATGGGTCAGTTCCAAGAACTGCTCCAAGAGCCCACTCAAGGTCTTCTTGGCTTCCGGTTCGTTCAGCTGCGCGCCCTCTATGGACCGGTTCGCTTCGCGGACGAGATCGTGGATCGCGGCGAAGGCGGCCGCCGAGTTGAAGTCATCGTCCAATCCTTCGACAGCGCGAGCTACGTACTGCGGCAGAGGCTCACCTTCCGCCGCGTCGACGGGGCGGTGCGTCACGAGGTCGGTCGGAGCATCGTCTCCCAACGCGTGGCGCGCCGCGGTGAGGAAGGTCGCCCAACGAGAGTGGGCCTGCGTGGCATCGTTGAGGGTTGCTTCCGAAAAGGTCACCTGGGACCGGTACGAACCCATCAAAGCCCAGTACCTCACTGCCTCGGGGTCGAACCGTTCCACGATCTCCGCCGTCAGCACGAAGTTCCCCAGAGACTTGGACATCTTCTCTGCCTCCATCTGGACCATGCCGGCATGCAGCCAGTTACGAGCGAACGGTTCGCTACCCATCAGACCTTCCGCCTGGGCTATCTCGTTCTCGTGGTGCGGGAAGATCAGGTCGCTGCCCCCGCCGTGGATGTCGAACCCCATGCCGAGATACTTGGTCGACATCACCGAGCACTCGATGTGCCAACCGGGCCGACCCGGCCCCCACGGCGAAGGCCATGACGGCTCCTCTTCCTTGGCGGACTTCCAGAGGGCGAAGTCCAGGGGATTCCGCTTGTGCTCACTCGGCTCGATCCGTTCGCCGGCTCTCATGTCGTCCAACGACCGGTTGGAGAGCTTGCCGTAGCCGGGAAAGGCCTCGACCGAGAACCACACGTTGCCACCCGATTCGTACGCCATGCCGCGGTCGATCAGGCCCTTGATGGCGGCGACCATGTCCTCGATGTGCTGAGTGGCGCGTACCAGGATGTCGGGTTGTTCCGCCCCGAGCGCGCCCATGACCAACTCGTACGCATGCTCGTACTTGTTCGCGACCGCCTCCGCAGCGATCCCTTCGAGGTTCGCCCGCTCGATGATCTTGTCGTCCACATCGGTGTAGTTCTGCACGTACATGACCTCGAAGCCCCGGTACCTCAGGTACCGGCGGATCATGTCGAACCACACCATCGAGCGGGCGTTGCCGATGTGGATCTGGTTATAGACCGTCGGCCCACACACGTACATGGAGATACGCCCGGGCCGGGCAGGCTCGAGATCGACGATCTTCCCCGTAAGCGTGTCGTGCACCCGGATCATCGCTTCACCCTACCCGCCGCTACTTCGGAGGTTCGGGGTCGGGTCGGAACAATGCAGCCACCACGAGCGAAGCGATGCCTTCCCCTCGTCCCGTGAACCCCATCCCATCGGTGGTCGTCGCCTTGACCGAGAGCTCTCCCGAATGCACGCCGAGCGCCTTCGCTAGGTTCATGCGCATCTCGTCGCGGTAGGGCGCGAGCGCGGGTTCCTCGGTGATCACGGTCGCGTCGACGCTGGCCACCGACCAGCCGTCCTCCTCGACCATCCGAGCCACCACTTCGAGGATCTCGATGCTGGACGCATCCTTCCACCGAGCGTCGTCCGGGAAATGCTCGCCCAGATCGCCCAACCGAGCCGCACCGAGGAGCGCGTCGGCGACCGCGTGGGACAACACGTCCGCATCCGAATGCCCCGACAGGCCGGCATGGTCCGGGATGGTCACACCGCCCAGAACCAGAGGGCGCGATGCATCGAACCTATGAGCATCGAAACCCACTCCGACCCTGATCACTCGCTCTCCCCCAACAACGCTTCGGCGAGGTCGAAATCTTCGGGGTACGTGATCTTCAGGTTGCGACGATCGCCCCACACGATCGCTGCCTTGCCCCCGTATCTCTCGATCAGCCCACAGTCATCCGTGGCCTCGAACCCCTCTTCTATCGCCTTCTCGTGGGCCGCCCTCAGCGTCTCCGTATCGAAACCCTGCGGAGTCTGGGCACGCCAGAGGCCCGAACGGAAGATCGTTCCCACTACTCGGTCGTCACTGACGGTCTTGATCGTCTCCTCGATCGGCAGGGCCGGGATCGCGGCCCGAGCGTCTCCGAGCGCTTTGATCACCCTGTGCACCAGGTCGACACGGATCAGGGGTCGCGATGCGTCGTGAACCAGCACCCGGTCCGTCGATACGTGCTCCAAGGCGCGGGCCACCGAAGCTTGTCGCGTCGAACCCCCCTCAACCACCGTGACCGCGTTCGGCGACATCAGACCGCGAGCATCATCGAGGAGCTCCGCCGGCACGGCGACAACTATGGGCGTGCAGCCGGCCCGGATCAGGGCGTCGATCGACCACTGGATCATCGGACGGCCGCGAAGAGACCGGAACTGTTTCAGGAGCTCCGAAGGCTCGGTGCGAGCACGCTCACCCGTACCGCCGGCCGCGATGATCGCAGCGACAGGAGGTGCTATCCCAGAACCTCTTCCAGGAGCTGCTCGGCGGCGGCTTCGTCGACGTTCTTGGCGAAACTGAGCTCCGATACGAGGATCTGCTTGGCCTTCGTCAGCATCCGCTTCTCTCCGGCGGACAAACCCTTCTCCTTGTCACGCTGATGCAGGCTGCGAACCACGTCGGCGACCTGGTAGATGTCCCCGGAGCGGAGCTTCTCGACGTTCGCCTTGAAGCGGCGCGACCAGTTGGTGGTGTTGGTCGTGGGCTCCTGCTTCTTGAGCACCTTGAAGACCTTGGGCATCTCCTTGGCCGGAGTGACCTCTCGGAGCCCGACCTCTTCGGTGGAGTCGGTCGGAACCATCAGGGTCAACTCTCCGTATGCAAGCTTGAGGATGTAATAGTCACGCTCCTCGCCGAACAGTTGTTTCTTCTCCATCGACTCGATCACGGCTGCACCGTGATGGGGATAGACGACCTTGTCGCCGACGCGGAAACGCACCTTGGAACGATCCTCCTGCTCGAAACCTCGCGGCGCCGAAGATGGCGCCCCATTCGCGGGATTGGGGCTTTTCGCCCTATGCATCGAGGATAACACGAGCAGTTCAGGCTGAACCTTGGGACACGTACGTAGTTAGCGATACGGTGGCGGACCCGAAGGCCTGGACGAGGTCGCCTACCTCACGCGTCTCGATCGCGGCGGAACCTCCCTGTCCACGCGGGACCAAAGCGCATCGGAACCCCAAGCGCGCGGCTTCGGCCAAACGGCGTTCGACGCCGGGAACCTTCCGGACCTCACCACCGAGCCCGACCTCGCCGACGGCCACGATCTGGGCATCCAAGGGCACCTCGCGCTCCGCGGACAACGCTGCCAGGCAAAGAGCCAGGTCGGCAGCGGGCTCCTTGACCGAGAGCCCGCCTGCGGCCGCCGCGAAGACATCCTTGCTGGTGAAGCTGACCGCGGCATCACGCGACATCACGCCGAGCATGAGGCTCAAGCGACGCTGATCGAGCCCGATGGCGACGCGCCGAGCGTGGGAAAGGTCGCTCTTCGTGACCAGAGCCTGCACCTCGACCAGGACCGGCCTGCTTCCCTCCAGACAAGGAAAGACGATCGAACCGGCAACGCCGGGACGTCGATCGCTGAGCAAGAGCGACGATGGATCGGCGACCGCCACCAACCCGTGACCGTTCATCGTGAACACACCGGTCTCGTCACAGGGACCGAACCGATTCTTGGTCGCGCGCAGCAGGCGCAGCGTGCCGGAACGCTCACCCTCCAGCAGGAGGACGGCGTCGACCAGGTGCTCGAGCGTCTTGGGCCCCGCGACGCCTCCGTCTTTGGTCACATGACCGACCAGGATCACGATCACGTCCGTCAACTTGGCGAACCGCGCCAGCGCAGAGGCACATTCACGAACCTGGACGAGGCTGCCCGGCGGCCCGTCCGCATCCGGATCGGTCAGCGTTTGGATCGAATCCACGATCAATACCCGGGGGCGCTCGGCCGAGGCTGTCGTTATCACCTGAGCGAGATCCCCCGCGGCGGCCGCCCGCAGACGGCCCGGCGGCGCCCCCAACCGGGCCGCGCGGAGTCCCACCTGATCGATCGATTCCTCCCCGGAAACGAGAAGGCTCGGCACCTCCGCCGCCAGCAGCGAGGACATCAGCTGGAGGACCAATGTCGACTTGCCTATCCCCGGCTCGCCCGCGAGCAGCACGACCTCGCCGGCGACGCAGCCACCTCCCAGCACACGGTCGACTTCGTCCACCCCCATGGGTACACGCCCGGCCGAACTAGCGTCGGCCGAAAGCGTGACGACCCGACTCCCCGAGCCGCTGCCGGAGGGGCCGGCGGCGTCCGCGGACGCCCAGCCCCCGCATTCGGGGCAGCGCCCGAACCAGCGCGGCGATCGGTGGCCGCAGTCGCGGCACTCATAAGGGGTGGTCTTCACACCCGGGAGGCTAGGGGGGCCCTGCGACAGGAATCAGACCCCGGTTCGGTGCCCTGGGCCTTCACCGGGGTGCCGGGGTCACGATCCCGATCCTTCCTTGGGCGGGGCGTCCCGTCGGACGAGGGCCGGCCCTACGGGGAAGGTTCGGGCGTGGGCTCCGGGCTCGGTTCCGAGGTCGGCTCCGGCGTCGGCTCCGAGGTGGGCTCTGAGGTCGGTTCCGAGGTGGGCTCGTCGCTGGGCTCCGGGCTCGGCTCCGGACTGGAGTCCGCGACCGGCTCCGATGTGGATCCCTCCGTGGCTCCCGAGTCCCCCGACGTGCCGTCGACGGATCCGGAGTCATCGGTGGACGTGCCTTCGGTTACTTCGACCCCGTCGGACGAACCGGATGCGCCCTCCTCGATCAGGATGTCCATGATCGCATCCTGGATCGCAAGCAGCATCGGGTAGAGCTGATCCAGGGGGATGTCTTCGATGTTCGCTTGGATCTGTTCGAGGAATTCCCAAATGGTCATCAGCTCGTCCATGGCCGCGTCGCTCAACGGGCCTTGCAGGCTGAAGATGGTCTGCATCGCCAAGGCATACGTGAAGCACTCCGTGCAGAACGCGTTCACCGCGACCGCGATGTTCTGCGGGATCACGACATCGGCTTCCTCCAGGATGAGCAGCAGCTGGAACGCGACCGCAACGGTGGAGCAGTCGCTGCAACTCGCCAGGGCCCAGGCCTCATTGGTCTGATCCACCCAGTCGTCGCGTGCGTTCGCGTGCGCGCGCTTGGTTACCTAACACGACCTCAGCGTGGGCCCGGGTTCAGTCGGCGATGCGCAAGGCAACCGCGGGCGGGATGCGCGCCGCTTGCGCAGCCGGCCACACGGTTGCGAACAAAGAGAAGATCAGTGCAACCGCTATCAGAACCGCCACCTGCATCCACGGAACGGTGAAGGCGATCCCCTCTCCGAAGTCGCCGTTGCCGATCAACTGAGCGGCCGTTACGAGGGCCAAGGCTGCCCCGATCAGGATCCCCTCGATCGCTATGAAGGCCGCCTCCAGAAGGAAAGCCCGCCGGACCTGGGAAGACATGAACCCCAACGACCTGAGCACGCCCACTTCATGGCGGCGTTCGCGGACCGCACGGACCATCAGGACGCCCAGCCCCGCGATCCCCACGATCAGACCGAGAGCGAGATAGCCCTGCATCAAGCGGAGGAACTGGAGGTTCGCCTGAGCGAACAGCTCCACCTGTTCTCTGAAGGTAGACGCCTCCACGCCGTTGCGGAAGAACTCGCCCTGCAGGCGCGTCTCCACATCAGCCACGTCCGCACCTTCGTCCAGCGTGAGATGGAAGCGACTCTGCGCGGCACGACCGTCCAGCGCCTCGTCCAGAGAGCGTTTGGACATCCACGAACCCGCGAACGTCACGTCGGTATCGACGATGCCGATCACGCGCCGGTCCGTTCTCTTTCCGGTCAGGGGATCGACGAGGGTGACTTCCGCGCCTACGTCCACGACGTTCGTCGGTGGACCCCCGCCACCCTGTTGAAGGAAGAAGGTGTCGATGATGACGGTGGACGGGTCCTCGAGCACCGTCTCCCACACTTCCTTCGCGGTCTTGCCCTCTTCCTTCTCGTTGAGCAGTGGCGTCCCGGCCGCGATGAACGAATCATCGATACCCGTCGCCGTCCACGCTGCGGGCGCGCCGACGCCGTCCGGCTGATAGAGCACGGGTGCGAAGTTCAGAGGGGCGACCTCGTCCACTCCCTCGAAGCCCTCGATCTCGTCCGTGGAAGGAGGGTTGCTCTGGCTGGCCACGAGGTACATGTCGAAACCGCCCGAGGCCCTCCGTGTGGTCGCATCCACCTGACCGCCGAAAACGTTCGAAAGCACCGCGATGAACGTCATCGTGAACAGCACCAGGGCGTACATGCCCAACGTCAATCCGGTGCGGAAACGGTGGGCCAGGGGGTACGCCAGCCCGAGCCGCAGCGTCAGCCCCCGAGCCGCGACGGCGCGCAGGAGGTGTGCGAGGTTCTCCTGGATCTGCGTCAGCAAGACCACGGCGGAGAAGGTCAGCAACACGCCCTGTCCCACGAATGCGAATATGTCCCCGCCCTCGAAGATCTTGCCGTCGAGGATCGAGTTCCCGAAGATGCCCCAGGCGAGCCCGATCGTCGACGCGAGGATGACGGCCGGACGACGAGTGATGAGCCGGGTCAGTAACGGAAGCAGTGCATAGACGGCCAGAGCGGGGCCGAGCAGCATCCCCGGCCAGCCATCATCCTGGCCCAACGACAGCGTGAACCACAACATGCAGAGCAGCCCGAAGATGGTTGCCGCGATCAACGTTACGAGCCGCGTCTTCCGCTCCGTCGGCTCGGGTAGTTCTCGGATGGCGCGGATGATGTTGATCCGGCTGATCCGAAGGCTGGTGAAGAAGACGCTCACGAAGGAGATCACCGAACCCAGGACGAAGCCGAGGACGATGCTCTCCACCTCGGCATCGAAGGTCAGCTCGAGAGAGAAGTCTCCGAAGCCGGCGAAGATCGGGGCCGCCAGTTTCACGATCGCCCACCCGACCAAGACGCCGAGCGCGGCTCCCAAGACCGCCGCGAGGAAACCGTAGACGGCACCCTCGATCACGAAGCCTCGGACCAGCCCCCACCTCGTGGCCCCCACGGCTCGCATCATGCCGAGCTCCTTCTTACGTTCCTCCGCGAGCATCACGAAGATGTTGATGAGCAACAGGATCCCCGCCACCACCGCGAAAGTCCCGATCGCGACGAACAGCTCGCTGAACTCTTCGCCCGATGCCTTCGCAGAATCGAGGCGATCCTGCTTGATCGGCTCGATACGCAAGGGCGTTCCGTGCAATTCCTCCTCGATGACCCCAGACACGCCTTCCGAAAGCCTGGCCCCGTCTTCCACCCCTCCTCGGTTCGAGACCAGCACCGACGTCAACGGTGGGTTGGCGCCTTCCGGCAGCTCATCTCCGATCGCCGATGCGAGCGTGCCGGGGGCGACGAACACGTTCGCGGACGTGGTCTCGGGTCCGGTCCAGAATCCGGCCAGGCCGTTGCGTTCGATGATCCTGTCGACCTCGAGGTCCACCTCCTGCCCGAAGACGAACGCCGTCAGCTCGTCGCCGCGTGACAATCGCAGGAGATCAGCCACGTCGGTGGTGATCACAGCCTGCTCGTCGCGGGGGGTCTTGCCTCGGATGCCGGTGAGCGCGGGGTCGGAACCGAAGCTTCGTCCCCGTTCGAAGTCGAGTTCGATCAGTTGAGCCTTCGGCTCTGCACGTCGCTTCCCGGAGGCGGAGGATGCAACGGGAGCCTCGAGTGAAAGCAACGACGTGACGCCGTCGATCCGGTCGTCATCCAGAGCTTCGATGTCCTTCACGATCGTGCCCGCCTGCTTTGGATCGGGGACCTGGATCATCTCGTCGACGGGTCCTAGTTGCGTGTATGCGGTCACGCGCACGGACGAGTCCAGTGTGTCGCCCACGATGAAGCTGCCCGTGATGATCGCCGTGCCCAGCAGGCTTCCGGCGATGACCAGCATCGTCTCGCGCGGGCGGCGGATCGACTGCCTGACCGCGAGCCTGCGTTGGACCGGGCTGGACAGCGCCAAGGCCGCGAGCGCGACCAGGATCGGAACGAGGATGAAGAGTGACCCCACGAGTTAGCTCGCTCGCATCTCGGTGGACTCGATCTCCCCGTCGCGCATCCTGATCAGACGCCCAGCCATCCGTCCGATGGCGATGTCGTGCGTCACGAGTACGAGGGTCAGTCCATCGCGGTTTAGCTCGCCGAGCAGATCCATGATCGCGCCGGCCGTCTCGGTGTCGAGGTTCCCGGTGGGCTCGTCCGCCCACACGAGGGATGGCTCACCGGCCAGAGCGCGCGCGATGGTCACGCGCTGCTGTTCGCCACCCGAGAGCTCGTTGGGCCGGTGGTTCTTACGGTGGCCGAGACCGACGCGCTCGAGCGTGGAGTCCGCCCGGCGGCGCGCCTCACCGGGCGAGACGCCGGCCAGGAGAAGAGGCAGCTCCACGTTCTCGGCAGCGCTGAATACGGGGATCAGGTTGAACGACTGGAAGACGAATCCCATGTGCTTCGCGCGGTACTTGCTGCGCTTCGCGTCAGACATCCGATGGATGTCCTCTCCCTCGACGATCACCGTGCCGCCTTCGACGTCGTCCAAACCCGAAAGACAGTTGAGCAGCGTCGTCTTCCCGGATCCCGACGGACCCATCACGGCCACGAAGTCGCCGGGCGCGACGTTGAGATCGACGTTCTTCAGCGCCTCGACGCTCTCCGCGCCGGTTCGATAGACCTTCTTGACGCCCGAGGCGACGAGGATGTCACTCATGCCGACATCGTCTCCGATGACGTCCTGGAGGGCAGTGGCCAAAGAGGAACCTCCCGAGTAGCAAGCGGTGTGGGCGTATCCACCCGAGACCAGTACACCGCATCGGGGGTCGTAACGGTCCCGCCCGGACATACGCAATCGTGCCTATCCGCGGCCCCGCGCACTCCACGACGCCCGGCGGTCGGGATGACCCTGCGCCTTCTTGGACGCCGGGGCACGATCCTTGCCCGAGATGGCCAGCGTTCCTGATCCCGGGAGCCGTTCCCACCACGTGCCAAGGGGGCCGAGGAGCCGGCCCGAGACCCCTGGGGGGCCCAACCCCCTGGCATCAACCCCGCCGAGTGGTCTACAGATTGCTCATGGCGCAACTCGACGACCACTCGACCTCGGACATCGGCGTGAGAGACGGCCGCTTGCTCAGAGTCATCCCTATTTCATGGGCTCCGTGGCTCGCCTGGGGGCTCTTCGCCCTCTTCGCGATGGCGACGATCGCAGGTTTCTTCTTGATGCGGCTCGAGCATCGGTTCGAAAGCGCCGACCTGATCGCCATCCCACTCGCCTACGGATCGTTCGCCCTGGTCGGGGCCGTGCTGGCCGGTCGCGTCCCGCACAACGTGATCGGGTGGCTCTTCCTGGGTGTGGCCGCCGGATCGACGTTGGGTAACACGGCCCAGTCGTACGTGAAGGTCGCGCGGTTCGACAGCCCCGGAGCGGTGCCGGCGGGAGAGTGGGTAGACCTGCTTGCCTGGTACGGCTCGCTCGCCTGGCCGCTCTCCATGGCGCTGATGCTGTTCCTGCCGATGGTCTATCCGGACGGTCACGTCCCGCGTCGCTGGCTGAGGCCCTTCTTGTGGGCGGCAGCGGTGGGTTGGGTCGCGCTGTTCCTCGACCTGGGGTTCAGCTCCGGGACCCTCGACCTCGGGGAGAGGTACCCGGTGCAGAACCCCTTCGGCGTCCCCGCTCTCGACCGGATCCTGGACGTGGTGTCCGGACTCGTGCTGGGTCTTCTGGCCGGCTTCCTCGGTGGGATCCTCGGCGTCATCGCGAGAGCGAGACGCGCCGGCGGCGTGGAACGGCAGCAACTCAAGTGGTTCGCCGCCGGCGCGTTGACAACGGGGGGCATCGTCTTCGGGCTACAGCCCCTG
Organism: Actinomycetota bacterium; assembly: GCA_009380005.1. GTDB lineage: Bacteria > Actinomycetota > CADDZG01 > CADDZG01 > WHSQ01 > WHSQ01. Next base: position 41,398 of record WHSQ01000007.1, on the reverse strand, counting down.
TTACAAGCTCTGCTCCCCGCAGTGGCAGACAACCAGACGTTCGGACACATCCTGTTCGGGGCCGCGATATCCGCCATCCCGATATCCATCGGGATAGCGGTCACGCGTTACCACCTCTACGACCTCGGGCGGTTGGTCAATCGGGCGGTCGTCTACGTGGCTCTCACGACGGCGCTCGCAGGCATCTATCTCCTGGGCGTGACCGTGTTGCAGTCGGTCCTGTCACCCGTCGCCGGTCAATCGGATCTAGCCGTTGCGGCCTCGACCCTCGCTGTAGCAGCGCTCTTCCGACCCCTGCGCCGGTGGATCCAGGACTTCATCGACCACCGCTTCTACCGCCGGAGGTACGACGCCAATCGAACCATCGACGATTTCAGCTCGAAGCTTCGGGACGAGATCGACCTTGGGACCCTGAACGACGAGCTCGTCGGGGTGGTCCATCAGACGATGCATCCGACGCACGTCTCGATCTGGTTACGCCCAACCCCCTAACAACTCCGCCGAGGCCCCTCTGAGTGGTCTACAGATTGCGCATACCGCAACCTGGCGACCACTCGCCGCCTGGACACGGGTGAGGGGGCGCCGGAGCGCCCCCTCGGTACTGCTTCGACTTCGTTACTCCGCGGCCGGAGCCTCGTCTCCCTCTCCGGCCCCCGCGCCCGCTCCCGCGAGCTCCACGGGAGGACTGTCCGGAGCCCGCTCGGCCTTGCTGAAGACGATCTCTTCGTCGCCGAGATCGTTCGTACCGACATCGACGATGATCGTCTCGCCGGCCTCGAACTCCTTCCACAGGATCTTCTCGGACAGCGGATCCTCGACGTGCTTCTGGAGAGCACGGCGCAACGGTCGAGCGCCCAGCGCCGGGTCGTAACCCGTACGGGCCAAGAAGTCCTTGGCGGCATCCGTGAGCTCGATGTCGACGTCCTGGCTCTGCAGTTGCTCCTCGACGCGGGCGATCATCAGGTCCACGATCGCCTTGACCTCGTCCCGGGTGAGCTCGTGGAACACGATGACCTCGTCGATGCGGTTCAGGAACTCGGGACGGAAGTTTCGCTTGAGCTCGTCGCCCACCTTCTCCTTCATCTTCTCGTAGGTGAGCTCGGCGCCGGTCTGGCCGAAGCCCACCGTGGGCTTGCGCAGATCCTGGGTACCCAGGTTCGACGTCATGATGATCACCGTGTTCTTGAAGTCCACCGTCTTGCCCTGAGCATCGGTCAGCCGACCGTCTTCCAGGATCTGAAGCAGCGTGTTGAACACGTCGGGGTGTGCCTTCTCGATCTCGTCGAGCAGAACGACGGAGTACGGACGCCGGCGAACGGCCTCCGTCAGCTGGCCGCCCTCTTCGTAGCCGACGTAGCCCGGAGGTGAACCGACCAGACGACTGACGGTGTGCTTCTCCATGTACTCGGACATGTCGAGCTGGATCAATGCGTCCTCGTCACCGAACATGAACTCGGCGAGAGCCTTGGCGGTTTCCGTCTTACCGACACCAGACGGTCCAAGGAAGATGAACGAACCGGCCGGACGCTTGGGGTCCTTCAGCCCGGCACGGGTGCGCCGGATCGAACGAGACACGGCGCCGATCGCGTCCTGCTGAGAGACGATGCGCTTGTGGAGCTCGTCCTCCATGCGAAGCAGCTTGGCGGTCTCTTCCTCAGTGAGCGAGGTGACCGGGATCCCGGTCCACGACGATAGGACCTCCGCGATCTCTTCCTCGTCCACCTCGGCGAGGGCCTGGCCCTCTGCCGCGCGCCATTCCGTTTCCTTCTCGTCGCGTTGCGCGGTCAGGCGCTTCTCCTCGTCCCTGAAGCCGGCCGCGCGCTCGAAGTCCTGAGCCTCGATCGCCTCTTCCTTCTTCCGGCGAACGTCGGCGATGTTCTCCTCCAGCTCCTTGTAGTCCGGCGGAGCGCTCATGCGACGGATACGCAACCGCGAACCGGCTTCGTCGATGAGGTCGATCGCCTTGTCCGGGAGGAAGCGATCGGTGATGTACCGGTCGGCGAGGTTCGCCGCCGCCACGAGACCGCGATCCGTGATGTTCACGCGGTGGTGTGCTTCGTAGCGATCGCGCAAGCCCTTCAGGATGTCGATCGTGTGAGCAACGTTGGGCTCGGGAACCTTGATCGGTTGGAACCTGCGCTCGAGGGCAGCATCCTTCTCGAGATGCTTGCGGTACTCATCGAGCGTTGTGGCGCCGATGGTCTGGAGCTCGCCGCGCGCAAGCATGGGCTTCAGGATGCTGGCCGCGTCGATCGCGCCTTCAGCCGCACCGGCTCCGACGAGCGTGTGGAGCTCGTCGATGAACAGGATGATGTCGCCGCGGGTCTTGATCTCTTTGAGGACCTTCTTGAGGCGCTCTTCGAAATCACCGCGGTAACGAGATCCCGCCACCAACGCGCCGAGGTCGAGCGTGTAGAGCTGCTTGCCGGTGATGGTCTCCGGCACCTCCCCCTTCACGATCGCCTGCGACAGACCTTCGACTATCGCCGTCTTACCTACACCGGGCTCGCCGATCAGCACGGGGTTGTTCTTCGTACGACGGGACAGGACCTGCATCACGCGCTCGATCTCGTTCTCCCGGCCGATGACCGGGTCGAGCTTGTTCTCGCGAGCGAGCTGCGTGAGGTTCCGTCCGAACTGGTCCAGCACCAGGGAGCCTTGCGGCGATTCGCCGGTGCCGGCGCCGGGGGTCTCCCGAGCACCGCTGTAACCCGACAGCAGCTGGATGACCTGCTGGCGAACGGTGTTGAGGTTCGCACCCAGCTTCACGAGGACCTGGGCCGCGACGCCCTCGCCCTCACGGATGAGCCCGAGCAGGATGTGCTCGGTGCCGATGTAGTTGTGACCGAGCTGCAGCGCTTCCCGTAGCGACAGCTCGAGGACCTTCTTCGCCCTCGGGGTGAACGGGATGTGCCCCGATGGCGGTGACTGACCCGCGCCGATGATCTCCTCGACCTGCTGGCGGACCTTCTCCAGCGAGATCCCGAGTGATTCGAGCGCCTTGGCGGCGACGCCCTCGCCTTCATGTATCAGCCCGAGCAGGATGTGCTCGGTGCCGATGTAGTTGTGATTGAGGAGCCTGGCCTCTTCCTGCGCCAGAACAACGACTCTGCGGGCCCGATCGGTGAACCTCTCGAACAAGGCCGCGCCTCCTTCCTTCATGAGGGGGACTCACGTCCGCCTCGGCGGTAGGACCGGAAGGGATACCGAGCACCTCCGACCCCGGCTAACCATTATAGGAACGATGGGTCTCTAACCCCCGAAGCTCCCTAACATCCCTCTGGTGGAAACGCCCTGGAGCCTCGAAGCGTTCCCGGAAGTTACCCACAACATCGGCGTGCCAGACCCTCCGCATGAGTTCGCGAACTCACCGAAGCAACCGTCAGTGGATGGGGTCGCTACGGGGAGTGGTCACCCCGAACCTCATCCGGCGCACCCTGGGGGCCGGCGCCCGCGGTGGCGGGGGGTTCACGAAGAGGTGTCGCCAGTCCTTGCTCTCGATATCGGTCCTGGTGCCGTCGATCGAGAACCCGCGGGCCAGCGGCACCCAGGGGAGGCCGGGAGGGAGCCGATCGCGCTCCCGGACCCAGGCATCGGCCCGGGGGACGACCCAGAGGCCGACGGAGACCTGGTCCACGCCGGTGTGGTCGTCGGGGCCGAAGGCGATGTCCAGGCCCCCGAAGCGGGTGGCATCCAGCCGCTCGAGCACGCGAGCGAGATCGTCGCCCTGCTGCACCCCTCGAAGGGCGGCCGTACCGATCGCCCTGGCGGCGTCGTACGACCTGACCTCGAGGCCCAGCGGCCGAGCGTCCCACCACTGGCCGAACGCCCGCCGGAAGGCGACGAAGCTCGGCACCGGCAGGTAGTGAACGCCCCGGGCGTAGCTCGCGGCGGCGACGGTGCCGGGGGGATACCGAGACGCCTCGGGACGGGGGCCCAGAACGAGGTCGTACGCGACGATCTGGGGTCGCCACACGCCCTTGCGGCGGCGGGCGATGCGCACCGAGCGAGCGGCGGAGGCGGTCCTGGCGCGGCCCGTCCCCCGGTAGATAGCGTCCATCTCCCGGAGCTCGTCGAAGAGGGCCGGAAGGACCTCGGGGGGGCCGTGGACGACGATCGCCTCGACCCGGCGCGCCTTGAGGGCTTGTAGGGAGCTTCGTAGATCGGAACGGTCCGGCTCGTACTGGATGGCGACCCGAGCCCGTGCATCGCGTTCGCCCAGGGCGGTCCGGAGCGATTGCCACGCCGAGCGCCCCGTGAAGCTCCGCTCGACCAGTGCGCCGACGGCCTCGTAGCGCCGGTCTCGGAGCAGGTAGGACGCGATGCGCCGGGACTGCCACAGGAACGGCGGCGACATCTGGAAGACGTGCGGCGTGAGCCGGCGGGGGCTGTAGAGGTCGCCGTACACGAGCAGCGCGGGGATGCCGGCCTCGGCCAGGACGGGCTCGAGCTCGGGGAGGGCTTCCGGGGGCCCGGCGTAGACGATCCCGACGGTTCGATCCGAGGCAGCCAGCTCCTCCACCAGATGCCGAGCGCGGGCGACCTCACCCTGGTCGTCCAGCGTCACGAGCTCGAAGGGAGATCGATCCTCGGCCAGCGATCGGTTCATCAGCTGGACCGCCAGGTCGGCTCCTTCCAGGGCATCCTCGCCGCCGAAGACACCCCCGCCCGAGAGCGTTGCGACGAGACCGATCACGAGGGTGCTCTGACCCCCCGTCGGCGTAGCCACGACACGCCGGCGCGGGATGTCGGGATCTTCCGATTCGACGCACCCCGCGAACAGGATCAGGACCACGGCGAGTATCGGCAGCCTCCCCCTGAACATCCGCGAATCCTCCCCCAGGAGAGGCTTTAGCGCGCCTCGGGGCGAAGCGTCGGAAAGAGGATCACCTCTCGCAACGAAGGGAGGCCCAGCAGGATCGCGAGGAAACGGTCCACGCCGAAACCGAACCCTCCCGCCGGAGGCATGCCGTACGCGAGGGCCTCGAGGAAGTCGGCGTCGGGAACCGCCGCCTCGTCATCGCCCGCGCTGGCGACCGCCGCCTGTTGCTCGAAACGGCGACGCTGCTCCTCCGGGTCGTTTAGCTCGGAGTAGATCGGGGCGAGCTCGACGCCGGCGATGGTCAGGTCCGCATGTTCGGTGAAGCCTGGGATGGACCGGTGATCCTTGGCCAGCGGGGACACCTCTTTGGGGAAGCCCGCGACGAAGGTCGGCTGCCGCAAGGTCTTCTCCGCGGTGCCCTCGAAGATCTCGAGCATGACTTTGCCCACGTCCCACCGATCTTCGAGCCGGACGTCGTTGGCTCGGGCGAATCCACGGAGGCGCTCCACGTCCCCATCGGTCCACGCCTCGAGCAGGTCCTCCCCCGTCGCTTCCTGAACCGCTTCGAACAGCGTTATCCGACGGAAGGGTCCCTCGAGGTCCAGCGTCTCCTCACCATGTTCGATCTGGAGTTTCCCTACGACCTCCATCGCTATCGCGCGAGTGAGGGTCTCCACCAGATCCATGGTGTCGTTGAAATCGACGTAGGCCTCGTACGCCTCCAACATGGTGAACTCCGGGTTGTGTCGGGGGGAGATCCCCTCGTTTCGGAAGCTGCGATTCAACTCGTAGACCCGGTCCAGGCCCCCGATCAGCAGACGCTTCAGGAAGAGTTCGGGGGCCACCCTCAAGAAGAGCTCGATATCGAGCGCGTTGTGATGCGTGGCGAAGGGGCGCGCGACGGCGCCGCTGGCGATGGGTTGCAGGATCGGGGTCTCGACCTCGATGAACCGGCGTTCCTCCAGGTGCCTCCGGATGGCTGCGTTCGCGCGAGCTCGACCCGCGAGCGCGGACCGCGGCGCTTCGTTGAGCAGCAGGTCGAGGTAGCGCTGGCGATAGCGAACCTCGACGTCCGTGACACCGTGCCACTTCTCGGGCATCGGACGGAGACACGGTGCGAGGACCGTGAAGTCGGCGACCCGGACCGAGAGCTCTCCTCGTCGCGTACGGATCACTTCCCCGGTGGCCCCGATGATGTCTCCGACGTGCAAACGCTCGAACCGATCCAGCGTCTGCTCTCCCAACACGTTCTGCTGGCCGAAGAGTTGGATCGATGCCCCCGAGTCTCTGAGGTCGGCGAAGGCGGCCTTGCCCTGGCGCCGGATGCTCATGAGGCGTCCTGCGACTCGAACCTCGGCCCCCGTCTCGTCGCCCGCTTTCAGGTCTGCGTAACGCTCCTGCAGATCGCCCGCGGTGACGGTGCGTTCGAACCGATAGGGATAGTTAGGTTCGTCGTGGTCGTTGCTCAATCGGTTCCCTCGTCGTCGTTGCGCTCATAGATCAGGCGCAACCCTACGAGAGTCAGCGTCGGCTCGATCCTTTCAATCGTATGGGTGTGTTCGACGATGGGATGGGCCAGACCACCCGTGGCGATCACCCGGGCATGCCCACCCAGCTCCTTGACGGCGCGTTCCACCAGCCCGTCCACCAGGCCGGCGGTGCCGAAGACCAGACCCGATTGCACAGCCGCGGACGTGTTGCGACCGACTGCCGCCGGTGGTGCCTTGAGCTCGACCCGACGGATCTGAGCCGTCGCTTCGTACAGTCCGGAAGCCGCCGTGTCGATGCCCGGGGCGATGCTGCCTCCCAGGTACTCACCTTCGGCGGACACGACATCGAGGGTCGTCGCGGTGCCGAAGTCGACGACGATGACCGGTTCGCCGGGGAACATCGAATGGGCGGCGACCGCATTGGCCACGCGGTCGGCACCGACCTCGCGCGGATTGTCGATCTTCACCGCCACACCGGTCTTGATCCCCGGCGCCACCACGACGGGCGGGAAGCGGAAATAGCGACCGGTCATCTCGACGAGCTCTTGGGTCGTACGCGGCACGACCGAACAGATGCAGACGCCGGTGATGTCGTCGAAGGAGAGACCGTCCATCGACAGGAACTGATCCACCATCAGGGCGTGCTCGTCGCCGGTACGCCGCGGATCCGTCGAAGCACGCCATTGCCGGCTTAGCTCATCGCCCCGGAAGACGCCGATGTGCGTCTGGGTATTGCCGACGTCGATGGCGAGCAGCACGATCAGGCTCCGTTCCCGAGGATCATCGTTCGCTGCATCCTGCCTCCTTCATCCGGCTTCGTACAGGACGTTGTCGATCAATCTCGTCGGCCCGACGCGGGCGGCGACCGCGAGCAGGATCGGGCCGCCGGGACGGGGAGGACCCATATCTCGGGGGTCGACCGCAACCGCGTAGTCGGGTTGGACGCCGCCATCGGCCGTCAGCTCCGCCCACATCTCCTTCGCCGCCGCCTCGGGATCGGCGTCTCCGTTCAACCGCCGCACGCCGGCCTGAAGGGCCCGCCAGAGCGAGAGCGCGGATCCCCTCTGTTCGGGAGAGAGGTAGACGTTCCGACTGCTGAGCGCGAGACCGTCGGGCTCACGCACGGTAGGCCCGACGAGTATCTCGATGCCGATATCGAGATCGCGAACGAGGGATCGGACCACGGCCACCTGCTGGGCGTCTTTCTGTCCGAAGACGGCGACATCCGGCCGAACGACGTTGAAGAGCTTGGTCACAACCGTCGCCACACCGTCGAAGTGACCGGGTCGCGAGGCGCCTTCGAGGATCTCGCCCAGCTCTCCTGCCGAGACGCGTACGGTCGCACCCGGCGGATACATCTCCTCCACGCTCGGCAGGAACACGACATCGACGCGCTCACGTTCTGCCTTCTCCAGGTCGCGGTGCTCATCGCGTGGGTACTTGTCGAGGTCCTCGGAGGGAGAGAACTGCAGCGGGTTCACGAAGATGCTGAGCACGACCACGTCACAGGTCTCGCGGGCGAGACGGATGAGCGACAGATGCCCCTCGTGCAAGGCGCCCATCGTAGGAACGAAGCCGACGCGTCTGCCATCGCGGAGCGCGTCGATCGCACGCCTGGCGTCTGCGATCGTCCTCACGACCTTCAGCGCAGCACCTCCTTCATCTCGACGGCCGTAGCCTCGTCCACGCGTCCGATCCTCACGGCGGTCTCCAGGATCGAAAGCGACGTCCGGATGTAGGCCTGCACGAGCTCGGCGTCGCGAGCCCGCAGCGCGGCGACGTGCCGCTCGACCGTGCCTGCGTCTCCTCGGACGACGGGTCCGGTCAGCGCGTCGGCGCCGCCGCCGGACTCGATGGCGTTCTGGATCGTCCCGCGCGCGAGGGGGCCGAGCACCGCCTCCGGCGCATCGATCCCGATGCCCGTCAGGATCCGTTCCCCGGTGGCCATGAGCGCGGCCATGCCGTTCGAGGTGACGACCCCGGCAGCGTGCCAGGCGGGACGGTCGGACTCCGCTACCGGGACGGGGGTCCCGTCAAGGTGAGCGGAGACGACCGCTTGCGCCCAGGCATCGAGACCTTCCGAGCTCGTGATTCCCCATGCCGAACCGGGGAGCCGGGCGATGGCAGCATCCACGGAGGGACACGCCTGGACGGGGTGAAGGGCTGCGACTCCGGCCCCCGCCCGCGCCACGCCGGGGAAGGGCTCGATGCCGTAGGCCCCCGCGAAGTGCCACACGACCTGGCCCGGGCCGATCTCGGGGGCCAGGATGCCGTCGATCTCCGACAGAGCGGCGTCGGGGGCCCCCACGAGGATCACGTCGGCCCGAGCGCATCCGGCCGCCGAGGTCACGGGCGCGCCGAGCATCTCGGCGGCCCGGCGGGCGGAGGCTTCCGTCCGCGACGAGACCGCGATCGGTCGGTCCCCCGCGCGCCGCAACAGCTCTGCGACCGCGGTGCCGACGCTGCCCGCGCCTAGGAGCGCGGTGCGGAAAGGGATCGGAGGTATGTCCAAAGAGGCATCCGTTCCAGTCCACTGGGGTACCGGTCGTTGCCCGAAGGATAAAGCAGACCGGCCCCGCTGGGAGCCGGTCGGAGGCTCACTCGTGGTTCGGGCTCAGCCCTTGATGCGGACGTCGGTGACGGCCCGAGCTCCGTCCAGCCACAGCACGCGCCCTCGTCGAGGCGCGGCCACGACGGGGAAGGCCTGGTCACCGCGGTTGTTCGTCACGCGCCGGATCCTCCGCGTTCCCAGCCGCAGCCTGAAGATGTCCCGTCCAACCCTGCCGGGTGCGATCAGGGCCGGGTCCGCGATGAGTCCCGTCTCGTCGCTCCAGGTCACGAATCGGCGGTTCGCGGACGGGACGGGCTCCGCCGAGAACCCATCCCACCTTGGGGCCAGCGAATGCGTCTCCTTGAACAGACCCTGGCGGGTCCTCCGCCCCAGCCTCACGCGGACGATCTTGCCCTTGCCCGAGTTCGAGTGGCCGGGGTTGTAAAACTGGGTGTCCTGATACCAGTACAGGTGCGTGTCGGACAGGGCGGGCGGGCCCATGAACGTGTTCTTGGTCGGTGGCTTGAAGATGAACGTCCTGCCCGTGACCACGTTCTTGAGCCCGATCTTCGGATGCCTGCGCGCGCGGGGCCCGCGGTCCCACCACGCGACCCACGTCTTCGACGTCTGGGGCAGCCACTGTTCGCCCCGCCGATCCTTGAACACGAACCTGGGCTTCTTCCCCAGGAACCGGTACTTGATGTCCGTGTCGCAGGACGAGCAGGCGATGTGCTCCCATGCCAGGATCGTGCCCCGGCGCCCGGCGCCGTCGATAGACGGGAACCACTGGATGCCGGACCCACCCGCGACCGTGGTGATCTTGCGCTTGCCGAGGATGCGACTACGGACGTCGACGGCGAACCTACGACTGATGTGGGTCCACACCGCCCGCTTGCCGTGGATGTCGGGCGACTCGTTGCTGAACGTCGAGAAGTTGCGACCGCCGACGGATACCTTCCTGCAGCCCGCGCAATCCGTGCGTCCGACGAAGATCCCCTGGGGGCCGTAGATGTCTCTCTTCCGCTTGTAATTGCCGATAATGAACCGGTTGCCGGAAACCTGCGGAGGCGCGAGGAACTCGCCGACCGGAACGACGTCCTTGTAGAGGATCGTGCCGGTGGCGGAGGAGGGTGTCTCCCAACCCTGCTCGATGCCGTGGTCGTCGAACTGCTCGTTGATCGTGGCGACGTCGATATCGATCTGCCCTTGGGGCAAGCCCATCTCTACACCGACTGCCTTGGCCGCCTCGACGACCGCCTTCCGACCACCGACGAAGTTCTGATGCGGGGTGGTCCACTCGGCCAGGGCGGTGAAGATGTACTGGTCGGCGCGCTTCGCGCCGAGCTCACCATCGGAAGTGAAGAGAGCCTTGCGGATGTCCCACAACGCTCCGGCGAACGGACCCGAGTTCTCGTGCACGCCCCCGTTGTCCACGTCGATGAGGAGGTAGTGGTAGTCGGCCGTATGCGGCGCGTTCTCGTCGGCAGGGTCCAGATCCCGTAACGGACACTCCCACACGCCGGGCGGATGCGGCGGATCGGTACAGAGATCCTCTCCGATCTTTCCGGCATCTGGATCCGCCATGCCTAGGCCATTGACGTGCAGCTCCGCCGCTTCGCCGAAGTAGTCCGAATACGCCTCGTTCATCGCGCCCGACTGGTTGATGTAGAGAAGGCCGAGGCCGTCACCCACATGGACCTGATCGAGACCGTGCGTGAGTTCATGAGCGACCACGTCGGCGGCCGCTGACAGCGGCAGGACGTTGCTACTTTCTGGCGGATTCCCGTAAACGACCTGTGTGCCATCCCAGAACGCGTTGAACATCGGCCCCCCAGTGGAGGGATCTCGTACGTTCACGGTAGAGATGATCCGGTCATCAGTACGAATGTCCTGGAGGTCGGCGCCGATGTCGAGGCCGTCGTTCAATCCCGAAAAGTACGCGTCGACTTCTTCAGTCTTGTCATGGGCATCGATGGCTCCGCTCGTGGTGTGCTCCGAATCGAACGCGAGCGTCTCCGATGACGCTATCTGCACTCCCGGCTCGCCGGGGCGGTAGAAGCCATCGCTGTCGGGGCCCGCGACATAGGTCTCGATCATGCGGGGGGTCTTCATCTGGTAGGGAGATGGGGGGTCCGTCACTGTGAAGGTCACCGGCTCGTCGTGGGCGTTCGTGCCCGTCCCCTCGGCACGCTGCAGGTTGTCGTAGGCGAGCGCGATCGTGCCGTTGTCGGCGTTGACGAAGGTCTCCTTCGTCAGAGCCCTGCCATAGCGCGTCCCCCACAGCGTTAAGTGATAGGTCAGGGCGCCGGTACGAGCCGGAAGGACGGTGAGGCCGTGCCTCTGGACCTTCGAGGCGATCAGCCCGCGGGATCGGAGCCGCGCCCAGCGCACGGCGTCATCCTCCGAGATGCGCGGCTCGGTCGGGGCGGCGAGGTCGGTGAAGTACTCGCCGTTCGCCGACGTCGGTGAATAGCCGCCGTCCTTCTTGTCCAGATGGACGAGGTAGGAGCCCCCGAAGACGTCCACGCCGCCGCGGGTCTGGGTGAAGCGAACCGTCGTTATCCCGGCGCGGCGGGAGACGCCGCGCGAGCGAAGCGTCGAGACGTCGATCCCGTAGAGGTCCCGATGCCGGGCCAGGTAGCCCCGCGCGATCTCCACCGGTTTTCCTCGCCGAGGCGGTTCCTTGATGTTCGTGACGAATCCCGGCGTACGCGTGCCGGGGAGGCGGGTGACCTTCGGTCCTCTCGACTGGGCCGACGCCGCCGGTATCGCGGCGGATCCCGATATCGCCAGCGCTCCGCCGACGAGCGCGGCGATGATCCTCCTGGCCCTCAGATGCTCCCCCTGTCCCTCGACTCGCCGGTGGCGGCGCTCAGGCTAATCGTGGGCACGAAGCGCTCAAATAGCCCGTTTGGGCCATCTTCGGGCGGGTCGCTCAGCCCTCGGGCGCTTCCAGCAGCTCGACGTCGCCCTCGGCCTCCTCCAAGGAGTCCGCATAGGGCGTGCCCCACGGGTCGGTGACGTCCGGATCCACCTCGAGGAGAGGCACCAGCACGAACCGGCGCTTGGTCATCTCGGCGTGGGGGATCTCGATGTCCGGCTCGTTCACCTTCTCGTCGCCGTACAGGAGGATGTCCAGGTCCACGACCCGCGGACCCCAGCGGATGTCGCTCTCCTCTCGGCCCATCCGGGTCTCGATCCGCTTGCACGCCTCGAGGAGGCCGCGCGGGGACAGTGCGGTATCGACCTTGGCGACTGCGTTCACGAACGAGCGCTGGGGAGGCCCGCCGATGGGCGAGGTCTCGTAGAGGCTGGAGGTCGCCTTGACGTCGACGCCGGTGCTTTCATCGAGCGCTCGCACGGCTGCCCGGCAGAACCCCTGCCGATCACCAACGTTCGACCCGATACCGATGTAAGCGGTAGTCACGTTCGCGGCCTCTCGATGCGTACGACGACGCTGTCGACATCTTCGTCCACGGGCAGGTTCTCCTTGGCGACCTCTACGGTAACGCCCTTGACGTACTCATGGCGTGAGATGAGCGCTCCGATCTCCTCCGCCAGATGCTCGAGCAACTTCCTCTCGCCGGAGCGAACCAAGGCGACCACTTCGCTGATCGTGGAGTCGTAGTCGAGCGTGTCCTCCAGTTCGTCGGTCTCCCCCGGACGCCAGAGGTCGGCGCGGATGTCGATATCGATCACCACGACCTGCTCGACGGCGCGCTCCTCGCCGGGGACCCCGATACGGGTCTTGGCACGCAGACCGCGGATGCGGATGAGATCCGTCATCCGTCCAATCCGTGCTCGATCGCTTCCACCATCTTGAGAGCGCGCCCCACCTCTTCGACATCGTGGACGCGAACCATCCGTGCTCCCTTCGCCACCGCCCAGATCACCGTGGCGATCGTCCCTTCGAGCCTCTGGTCCTCGGGCAGATCGAGAGCCTGGCCGATGAAGGACTTCCGCGACGTGCCCGCCAGCACCGGATAACCGAGCTCGACGAACGCATCCATGCGCCGCAGCATCTCCAGGTTCTGCCCCGGGTCCTTCGCGAACCCGAATCCGGGGTCCACCACGATGGCGTCCGATGCGACCCCCATGTCCCGCAGGGAAGCGGCTCTGTCGCGCAGGAACGTGCTCACCTCGGCAACGACGTCGCCGTACTGGTTGAGGCCCTTCATCGTCAACGGCGTGCCCCGGGAGTGCATGACCGCGATCGCCGCCCCCGTCTCTGCGGCTACCCGATCGATCGAACCGTCACCCTCCTCGCCCAGGGTGTCGTTCACGATCGAAGCACCCGCGTCGACCGCGCGCCGAGCCACGGTCGCCTTCCTCGTATCGATCGAGATCGGAACGTCGAGCTCGGCGAGAGCTTCGATCACGGGTATGACCCGGCGTAGCTCCTCGTCCTCGGCCACCGGCTCGGCCCCCGGCCGCGTGGATTCGCCACCCACGTCGATGATCGCCGCCCCTTGATCGACCATGCGGCGCGCGTGAACGACCGCGTTACCCGTCTGGAACCAAAGCCCCCCGTCGGAGAATGAGTCCGGCGTGACGTTGAGCACGCCCATGATCGCGACGCGATCGAGCGCAAGAACCCTGTCCTTGCAACGAAGCTTCACGATCCGAGCCTAGCCGGGTCAGGCGTGGTGGATGAGGTTCATAGCCTCGGCGCGGGTGGCGGTGTTGTCTCGGAAGATGCCCCGCACCGCCGACGTCACCGTCTTGCTTCCCGGCTTACGGACCCCGCGGATGGTCATGCAGAGGTGTTCCGCTTCGATCACTACCAGCACACCGCGAGGCGCGATCTTCCGCTCGAGGGCATCGGCTATCTGCGTCGTGAGCCGCTCTTGCACCTGAGGCCGGCGAGCGGCGACCTCGACGCAGCGCGCGATCTTGGACAGCCCGGTGATCTGTCCGTCGTGGTTCGGGATGTAGGCGACGTGAGCCAGCCCGATGATCGGAACAATATGGTGCTCGCAGACGCTTTCGAGAGAGATGTCCTTGACCATGATCATCTCGTCGTGGTCCTCGTCGAAAAGGACGTTCAACTCGTCGGCCGGGTCCTTGCCCAGGCCGGAGAAGATCTCCCGGTACATCTCCGCCACGCGCTCCGGCGTCTCCTTAAGCCCCCCTCGGTCGGGGTCCTCGCCAACCGCTTCTAGGATCTCGCGGACCGCGGCCTCGATGCGCTCTCGATCGACGGGCTGGTCTGCTCTAAGGGGGGTGACGTTCTCTGTCATGGGCCAAGGGTAGCGCCCCGACGCCGATACAGGGCCCGGCCGCTATCTCGAGATGTCCAGCTACGCTTTCGAACCGGTTCCGGTCGTCGTCGCTCGCTGCGCTGCGACTTCGTTGGCAACGGACCCCCGCTGGCTGCCAACGAAGGTTGCGAGCTAGCCTGATGTGCGACGACGCCACGCTAGGCTCGTCCTTCAGCCAACTGCAGCTGCCGTTCGATCCGTCTCCCTACGCAAGGCTGCGCCCCTCGGGTGGGGAGCGAAGTCAATCCCGCAGGGAAAATCCTCCCTCAGAGTTAATTGTCTGACCCGTGATCCATTGACCCTCGTCGCTGGCCAACCATGCAACAAGACTGGCGGCATCATCGGGTGCGCCCCAGCGACCGAAGGGCATCTGTCGCAACACCCGCTCGTGAGTCTGCGGCGTAGCCCAGCCGGTGTCGGTAGGGCCAGGGTTGATGCTGTTGACCGTAATCCGCCTCCTTCCAAGATGAGAGGCCAAGGTAGGAGTCATCTGTTGGATGACCGCTTTGGCGGCGGCGTAGGGGATTTCCGAGGGCATCGGTTCGAGGTGTTGCCCGGAGGTCAGCATGATCACTCGACCGGTGGTCTTTGCATCGTCGTACTGGGCCGCCCATTCCTTGATCAGGAGCAGTGTAGAGCGCGCGTTGACCTGGAAGGAGAGATCCAACTCCTCCGCGGTGAGTTGTTCCAGGGATTGCTGAGAACTCCGCGCATGGTTGGCGATGAGGATGTCGATGTGACCGAGGGCGACGCGAGCGGCTTCAACCAATCGAAGAGGTGCTTCGGAATGGCTGAGATCGATCGGTAGATGGAGGGAAGAAGATCCGAGTTCTGCGAGCAGTTGCTCAAGGGGGATCTGTCCGGTGCCCCAGGGCTGATCCTGGTCGTGCGCCCGCCAAGACTGTACGAATACCAAGGCACCCATAGACCTCAGTCGATGCGCGATCGCGAATCCGATCCCTTCGTGGCGGCTGACGCCAGTAACCAGCGCGGTGCGACCGGCTAATGAGTGACTCGAATGGGCAGGCATTTGGAGAAACCTCCTGTGTCGACGGGCGCCGATCTGGGACGTCGCGTTAAATACCTGCCATGCAGAGGAGTCTACCGACGTGGTGGTGAACCGGCCACCTGGCGTCAGCTATTCCTCCGCGGCGCGCCGCTGCGGCTCAGGTCAGCCGTTCTGTGACGACGCCACGCTGGGCTCGTCCTTCGGCCAACTGCAGCTGCGCGTTCGATCCGTCCCCGGTCGGTCTCCTTCACTCGCTGCGACCTCCGGCGGGGTCCGCATGGGGCGCTGATAATTGTTGCCATGGAATTCGACCAGGGGATCCGCGCCTACTACGACAAGGGCCAAGAGGCGTCGCGTTTGTTCGCGGGACCCGGGCGCCTTGAGCTGGTGCGCACGCAAGAGTTGATCACGAGGTTTCTCCCCCAAGGCCCTCTTGAGATCCTCGATGTCGGGGGAGGCCCAGGCATCCCGGCGTCTTCGAGCTCGTCGAAGAGTCGGTTCGAACGGGGATCTTTCCCGGGCCTGGAGAGGCCGGGCTGTTCACGACTTCCTATTTCCACCTACCTGAAGAACTATCGGATGAGCTTTCGCATTCGGGATTCACTTCCGTGCACGTGTTCCACGTCGAGGGCCCAGGGGTTCTGATTTCAGACTTGGAAGCACGCTTAGACGATCCTCCTCGCAAGGAAGCGCTACTACGAGCGATCCGTCTCGTTGAGGAGGACGCAGCCTTCCTGGGGGGGTCGAGCCATCTTCTTGCAGTAGCTCGAGCTTCAGCTCGGTAGGCGTCGATCGCATGGAGTCAAAGTAACCGAGGCGCCAGTTCGCCCGCGTGTCGAACGATGGTCATCCGCCCCTGAGAGCTGCGACCTGTCGAAGAGTGCTGACCTAGGAAGTCGATGGGCTGAATCCGAGCTCCCGAAGGGTCCAAACAACCGTTCCAGAGCGTTGTTTTGTCAACGCCGTGAGATTGACCTGCAGCTCGTCAAGTTCCTCCGACGAATAGGCGGCGCTTACGAATCCGTCGTCGCGCCAGCTCTCGAGGTTCATGCGGAACATCTCGGCAGCTCGGCTGGTCGGCACGGGAAGGGCCGTGGTCCGGTCGATCACGCGCCGTATCTGTTGAGGATCGGCCATCTGGGCGAGGATGCGACCGACGTAGAGGTGAGTGCCGCGTGAGTCAAGGAGGGCTTCCAATATTTCCAGGTAACGGTTGATGGTGCTGTTGGTGCTCCTGATCTCATCGGGTTCTTGGACGAGCAGCCTCCCGCCGGTGGCCAGTTGCGAGGTCCACCTGTGAATCAGGTCCTGGGGTTCAGCAAGGTGGGTCAGCAGGAACCTGCAGAAGATCAGATCAGCCGGTGAGCCCGGAAGCGGAAGCTTCGTGACGTCATGCAGTCTGAACGTGACGTTTGCTTCGGTGTTCGCCTTCGCCAGGGCTAGGAAGGATTCGGACCGATCGATCGCGATCACTCGGTGGGGTTGGACCACATCGGCTATCAGGCGGCTGGTGTGACCGAGTCCGCATCCGAGATCCAGGGCAAGTCGTGGCCGACGGGGGGCGGCCTGCTCCAGGAACCGGGCCGTGACGGAGGCGAAGGTCTCACCGACGAGCGTTAGGCGCTCCGCCGCGAGGTCGTGATCACGGAAGGTGTAGTCGGGCGTGCTGGGTGACATGAACCAAGGATGCCGGAACCTGCGCGTTCAGGTCGCCGGTCCTTATTTGGGGTGGACTACGCCTCGCCGAGACGCGGCTTCGGCGCCGGCCGGCGGGTCTTCTTACGGTCTTCGGCAGCGGCGGCTGCTTCCTCCCGGTCCCGTGCCTGGCGACGCAGCCGGGCACGTTCGGTCGGGTCGTCCGGGAACTGCTTGGCGACCTCGGCCAGGATCTCGGAGACCTCTTCTTTCTCCAAGGACTCCTTCTCGAGCAGGCGTTCGACCATGAGGTCAAGCTTGTCGCGGTACTTCGTCAGGATCTCTCGTGCTTCCTCGTGAGCCTCCTCGACGAGGCGCCGGATCTCGCCGTCGATCGTCGCGGCCACATCGTCCGAGTAATCCTTCATGTGACCGAAATCGCGTCCCAGGAACGGCTGGGATTCGCTCTCTCCGTACTGAAGGGGGCCGAGATCGCTCATCCCGTACTGCGTCACCATGGACTTGGCGATCCGGGTAGCACGCTGGATGTCGTCTGAAGCGCCCGTCGTCGGCTCGTTGAAGACGGTCTCCTCGGCGACGCGGCCACCCAGCAACATCGCAAGCTCGTCGATGAGCTCGGAGCGGGTTACCAGGAACCGATCCTCGGTAGGCAGGGTCAACGTGTAACCGAGAGCGCGCCCTCGGGACACGATCGAAACCTTGTGCACGGGGTCCGCGTTCGGCAGGGCGTGAGAGACCAGAGCGTGACCCGCCTCGTGATAAGCGATGACCTTCTTCTCTCTCTCGGAGATGACGCGGCTGCGGCGCTCGGGACCGGCGACGACCCGATCGATCGCCTCTTCCAGCTCGTGCATCGCTATCTCGTTGCGATTGAATCGAGCGGCGAGAAGTGCGGCTTCGTTCACGACGTTCGCAAGGTCGGCTCCGGTGAAGCCCGGTGTCCGGCGGGCAAGGACCTCGATGTCCACTTCCTTCGCCAGGGGCTTGCCGCGCGTGTGCACCTTGAGGATGCCGACGCGACCATTCAGATCGGGACGGTCGACGACCACCTGGCGGTCGAAACGACCCGGTCGCAGCAGCGCAGGATCCAGGATGTCCGGGCGGTTGGTCGCGGCGATCAGGATGACTCCACCCTTGATGTCGAAGCCGTCCATTTCGACGAGCAGCTGGTTGAGCGTCTGCTCGCGCTCGTCGTGACCCCCACCCAGACCCGCGCCACGATGGCGACCGACCGCGTCGATCTCGTCCATGAAGATGATGGCGGGTGCGTTCGACTTCGCCTGTTCGAAGAGGTCACGCACGCGACTGGCGCCGACCCCCACGAACATCTCTACGAAATCGGAACCCGAGATGGAGAAGAACGGGACGCCGGCCTCGCCGGCCACGGCTCGAGCCAAGAGCGTCTTACCGGTCCCCGGTGGCCCGAACAGCAGCACGCCCTTCGGGATCTTGGCCCCCATCGCCTGGAACTTCTGCGGCGCCTCGAGGAACTCCTTGATCTCCTGCAACTCTTCGATCGCCTCGTCGAGACCGGCGACGTCCGTGAAGGTGATCTTGGGCTGGTCCTTCGTGACCAGGCGGGCCTTGGACTTGCCGAACGACATGACCCGGTTGCCGCCCCCCTGCATCTGCTGCATGAGGAAGAAGAAGAATCCGACGATGATCAGGATGGGCAAGAACTGGAAGATGACGGAGAGGAAAACCGAACCCGCCTGGGGATCGGCGGAGATCTCAACGTCGCTGCTCTCGGCGAGGTCCGAGTAGCGCGGGATCGTGTCCTTCGGCAAGAAGATCTCGTAACGGCCCTCGCCGTCCGAGTACTCGCCCACGGCCTTCTCGTCCTTCGTCATGAACTTCGCCGTGCGGATCTGGCCGCTCTCTATCTTCTGCACGAACTCGTTGACCGATTGCAGTCGATCCGGCCGCTGCGTGCTGGCTCGGTAGAGGTTGAAGATCCAGACGACGGCGATTATGAGGACGAGATAGAAGATGGCGGAGCGGAATATCCGATTCATGGTCGTCTCAGGGTAGCAGTGGGCCTGGTTTAGGGAAGCCCTTTCAGGGTGCCGAGGGGTCCGTCTTCTCTGCTTCGGCTCCGTAGGCCGAGGGCTTGAGCACGCCTATGTACGGAAGGTTCCGGTACCTCTCGGCATAGTCCAGGCCGTATCCAACGACGAACACGGGCGGTATCTCGAAGCCCGGGTACTTCACGTCGAGCGGAACGGCCTGCTCCCCCTTCTTCCAGAACAGCGAACAGATCTCGAGGGAGGCGGGGCCGCGCGCCTTTAGGTAGCGGAGCAGGTAGGAGATGGTCAAACCCGAGTCGATGATGTCTTCGACAAGCAGGACGTGGCGAGCAGTGATCTCGTAGTCGAGGTCCTTGAGGATGCGGACGACGCCTGAAGACTTGGTCGAGGAGCCGTACGAAGAGACCGCCATGAAGTCGAACTCGATCGGCAACTGGATCTCTCGGGCGAGATCGGACATGAACACGAAGGCGCCCTTGAGCACGCCCACGAGCAAGAGATCCTTATCGCGATAGTCCTCGGTGATCTGCTTCGCGAGATCGCTGATCTTCTCCTGGATCTCTTCCTGGCCGACGAGGACCTCGTCGATGTCCTCGTGCACGTAGCTCATGTAGGCATCCTACTCACCACGATCGTGTCCTCTTCGAGCCGCAAGGTTCCTCCTCCGGCGAGGTCGAAGCTCTTGTGAGCGGCTCCGTCGTAGCGCTCCAGCGCGTCCAGCACCTCGTCGATGCCTGCCGCTCGGTCCCTGATCCGTCCGACCGCGTCTTCCAGCACGCGCCGGCGTAGCGCTCTGGGCATCGAACGGATGGCGGCCAGCTGAAGCGTGATCTCGCCCCCCTCATCGCCGCCGGCGATACCCGCGTAGAGTCGCTCCTTGAGCTCGTCAAGGGCCGCCGAGTCCTCACGCAACCTGTCGGCGGAGCGGGCCACCGCGCGGATCGCTCCCTCGCCCCAACGTTCTTCTATCGCCGCCACCAACCTTCTCCGTACGGCGACCCTCTCGAACGTGTCGTCCTCGTTAGCGGGATCGTCGTAGTAATCGAGCCCCAGTGCGTCGCAGTAGGAGCGTGCCTCCGCCCGTCGGACGTCGATCAGCGGCCGGATGCGGTTGGCTTCATGCGGGGGGATGCCCGCCACGCCCCCGGTGCCGGC
The DNA here is from genome assembly GCA_009380005.1 of Actinomycetota bacterium. Taxonomy (GTDB): domain Bacteria; phylum Actinomycetota; class CADDZG01; order CADDZG01; family WHSQ01; genus WHSQ01. The sequence continues at coordinate 21,427 of WHSQ01000007.1, read as the reverse complement.
GCCGTGCAACAAACGGGCCAACGTGGTCTCAACGCGGTCGTCCAACGTGTGGCCGGTTGCGACCTTGGCGTCACCCGTCTGACGGGCCACTATGTCGAAGAAGTCGTAGCGGAAGTCTCTGGCCTTCGCTTGGAGGTTGGGAGCCGACAGCTCGTGAGCGCGCGCGAGATGAACCTCGTAGCCGTCGTGTGCCGCCGTGGCGGACACGCGGGCCGCCACCTCCTCGGACTCATCCGAGATCCCGTGATCGACATGGGCAACGACGATGTCCAGATCGATGCGGCAACGCCGCAACACGTCCAGCAGACATGTGGAATCTGGCCCACCGGACAGTCCCACGACCACCGAGTCGCCGTCCTCCAACATCTCGTAACGCGCGATGGTGGCTCGCGCTCGCTCGACGATCTGGAACTGAGCGGACGGAAGCTTCTCAGGCAACGCGTCGCAGCCAGCGCTCGGGTTCACGCAACTCGATCATCGAAGGGAACGCTTCGGGCCCGGACCACAGTCGCGCGAGGGCGGCTTCTCCCTCGCTCTTGACCACGGACTCGCAGAAGTGCTGGCCCATCTCGTACTGAAGCATCTTCATCTCGAGACCAAGCGCATTCGAGATCACGCGTTGAACCACGGTGGCCTGTTCACGCCGTCGCTCGAACGCGTTTCGCATGGTGCGGAACGAGGGGATGACGCTTGCACCTACCGCATCCATGACGTAGTTGCCGTGTCCTTCGACGACGGCCATGAGCGCCTGGATGTCGTTGAGTATCGCCTTCTGCTCGTCGCTGGCGAGGAGGTAGACCGGGTTGCGTTCTTCCGGCGGCACCGATCCCGAGACCAGCCGCCTGGCTGCGGTCCCGAGTCGCCCCGCAAGGCCCTTCGCATCGAGCTCCACCGTCTCCATGTAGCGGTGAACGAGCGAGAGGAAGCGATCGCGCAGCCAGGGGACGCCGGCGAACTGGAACCTGTGCGTCATCTCGTGCACGGCGACCCACAGCGCGAAGTCCTCGGGGATGAATCCGAACCGTCTCTCGGCGTCCACCAGGTTGGGCCCCACGAAGTACAGCATCGCCGAATCCCCGCTCGGCAGCGCCTTGCGTCGAGCGCGCCCCCTCTCTGGCGGCGTATCCGCGACCAACAGGTCGTACTGTCCCAGCACTCGGCGGGAGATGTAACCGAGGAGGACTCCGATCTCGGTCGAGACGACCGTTCGCTCCGCCTTTCGTACGAACCATGCGACCGGATCACCGGCGGTCGAGGGCCGGCGCGCTTCGATCTTTTCCGCCAGCGGGGCCATGAGGTTCACCATGCCGGCGATGTTGGCCTCGGCCCACGCGGCACGGTCGATGATCTTCCACGGCGCCGGAGGCGGCGGGGCGATACCGCTTGTGCTCGCGACCAACTCCTCCGAGCGCGGAACTGCCTCGGCGAGGTCGCGGCGCAGTCGACGCATGAGGTACGAGTCGGGGATCTCGGCCCCCGCGATGCGCCGGGCCACGATCCGGGCGATACCAGGGTCGATCAGGCGTGCCATCGGGAAGCCTTACCCGGCCACGGAGGACTCAGGCGGCGCCGCGCGCTCGTCGGATGACGAGGCGCCAGTAGAGCAGGCCGATGGCGGCCAGCATGAGGAGGGCCATCAGCACGCCGGCCCGCGCCATCTGATAGGTCCACGGCGGCCCCGTCTCCGATTCCGCCTCCTCGCCCTCGCCGGGATCGGTCTGGGCCTCCGGATCCTCCTGGCCCGCACCGCCCTCGTCTTCGGACTCGCCCGTCTGCTCCTCCTCTTGAGGCTGAGCGTCCTCCTCGCCCTCGCCGACCTCCTGCGCGAACACGTGCTCGCCGGCCCAGGCCGGACCGGTGACCGCCAGCAGATTCCCGGCGACGAGCAGCAGAGCTAGGACAATCGTGAGCCGTGAGCGAACCAACGCGATCTCTCCTGCGGACGGGGGCCGGAACCGGCTCAGGATATATGGCGGCGTCGAGCCGGGAAGGAGCACGGCCCGACCGCCGGGGGGAGGCAGGTCGGGCCGTGGAGGAAGTGCTATGAGTCGAGTGTTTACGCCGAGCCGGCCGCCGGCTTGCGGCCTCGCAAACGGGGCACCTTCATCTCAGCATGTCCCCAACACTTGTCGCGCCGGTTGTATTTCGACAGCCGGGTCTCGCAGCCTTCGTGAGCGCACACGCGGCCCTCGGCGTAGGTTTTGGAGGCTCGGGGAAGACCTTGCGGTCGGTAACCCCGGATCGAGGACGAGTTGTTCGTCATCTCCGACTCGCTTTCCGAGGGTTCGTCTCGGCCGTTTGTCTAGCCGGTCCCCAGACCGCACGGCAGAACCCTCACCCTTCGATCCCTATAGACGCCCGGAGGCGGGTTGGTGTTCCCGCAGGACCATTAAGAAATCGTGAAGAAAAGCCCCGGGTTCATCGTGCTGCCCATCCGCTGGCTTGCTCTGCTCGTCCGGCTCCTCCTGGGCACGCCGGCCCGGGCCGCCAGGGGGACCGCCCGCAAGGTCCGGGACCCCGCCCGCCAGGTGATCGAGTACTGGGCCTCCGAGCGAGTGACGATGCGCCAGGGCTTCGTGGCCGTGTGCATAGCGTCGGCCACGTCCTTGATCGCCGGCCTGACCCTCGCCGGGATGAGACATCGCATAGACATCGTCGAGGGGCTGTTCGTTCTGATCCCGGTCTCCATCGGGATGCGCGGCAACATCTTCGGAGCCCTGTCGGCGCGGATCGGAACGGCCATCCACACCGGACTGTTCGATGTCTCTACCGACCGCGATGGGTTCCTCTACCAGAACATCTACGCGTCGACGTTGCTCACGGTCGCGACGTCGGCAGCGATGGGGCTATTGGGCCGCGCGATAGCGGGACTCCTGGGGATAGAAACCGTCTCGGTCTGGGATCTGGTACTCGTCGCTACGGTCGGCGGCCTGATCTCTTCGGCGATCGTGCTTGCAGTCACCGTCGCCCTTTCGGCTGCCGCGCTGGATAGGAGCTGGGATCTCGATTCGGTCGGAGCGCCGTTGATCACCGCCATCGGCGACGTCGTGACCCTCCCCTGCTTGCTTCTCGCCTCGTACCTGGTGGGCATCGACTGGGTCACGCCCATCCTCGGCGCAGTCTGCGTCTTGCTGGGTGTCCTCGCGCTGGTGCGCGGATGGTCGACGATGAGACCGCTGGCGAGAAGCATCGTGCGTGAGAGTTTCCCCGTGCTTTGCATCGCGATCGTCCTGGACGTCTTGGCCGGGACCATCGTGGAACCGCGCGTCGAGCAGGTCTTCACGCCCTTCCCGGCCTTCCTGATAGTGATCCCCGGGTTCCTGGAGAACACCGGCGCGCTCGGAGCATTGCTGGCCGCGCGGTTGGGCTCCAAGTTGCACCTCGGCGCGGTGAGCCCGACGCTACGTCCGGAGCCCGCCGCGTTGCTCAATGGAACGGTCGGTCTCGCGTTGGGGATCACCGTGTACACGCTGACGGGTGTCGGGACGCTCCTCCTGTCGATCGCGATCGGCTTCGATCATCCCGGCGCGCTGACGTTCGTGGGGGTCGTGCTGACCGGCGGGTTCCTCGCCACGGTGGTCGCCGCGGTGATCGGCTACTACGCCGCGATCTTGACGTTCCGTTTCGGTTTCGATCCCGACAACCACACCATCCCCCTGGTCACGAGCGGGATGGACCTGTTGGGCGTGATCTGTCTGATAGTGGCACTCGTCGTCTTCGGGATAACCTGATGAACAAGGGGGAGTGATCGGGATTGGACATCGATAGTCCGAGGACCGTCAAGGACTTCCTGGCGGAGATCAAGGACTCCTCAGAGCTGATGGTGGACGTCGCCTACGCGGCGGTCTTCTACGCCGATGAGGAGCTGGGGCGAGAGGTCGGGCGACTCGAGGACCGGATGTTCGACCACCTCCAGGGCTTGCGGCGTCAGGCGATCCTCGCCGCACGGAGCCCCGAGGATGCGGAGCACATGGCGGTCGTGTTGGGCATCGCGTCGGCGGTCGAGAAGATCGCGGACGCAGCCGACGACATCGCGAACGTAGTCACGTCCGGCGTTGGGATCCTCGATGATTTCCGCCGTGATCTGCGTCATGCCGACGAGGTCGTGTCGCGCGTCAAGGTGCGCGAGGAAGCCCAGGCCGCAGGACAAACCCTGCGGGAGCTGGCGCTTCCGGTGGAGATGGGGGTCTGGGTCATAGCCGTGCGACGCGGGGGTGAATGGGATCTCGATCCCGGTGCCGAGTTCCGCATCGCGGCGAGCGACTCGCTGCTCATCAAGGGACCCGAGGACGGGATCGTGATGGCCCGCGAGATGCTCGGCGCCCCGGCGCTGCCTCCACCACCGGCGGAGCCGGAGATCCCGCTGTCGGATCTCGACCGGGCCGTCGACCTCCTGGTCGAGATGAAGAACGCCGCCGAGGTCGCCGTCGGACTCGCGTACAGCGCGCTCTTGTTCAACGATCAAGCGCTGGCAGCCGAGGTCACCAATCTCGAGGTCCGGTCCGATGAGTTGCACGACGAGCTGGAGTCGTGGGTGCTGCGGAGCGCGCCGGAGGCTCGCAACCCCGATGACCTCCGCGGTCTCCTTCATCTGGCGCACGCGACGGAGATGATGTTCGACTCGGCTCGCGAGATGACTCGGATCGTCGAAGAGGGTGGGGAACTGCACCCCGTGATCGCGGCGGCGCTCGTTGAATCGGACGAGGTTGGATACGAGACGGTCGTGTCCCCAGGGGCGCCGGCGGACGGGAAGTCGATCAAGGATCTGCGGATCGAGACCGAGACGGGGATGTTCGTGCTGGCGGTTCAACGCGGGCGCCGATGGAGCTATCGACCCAAACCGCGTTTCACGCTGCAGGCGGAGGATCGCGTGATCGCGATCGGCCCCCCCGAGGGAGGCGAGGAATTGGATGCTCTGGTAGGCATGGTGCGGGAGATGGCCGAGGCTTAGCACCAGAGCACCCGGGCATACTTGCGAGGAACCGGAACGAGGAGCGTGGAGATGGCCAAAGACGAAGACGTCGTCCAGCCGGACGGAAGCATCCCCCAGAAGCCCAGCCTCGCCCAGACGTTGTTCGCCGCGCTGGCCGGCGTCCTGGCGGTGAAGATCGTCACCTACGTGGTCGTGACGATGTGGCGCCTGGTGACCAGGGAGGACCCGCCCGACCTCGAGCAGGAGATCCCGGTCGCGAAGAAGGCGGCCTGGCTGGCACTGATCGCCGCGAGTACGGGTGTCGCCCGCCAGCTCGTGCGCGACGCGATCAAGCCGCCGACGTCCGGGGCGGCCTAACCCGGGGCCGGCGGCCGGGCGTCTCAAAGATCGTGGGGGGCGCGAACATGGACGGATGCCGAGGTCCAAGACCTTCGAGATATCGCCCGAGCTAGAGGCCGTCCTGCAGGAGTACACGGGCGACCTGCAGGGCCCGGACGCCGAGCTCGCCAGGGAGATCGTGATCACCGCCCTGAAGCTCGGACGCGAGCAGGTCAGCCGCCTGGACCGCAAGATCGTCGAGGCAAGCCTCAAAGAGATGCGTCACGCCTTCCGGGTCTTCGCTCCCTACAAGGGGATCAGGAAGGTGACGATGTTCGGCTCGTCCCGCACCGAGCTCGACGATCCCGCGTATGTGGCGGCCCGCGACTTCTCTCGCGCGGTCGCGGCACGGGATTGGATGGTCATCACCGGAGCGGGACCCGGCATCATGGCCGCTGGGAACGAAGGCGCGGGCGAGGACATGTCGTTCGGCGTCAACATCCGGCTCCCGTTCGAGGCGGAGCCCAACCCATACATCGCGAAGAGCACGAAGCTCATCAACTTCAAGTACTTCTTCACGCGCAAGCTCACCTTCATGAAGGAAGCCGACGCGTTCGTGCTGCTGCCGGGAGGCTTCGGGACGATGGACGAGGCGTTCGAGCTGTTAACCCTGGTGCAGACGGGCAAGACGAACCTCTGTCCCATCATCATGCTCGACGAACCCAACGGGACGTACTGGCAGAACCTCAGTGACTTCATCCAGGCCGAGCTGGTCGACCGCCGATACGTCGCCGCGTCCGACCTGAACCTCTTCACCATCACCGACGACGTGAAAGAGGCCGTATCCGAGATCGAAGGGTTCTACCGCGCGTACCACTCACAGAGGATGGTGGGACGCAACCTGATCCTTCGGCTGAACGAGGAGCCGGACGATGACCTTCTGAAGCAGCTATCGGAGGAATTCTCCGACATCCTGCACAAGCCGCTGGTTAAGGTGGGGCCGACCGATCAGGAGGTGCGCGACGAGGACGTCCCCGACCTGCCCCGGCTCTCGGTCGGTTTCGACCGGCAGCACACCGGCCGTCTCCGGCAGCTGATCGATCGCCTCAACCAGAGCAGCAGGAGCACCGGCCCGACCGCGTCCCGAGGCGATCCTCGCAACGTCTAGCTCCGCCAGACGCAGGGTCATCCACGCTTCTTACGGACCTTCCAGACCTCCTCGGTCGGCCAGCGCCGGGCCCACTCGGGCGTCACGAAGTCGTACACCGTCTCGGCGTTCTCGGGGGCCCTGAGCTCGATCAGATCCTCGATCTCGAAGCCGTTCGCGCGGAGCAACCTGATCCAGTCGCCGTAACCGAGGTGGAACTCCACACTGTCGTCGTCGGCCCAGTCGATGCGATGGAGTCCGAAGTAATCGCGCACGAGCACGTTCTTCGCGGGAAGGTCCGCATCGGCATCCGGCATGCACAGCATCATCAGCGTGGCGCCGACCAGGAACACGAGCTCACCCCCCGGACGCAGGAGTCGCGCCGCTTCGGGGATCCACCGGTAGGGATCGCTCCAGATGCTCGCGCCGTACTCGGAGATCGCCAGATCGAAGGACGAATCCGCTAACGGCACCGCTTCTGCCGGCGCACACACCAGCGGGAATCGCAGATCGAAGTCCTTCTGGAAACCGGTCGCGGTCGAGAGCTGAGCCGGCGTCGGATCGATCCCGACGACGCGCGCCCCACGTCGAGCCATCCATGCCGACACGTATGCAGTTCCACATCCGAGCTCGACGACATCGCGCCCGCCCAGTTCCGGGAACAGCCCGACCTCGGTTTCGGGGATCCCCCAGATCCCCCAGCTCGGTTCGTCGTGCTCCCACTCCGCTCGGTTCCTCGCCGCGAAGTCGGGCGCGTACTGCGTCCACTGTGATCGATTGCGCGCGATGTAGTCGGGCATGTCCATGCGAGGGTCCTGTTCGCTCGGAAGGCGCAGAACGCTACGACACCGGCGGCACGTCGAGACACGGCGAGCCGATGCCCAGCGCTCTCAACCCGGCTCGGTCCCCCGAGCCCCATGCGGCCGGTCGCAGCTCGAGGAGCGGAGTCATCACCTGCTTGGGATCGGAGACATGCCCCAGGCCGACCACGTGGCCCAGCTCGTGCAGCATGACCTGGCCCCATGTCTCGCCGCCGAAACCCGACCGCAGCCCGGCGTTGGCGTTGAGGGCCAGCATCCCCGTGACGTAGACGGGCTCGCCGTCCTGGTTGTAACGCCACTCGCTCCCGCCCACGCCGATCTCGATGGTCTGTCCGGCAACCGGCGAGGGGCCGAGCTCCCAGGCGACCAGGATCGGAGCCCACCGGCGGCCGTAACGATCCGGTTGGACCGGGGGCCGCTTCTCCACCGGGCGCTCGTCGGTCTCGCCCTCGTAGACGAACCGGATGCCGCCGGCCTTCGACACCTCGGCGATCGCCCGATGCACGTCGTCGACGCCGCCCTCGGGAGCGTGGGTGGGATCGATCACGTACCTCACCGGATCGCAGCCGTAGCGAACCGGCTCGTTCGTCTCCGGGTTGACGAGCAGGGACTGGAAGCCCCGCGCGTCGAGCACGCCCGCCACCGGCTGCGGCCGGCCGAGGCCCATCCTGTCGAACACCGACACCGGAGCGCGTCCGTCGAACCACAGGATCGCGAGAAGCACGGGGAGGAAGCTGAGAGCGATCTTGAGCGCGCGTCGGGCCCCGGGCGACAGGCCGCCGGGCGACGGCCGGAGGTCCTGGAGGCCGCCCGAAGCAGGGGCCGCAGCGACCGCGGGTACCAGGCCGGGCTCGGCGCTCGGTGCCAGAACCGGTGGAGGTGGAGGCGGCACCGCGTCGACGAAGCGCTGGTGGCACATGGCGCACCACAACGCTTCGACTCGATTGCTGGATCCACAGGCCGGACAGGACCGGCGTTCGTCGCCCACGATCGGAATCTCGACCGTGGCGACCCGCCGCTTGAGCAAGCGGAGCCGAACTACCGGGTCATACGGGCAGCGTGGCGAGCTTCCGGTAGAGGGAACGCGCCGCGCGCAGGCCGAGCGCGAGCCGATCGAGCGAGATGCTCTCGTTGGGCGCGTGGAAGGCATCCTCGGCCATCGCGACCCCCGTCAGGACGGTGGGCACGCCGCGTTCGGACAGCGCCGCCATGATCGGCAGCGTCCCTCCGAGCCGCATGAACACCGGCGCCTTCCCGAAGGCCTCTTCGAGTGCCTCGGCGGCCAGACCCATCACCGGGGTGTCGGGCTCGAACAGGGATGGCGGCGAGGTCGCGTGCATGGTCACGGTCACCTCCGCGCCGTCGGGGGCCGCGTCGCGCAGGAGATCGCTCAGCACTTCCGAGAGCGCCTCGACGTCCTGGCCGGGAGCGACCCGCATGGCGACCTTGGCCTGGGCCCGCGCTGGGATGATCGTTCGTACCTGGTCGGGGACGCCGCCGGAGATGCCCGTGAGATCGAACGACGGCTCCGAGCCGGTGAGCCGATAGTAGTTCTCGGCCGAGGTCTCGTGCAGGATCAGGCTCCCACCCTCTTCGATCACCGTCGCCCCCGGTGGGAGCTCTGCCCAACCTTCGACCTCGCGTGGGGTCGGTTCGATCACGCCGGCGCGCAGCTCTTCGCGCAGCGTCCCGTCCGGATCGGGTAGGACCGCGGCGAGCATCCGGTTCAAGACGTGGATCGCGTTGTGAACCACGCCTCCGTAGAGCCCGGAGTGGAGATCGCGCTTCCCCGTCACCACCTCGACGGTGAGCTGCACGATCCCTCGCGTTGCGATCGTTACCGCCGGCGTCTCCCGATCCACCATCAAAGAGTCGTAGATCAGCGCGCAATCGGCCGGACCGTCGTCCTGCGCCAACCACCGCCCCACGTTGTCGCTTCCGGTCTCCTCTTCGCCTTCAACCAGGATGCGGACGTTCAACGGCAGCTCACCTGCGCGCGCCATCACGCAAGCCGTGTGCAACAGACACATGAAGTTGCCCTTGTCGTCCGACGCGCCGCGCGCGTACAGCTTTCCTTCTCGCACCTCTGGTTCGAACGGTGGTGAGTCCCAGAGCTCGAGCGGCTCGCCGCCTTGAACGTCGTAATGCCCATAGACGAGAACCGTGGGCGCGTTCGGCACCGATGACCGCAGCAGGCCCAGCGCCAGCGGATTGCCTGGCGTCTCGACGATCTCGGCCGCACCGTCCGCGGCCCCGACCCGATCGCAGATCCACTCCGCCGCGCGTCGCAGCTCGCCCGGATCGGCCCCTCCGGTCGAGACCGAGGGGATGCGGAGCAGATCGCACAGAGGATCGAAGAAGGCGGGATCGAGCTCGGCGGGCGCACCCATGGCCCCGGAGCCTATTTGGCGATCACTCGTCGAGCAGCCAGCGCACGAACGTCGGATTGTTCAGAGCCTCACCATCCGCTCGGCCATCGCGCACCTTGTCGATCGCCTCCTGGGGATCCATCCCCTGCTCTATCAAGGCCCGAGCGCAGATCATCCCCGACCGGTTGTGGCCCGACTTGCAGTGCACCAGCACTTCCTTGCCATCGTCCAGGAGCCCGGCGACGAGCCCGGCCACGCGACGAACGCTGTCGGGGTCCGGCATGATGAATTCGTCGGAGATCGGCCAGTACAGGTAGATGACGTGCTTCTGCTGCTGCGCCTCCATGACGGCCTCGTCGACGTCTCCTTCGGGATCGATGACCGCGTCTACTCCGTGGCGCATGAAGTCGCGCGCGTGGTCCGGTCTGCCCGAGATGAATAGACCGCGTGCCACTTCGTACGGTTTGGCATGGTCTTCGGGAGGGGGCCCGTGATGCTTCGCCATGCACGCGGTTGTTCCCGTGCGAGTCGCGTCCGTAACGCGGCCGCTCTTATCGACCTTTGCGCCCGTTTTCTACATAAGCAGTTCTCCGTATTTAGTCCGTTCTCTGTAGAAGTGCCTGGGAATTTCAGGTCGCATGTGTGAGCCCACACATAACGCGTAGGCCCCCGAAACGGGCAAGGGCCAGAAGGAGGTAGCACATGCGTACAGGACGACTGAAAGTCGTCGGCGTTGTCCTCTTCGTCATCGCCCTGGCCCTGAGCGTATTCATGGTGCCCACCGCGATGGCCGATCCGGACGTCTGCGACGGCACCAAGTTCGACGCCAACCAACTGCCCAAAACCGTCGAGGGTGTAGAGATCACGGTAGATGGCGCCGGGGCGCACTTCGATTTGCCCGACGACGTTACGTCAGCTTTGGTATGTGTGAAGGGTGGCAATGAGAACAGCACGCCACCGGGGGGGACGACCACACTCGAGATTTTTGAGGACACGACAGTTCCTGTTAAGGGCGGACACGCCCTCTCGCACGCATCCGTGATCAGCGTGACCCGGGGTGAGTCGGAGACCTTCGAGATCTGTCACGAGGAGGAGGACGGCACCTTCACCCTCCTCGATGACCTCACCGAGGGGCAGTTGGCGGAACATGAGGCCCACGAGGGTGACGCCGACCCCGACGAGGACGGCGAATGTCCCGCAGTGACTGAGGGCACGCCTCCGGACGACGACGTCGGTGGCACGCGCTTCGACCGGCCGACCAAAGACCCCAAGGTCGGCGACGAGGTCGCAGGTAAGCGAGTCGTCAAGGGTCGGGCCCTGCCGTTCACCGGCATCGACCCGGCGCCGTTCATCGCTCTCTCGGGATTGCTGGCCGCCTCCGGCGCCAGCGCCCTGGTGATCGCACGGCGCAAGTAGCACCGCAACACGGCAAGTAGATCGAAACTTGGGGCCCCCACACGTGGGGCCCCAAGTGCCTTCCAGGACAAAGAGGAACCGATATGGATACAGAGCCGAGATGACGAGAGAGCTCATCGCTCGACCGCGGCCGCGCCTGAGCCCTCTCGCGGTGATCGGCAAGCTCCTGCTCTCCATGAGCATGGGCGTCTTGCTGTTCCTGGGCTGGAACCTGTGGGGGACGAACGTGGTGGCCGAGCACGAGCAGAAGGTCCTCGTCGAGGCGTTCGACAGCCAGCCGGCCTTCTTCAAGGTCGACCCCGGCGAGGAAGCTCCCGCCCTGGTTCCTCCGGAGGATTTCGCGCCGCGCGTTGGCAAATCCATCTTCCGGCTGCGGATACCCGCCATCCGCGTGAACGAGGTGGCCGTGGAAGGCGTCGCGACGGAACAGCTCGACATCGGCCCCGGCCACTACCCGTCGTGTCGGAAAGGCGTGGACAAGAGGCTCTGCACGCCGTGGGATTCCGCCTTCCCCGGAGAGGAGGGCCGCGTCGTCATCTCGGGTCACCGAACGACTCATGGTGCGGTCTTCTGGGATCTCGATAAGCTGCGACCGGGACAGAAGATCATCACCGAGACCAAGTGGGGGACGTTCACGTACGTGATCGACAGGACCCGGATAGTGCCCGAGTCCTCCACACAGATCGTCGTCCCCGGCAACCGCGCCGAAGTGGTGCTGACGACGTGCCATCCGAAGTTCTCCGCGGCCCAACGCCTCATCGTGATCGCGGGCCTGGAGGAAGCGGCTCCCCCGAGCTAGGCACGCTCCGAGGCCGAAAGAACGGAGAGCTCTCCCGAGCGGCGATCCCACTCCATCTCCAGCGCGTCCGCATCCCGCGCCTTCGGCCCCCGCGGGGTCCGAGATGAATCGGACTTTTGGGTCCCTTAAGCACACGGACTAGTCCTTCTGGGCCAGCGAGTTTCTAAAGCCGGCCGATCCCCGACCGAAGAAGCTGAAGAAGCATCTGACGAACGGGCAAACCCGCCGGAAGACGGGGCGCAAAGCTCCGGGCCCAGGACGGGCAGCCGGGCTGCCGAAAAGCTGCATCGCTGCACGGGCGTCTCCCCGTTCGCCTTGGAACAGCCTCGACGAAGGAGTGGGAGATGAACGAAGGGTTCTCGATCCCCGGCCGCAGGAGCGCCGCGGTCGCCGTTGCGGTCGCAGTGGTCATGCTGCTGTCGGCGGCCCCGCCGGCGTTCTCCAACGACACCCCGCCCGTTCCCACCTCGAAAGCGAGCGCGGAGTTCGCTCCCGGTCGCCTGCTGGTGAAGTTCCAACCCGGCGCAGCAGGAGCGGCAGCCGCCCTCACGAAGAAGGTGGGTGCGGTCAAGATCGATTCCGTAGCGCAGCTCGGAGTCGACGTCCTCCGGCTGCCGGAACGGCGCGCCGTCCGCGCGCTCGACGCGCTGAGGCGATCGCCGGTCGTCGAATATGCCGAACGCGACGGTCGGGTCGAGGTATCGGAGACCCAGCCGAACGACTACTGGTACCCAAGCCAGTGGTCGCCAAAGAGAACCAACGCCCCCGGCGCCTGGGACACTTCGACGGGCGACGCGTCGATCGTGGTCGCAGTGCTCGACACCGGAGTAGATCCCTCGCAGCCGGACCTTCAGGGATCGTTCGTGCCCGGCAGGGACGTCGTCAACGGAGACAACGATCCCAGCGACGACCACGGTCACGGCACCAACGTCGCCGGCGTCGCCGTGGCTCGCAGCAACAACACCGTGGGCGTCGCCAGCTACTGCTGGAAGTGTTCGCTCATGCCGATCAAAGTGCTCGGTTCCAATGGGTCGGGCACCACGTCAAACGTCGCTTCGGGGATCACGTGGGCCGCGGATCGCGGAGCCAAGGTGATCAACATGAGCCTCGGAGGACCGTCCAACTCGACGACCCTGGCGAACGCGGTGACATACGCAGCCGGCAAGGGCGTCGTGATGGTGGCCGCTGCCGGCAACGCGGGCAGCAATTCGCCCACCTATCCCGCCGCGTATCCGGAGGTCATCGGCGTGGCGGGAACGAATGGGTCCGACACGTTGTACAGCTGGTCCAACTATGGATCGTGGGTGTCGGTGGCCGCTCCGGGCGCCAACTACACGACCGGCCGCAGCGGATGGTACGGGTCGTTCGCCGGCACTTCTTCGGCAAGTCCGGTCGTCGCCGGCATCGCGGGCCTGGCGTTCTCGGCCGCGCCGTCGGCGAGCGCCGCACAGGTGAGGGATGCGATCGAGTCGAGCAGCGCGCCGATCGGCAACGCCGTCCAGCACGGGCGGGTCGACGCGGCGGGCGCCCTCGCCGGCTTGGGGGCCGAACCTTCGCCCGAACCCTCTCCCGAACCCTCGCCCGAACCCTCGCCCGAACCCTCGCCCGAGCCTTCGCCCGAACCGACGGCGACGCAGTCCGAGAGCTTCTCGGGCGCGTTCAACAAGAAGCACACCTCTCACTCCTTCGACGTGACCCTCGGCGCCGGGGACGCCGTCGGCCGGCTGACGTTCACCAAGGTCCAGTCGCTCACGCTCACGGTCAAGAACGCGGCCGGTTCCACGGTGGGTTCGGCCACGGGGAAGAGCATCCTCGAGCTGGTCTCGAGCCTGAGCGCGGGCACCTATACCTACGTCGTCGGCCAGAGCAATCGCGGCTCGTTCACGCTCAGCGTCACTTATCAGGCCCCCTAGCGGTTCGGGCCGCCGAACGCGGAGAGAGGCCCGGTCCTTTTGGGACCGGGCCTCCCCCTTTGACCAGCCCGCTGCTACTACGCGGCTACCGGACTAGACGCTGGTGAAGTCCGGCAGCGGGCATCCCTCCTGCGTTGTCGGCGTGACGGGCACCGACGACGAGTTGTTGTTGAGCCCGTCGAAGATGTTCTTGAGGGCCTCGCCGGTCGAGCGATTCCCCCCGTCGGGGTTGGCGGCCAGGAAGGCATCCGCGACGGCGATGAGGTCGTTGATCGATATCCACGCCCCGTCCCACTCGACCAAGGCAGACCCATCCATGTCGTTGTACTCGATGTTCAGGACGGTCGCGGCCATCTGGACCGAGAGCATGTAGGACATGTTGCTCGAGGCGTCCGCTTCTAGCAGCCAGTTGCGGAAGTCGGTGTAGACACCCGGCTCGGTCTGCTTGTTCTTCCCCTTCACCGTCAGCGTTTCCAGGAAGTCGTCGTCCAGATCGAGGTCGAAGTCGTTGCCGTCCTTGTCGACCAGGTTGAGACCGTTCAACAGGGTCCGCCACCCGGGATCGTTGGCCAAGAGGATCGCCCGGCCGTTGTTGTTCGACCAGAAGCCGAGCGTGAGGCCTCCGACGTTGGCCACCTCACACACGTTGCCGAAGTTGAGCCCGCTGGTATTCCCCGCGTCCGTGACGCTGATGTCGTAGGTCATGTCCCCGTTGAGCGTCGTCGAGTTACCTCCGCTGTCGCTGGATTGATCGACGGTGTTCCCGGTCTGGACCCAGGGGTCTCCGGCCTGTGTCTCGAAGAGGGAGTAGTCGTCCTCGGGGAGCTGCACTTCGAATTCACCGTCCTCGTCGGTGTAGAAGACGTCGCTGGTCCCGTCGGTGACGTTCAACTCCCAGTCGGCGATGCCTTCCTCGCCCGGGTCGTGCTGTCCGTTGCGGTTGGCGTCGTAGTACTTCAAGCCGGAGATCACCCCGAACTCTTCGACCGTGTCGCCTTCCTCCCTCACCTTGAAGGCGTCGTACTTGCAGTCGCTGGGACTGATGGGGTTCGTAGCGGGGTCGTAGGTGGAGGGGTCGTACATGCAGATGGCGAGGATGTAGACGCCCCCCGGGTTCGAGGTCGTGTCGTACGGCCACAGCCGGATCAGCCCGCCGCGCTCCGTCTGGCTGGCGTCGAAGTCGTGCGGATCCGCTATGGAGTCCGCACCGCAGTAGTCGACGCCGTCACCGGCGTAGGAATCGATCTCCTTGTCGGCGACGGTGAAGGTACGGTTCGTGTAATCGTCGCCGCAAGAGTCATCGATGCCGCCGGCTGGGTCGGTATCGCTGAGGTTCTTAGCGCCACCGTCGTTGGCATTCGGCTGACCACCCGGCTCCAGCACGGCGAAGAAATAGGTCCCGTCCGAAAGCGCGGCCGGCCCCCTCCGCCCGGGGCCTCCGTTGATCCAGACGAACTCCTTGCCGGTGTAGAGGTTGCAGTTGACAACGCCCGGCCCGTTCAAACACTTGTCGGCACCGTCGACGGTCTCGTTGGTCGTGGTGAACCCCGCTCCGGCAACCACCGCGCCCGAGATGCTGGGTACCAAGGCGAACAGCGCGCCCACCACGAGCACCGCGAGCAGGCTGGCGGAGTGGCGGCGTAACGCCGCGCTCCTTGGCTGGTGATACGAATGACGACCCATACTCAGTCCTCCCTAGATCGGCCCACTGAAAGATGACTCTTCCGACTCCTCAGACTGGCCCCGATGTCGCCTCAGCCCAATGGGCAGTTGGGCTGGTTCGGCGTTCAAATGCCTGAACGCGACATACGTATCTCTCTTGTCTCCTCGGGCCCGAGTCGAGGGGAGGAAGCGCTCGGCGCGTCGGGAGTGGTCTGCGGTCAGGCTCGCTTCAAAAGCTTGATCGCCGCGGCCCGATCGTCCACTCGTAGCTTCTTGAGGATGTCCGCGATGTGCCTGCGCACCGTGATGGGAGAGATGAACAGCCGCTCGGCGATCTGAGCGGTCGTGAGATCGGCGGCCAGCAGGTCCAGTACCTGTCGCTCGCGACTCGTGAGCCCGGCGACCCTCCGGTCCCTCAGCTGGACCCTGCGGCGCCCCCGCTCCCGGAACTCTTCGACCATGGTCCCCACGAGACGCCGGGGCAAGACCCCCTCGCCCCGCAGCGCCGCCTTGAGCGCCACGGGCAGGCGATCGGGCCGGGTGTCCTTCAGGAGGTATCCGGCGGCGCCGGCCCGCAAGGAGTCGAAGAGATCGACGTCTGCGTCGGAGACCGTCAGCATCATCACCGTCGTGTCCGGCAGCCGGTCGCTGATCTGTTCCGCCGCACGGATCCCGCCGCCCGGCATATGAACATCGACGAGGCAGATATCGGGGCGCTCGTTCAGCGCCGCCTCGACGGCCGAGCGAGTGTCGCCGACCTCGGCACAGATCACGAAGTCCCCGTGCTCTTCGAGGGCCGCCCTCACCCCGGCGCGCGCGGACGGGTGGTCGTCGGCAACGAGGACGCGGACCGGATCCGTCACGGGATCTCCGCCTCCACGATCGTGCCCTCTCCCCGCTTCGACGCGATGCGGAAGTCCCCGCCCAGCAAGCGGGCGCGCTCTTGCATGCTGAAGAGGCCGAACCCGCCCTCCGTCTCGCCGGGATCGAAGCCGATGCCGTCGTCCTGGACGCGGAGCCTAAGTCTCGTGCCGTTCGATAGGCGGAGGGATACCCGGGAGGCCCGCCCGTGGCGCCCGGCGTTGGTTATGGCCTCCCGAGCGATCCGCAGAAGCGCGGTCTTGCTCTCGCTGGAGGCCTGCACACCCGGCTCGACTCGCAGGATAAGTCTCAGACCGAACCGCTTCGCCACCTCCTCGGCCTCGTCGCTCAACGCGACGTCCAGTGGCTCTCGCTCGTCGGAGGACAGGGTCGTGATGGCGCGACGCGATTCCGTAAGGGCCCTGGCCGCCGCGTCGGCAAGCTCGTTCATGCCGATCGGCTCGTTACCGCGGGCGTACGCACTCGATCTCGCCCGGATGAAGTACAGATCCTGGGCCAGCCCATCGTGCAGCTCGCGGGCGATCCTTCGGCGCTCCTCCAATACCGCCAGGCGAGACTGCTTCCTCCAATAGGCGACGATCTCGATCGCCGCACCGATCATCAGCGAGACGTAAAAACCCATCCTCAGCATGTCGCTGCTGCTGAACTGATCGGGTCCCGGGTGCGGGGGCACCGCGTAATTGATGCGTGCGAGGGCCGCGAGCACCGAACCGGAGGCCAGCCACCTGAGGAGGTCATCGTTGCCGCGCGATGCACGTCGGTAGAACCCGGCGCAAGCGAGCGTGAACAAACCGGCCATCACGACTTCCGCTGCGGTCCGGGAAGCGAGGAAAGGATCGAGGGTGCGCAGCAGCAGAGCCACCACAGGGAGGGCCGAAACGGCCGTCACACCTGACGTCAGCGCGAACCGTCTCGGCCGTGCGAGTCTCCGTTCTGGGAGCCACGCGGCTCCCGCGAAGAGGCTCGTGGCCACGAGGAAGCCGGAGGTCGTGAGGAACCAACCCGATCCGACGATCTCGGGCGCGACGGCCCGCACGAGATTGGTGACCGCGAAGATCCCCAGAGCGACCACGAGGACGACATCGCAGAGAAGCCTGCGATAAGCGACGCGGCCGATCAGCAGGAAGGCCGCGAAGAGCGCGACGAAACCGGCGATCGCCTCGAACGCGATATTGAAGGTGGAGCTCCGGTAGGTGACCTGGAAGATCGAAAGCGCCGCCACCGGCAAGGCGATGACCACCGTACGACCGGCGGTGCGAACGGCGACCGAACGAGCGCTCGGATGCGTTTCCTTTTTCGTGATCCAACCCCTTCTGCGCGCGTGGGGAACCCGACCCAGGGCCCCGGGTCGCTTGCCTCCCTTCGGACAGCCTCCCGGTTGTCACGTCGCGGCTCAACCGGCTTGGCCGGATGTGCAGGCATTACGTACGCGCGAAAGGGACGGAACTGCCAACTGATCTTCTGGGTCCGTGCCTCGTTTGTCGGGATCACCCGATGACGCCCGATAGAAGCGCCCGGGAGCCGCGAGATCGTCCTCGACGTCGGCCACCCGACAGCGCGGGAATGACCGGGGCGGTCCGGGGGTTCAGCGGTTTATGGCGAAGCTACGTTTCCTCGAGGGCGTCGACTACTTCGAGTCTCGGCAGACGCCACCCGGTCCCGAGGCCTCCTCCGACTCCGAAGCTCTCGACGCGTACTCCCAGATCGTGACGACGGTCGCGGAACGTCTCGCGCCTTCGGTGGCCAATCTGCAGGTGTACCAGCGGGGGCGAGGCGGCCCGCGCATCGCCGGCGGAGGCAGCGGCGTCGTGATCACCCCGGACGGCTTCATCCTGACCTCCGCCCACGTCGTCGCCGGCGCCCAGAGCGGCGAAGCTTCGTTCGTCGACGGCAGCCAGGTGGCGTTCGACGTGATCGGTATGGACCCCCTCTCCGATCTCGCCGTCCTGCGAGCCCACGGCTCCGGATTCACGCCCGCGGACCTCGGCGATGCGAGCGCGCTTCGCGTCGGCCAGCTGGTGGTGGCCATCGGGAACCCGCTGGGTTTCGGCGGCTCGGTGACGGCCGGAGTCGTCAGCGCGGTAGGCCGTTCCTTCGCCACGACGACGCGCTCCATCTCGCGCTTGGTCGAGAACGTGATCCAGACGGATGCCGCGCTGCACCCGGGCAACTCGGGAGGGGCGCTCGTCGACGGCCGAGCGCGTGTCGTCGGGATCAATACCGCGGTCGCGGGGGCCGGGATCGGCCAGGGACTCGGGCTCGCGGTGCCGATCAATGCCGGAACGCGCAAGATCATCGCCGCCCTCATGCGCGACGGTCACGTGACGCGCGCCTATCTCGGGATCGTAGGGGGCCCCCGTCCCTTGCCGCCGCGGCTGGCGCATCAACTCGGTCGCGATCGCGGGGTCGAGGTCGTGGAGGTCGTCGCCGATGGACCCTCGGCGCGTGCCGGGATCCGGGGCGAGGATCTGATCCTCGAGATCGACGGCGTCGAGGTCCGCGGAATGGACGACGTGCAGAGGTTGATGGACGGCGCGGTCGCGGGCCGCAGGATCCCGGTGAAGCTCTATCGCAACGGGGACCTGATCGACCTGGAAGTCACGCCCGCGGAACTTCACTAACGACATCCGCTCCGCCCAGGACGTTGTTCAACGAAATATTCGGAAGTGATCGGCGACCCCGGGTTGCGGGATCAGCTCGCCGGCCACCACGATGCGTTCCAAGTCACCCGCGCCAATGTCGCCTGGCCCGCCGTGCTCGGGTGGAAGTAGTCGAGCTTGCTGACCATGTCGGTGGTGAACTCGAAGTTGTAGACCGCATAGTCGTCGAACTTGCAACGCGAGTATCGGCTACACACATCCCGCAAGATCTCGTTGAACGCCGCCTCGCGGGCCGATACGGCCTGACGTTCCGCTTCGGTTCGGTCCTTGTCGAGCATCGACTGACAGATGTTCGCCGCTTCCCACACAGTGCGCGCGAGCCAGTTACCGTGGAGGATCTCCCACAATTGGTACACGTTCGGGATGCTGGAAACGAAGATCCTCGACCTTCCCGGAAGACCGGAATCCAACGTCTCTAGAGTGGCTTCGAAGTTCGTTCGGAAGCTTTGGGTCGAGGTCATGGTGGACGGCGACGACGTACAGACGTCGTTCGCACCCATCAAGATCGTCACGTAGTGAGCACCCTGACTCACCGCACGAGCGGCCTGCGCCGGCGCATCCGCCATCTTCGCCCCCGATCGCGAGTCGTTGTAGTTGCGGCCCTGGATGGCGGGCTGTAGTGAGAGGAGCCTCTCGTAGTGGCTGCGTATCGGGTCCGACGCGTTATCACCCGTGCTCCATGAGCGCGAAGGATGATCCCCGTACCAGCAGCAGACGTTCGTGGCGCGCGTGATCGAGTCACCGATCGACGCGATGCTCTTCGGCAGTGGCGGCCGGGCCTGAGCAGGCGATGCTGCGGCCAGCCAGCAGATCAGTACCGCAACGGCGGTTGTTCGCCTCACGAAGCCCTCCTTTGATCGTTGCCCGCCCCCACAGCGCCTCTTCATTCCTCGGGGGAATACCCAGATCACGGGCCGCAATCACCTCGCTACGACGGGTGGCGCCATCTCGCATCCGGCACGAGCCGAACCCGTCTAGCCGTGCTTCGTGACCCGCTGCCTGGGGAGGTTCGAGCGACGTCCGATGAGAAGACGCGTTCTGACCGTGCCTTTGCCCTTGACCTCGATCTCGCCGCGCTGCTCGAACTCGAATAGGTCATCCAGGCCTCGGCAAGCGCGCTCCGTGAACTGGATCTCCCCGGGGATGCCATGCGATTCCATCCGGCTGGCGGTGTTGACGATGTCGCCCCACAGGTCGTACGCGAACTTCCTGCGCCCGATGACTCCGGCCACGACCGGTCCGGAATCAACTCCGATGCGAAGGTGGAGGTTCAACGACGTCTCGTTGGCGAGTTCGACGATCTTCTCTCGCATCCCTAAAGCCATCTCCGCGATCACGACGGCATGGTCTGGGCGGGGCGTAGGGATCCCCGCCGCGACCATGTAGGCATCACCGATGGTCTTGATCTTTTCGACGCCGTATCCGTCCGCCAGATCATCGAATGCCGAAAAGGCATCATTGAGCAGTCGAACAAGATCGTGTGGACCCATCCGGGCAGCGAGCGGAGTGAAGCCCACGAGATCTGCGAACGCGACGGTGACCTCGTCGAAGGCGTCCGCTATCGTGGGCTCGCCGGCCTTGAGTCGCTCTGCGATAGGAGCTGGCAGAACATTGAGCAGCAGCCGCTCGCTACGCTCCTGCTCGCGGACCAGTTGCCTGTGCTCGCGATCTAGGGCCGCCCGAGCTACGTCGCGTTCCCTAACGAAGTACTGAAGAAGGAAGAAGCATGTCGCGGATACCGCAACGATATTGAGCGCGAAGAACAGTAAGCGCACGGTGGATGGGATCTGTTCGGCTTCCGGCCGGATATACGGATCAGCGGCGGCAGCTGCCGCGATGACGAGGACGTAAGCCAGGAACCACGAGCGGGCAGTGTCGCGCCCGTAGAAGAGCAGGGCCCCGATCGGAGCAGTGAGCGACCACAGGATCACTCCGCTCGATGCAACAAAGCCGCCAACGCTGACCTGTAGGAAAGCGGGAAGAAGCAGCATCAGAAGGATCTGCGTAAAGCGGAAGACTCGGTAGCGTTTCGTCCGGATGAAGAAGACCAGGCTCGTGAGGGAGATGAGCTGGTACGCGAAAGGGATCGATGCCGAGCGCGGCAATCCGAGCGCCCAATAAGTGGCGACCCAGATGAACGCGAACGTTGTGATGACCACAGCCGCAAGGACCAACAACATCTTGCGGATGCGTTCGTCTTCATCGTCGCTGGGCAGCGTTCCGGCCTGCGCCAAGCGCTCAAGAGCGGCTGGGATCCCACGCAGCACCGCTCCCCCGG
>WHSQ01000007.1:0-219 GCA_009380005.1 Actinomycetota bacterium | reverse complement strand
TCATGCTAGTAGGAGATGCCGTGGATACAGACGTGGCCTAAGGCCATCGCACGCCGGACCTGTACATCACGACGGTCGAAAGCGTGGTCGAAAGGCGGACGATGGGAATCCTTGACGTGCGCGTGCGCGCCCACAGCAGGACCTGTTGTGATCTGGCAGTCCTTGGAGCCGGGAAGGGGAGTCGAACCCCTGACCTGCTCATTACGAGTGAGCCGCTCT
>WHSQ01000079.1 GCA_009380005.1 Actinomycetota bacterium | reverse complement strand
CTGCGATCGTTTTCGCCGCGCAATCGATGAGCAAGGCCGGCAGTGGAGACATCGCCGGCGCTCTCGAGAGCGCGAGCAAGGCCAAGACGTGGTGCTGGGTCGCGTTCGGGATCGGCGCCGGCCTCATCGCGGTGTACGCGATCTTCTTCCTGCTCGCGGCGGCGGGCACGATGACGTTCGAGTGATGAGCCACGCCCACGCCACGCGTGCCCCGATAGCTGTGGCCGATCGTCTCGGACACGGTCTCGTGTTGTTGGGTGCGGTGGGTACCTGCACCCTCCTCTACGCGGTCGATCCCGCGGCAGAAGGCAACCCGTACCCGGCGTGTCCCTTCCGAGCTCTCACCGGGATGCCCTGCCCCGGGTGCGGCACGTTGCGCGCCACGAATCGGCTGCTGCACGGGGACGTCGGCGCCGCGTTCGGCTACAACGCCCTCTTTATCCTGATGGTGCCAATCTTCGTCTACATCCTGGCCACATCGATGGCGGCCGTCGTCGGATCTGAACGGCCGCGCATATCACTCCCGCGCTGGACGGGTTACGCAGTGCTCGTAACCGTGCTGGCGTTCTGGGTTCTACGGAACATCCCCGTGGAACCCTTCACCGCGCTGGCCCCCTGAACCAAGATCCGCTGCTCGCGCTCTCGCCGGCAAGGACGGGCCGCCGAGGGCTCGGAGCACTTGTGGAGATGCCCAACCCGGGGGTTCTTGGGCCGCCGAGGCATCGATCGGGCGCGAATCTGGGTGGCGCCCCTGACCGGACTTGAACCGGCGACCTTCACCTTGACAGGGTGACGAGCACTCCAGACTGCTCCACAGGGGCGAGGCCTTGGAGGCTAGCAGACGGCCGCTCGCGGGCACCCTGGCGGCACAGCCCCGTTATCCTCTTCGCTCGCAGCCCCGGCGAGGTAGCTCAGTTGGCAGAGCACGCGACTGAAAATCGCGGTGTCGGCAGTTCGATTCTGCCCCTCGCCACATCCGATCCCGAACGCGAGAACGGACGCCCTTCGGCGTCCGTCACTCAGCTGACGAGTGTCTTCAGCCCTGGCTCTGGTGTGCTCCGTCGAGGAACCGCTTCACCTCGTCGGCCCGGTAGCGCCGGTGCCCACCGAGGGTGCGGATCGAGGAGAGCTTGCCTGCCTTCGCCCACCGGGTGACGGTCTTCGGGTCGACCCGGAAGAGCGCGGCAACCTCGGCCGGAGTCAGAAGAGAGTCGTCCTTCTGGCCCTTCATGTCGCCTCCAGTCATCTTGCGGACCGGTACCTCCGACCCGTCGGCCCCCGCAAAATCCACTTTGCCGGGGTTGCTACAGAAATCATCGTCGGCAGCCGCCCCTCTTGTAATGGCTACCTTGGGTCATTTTGGACCTTTTCGGGACTATGAACCAGATAGTCCACGCAAACTAGTCCCAAACGGTCAGAAAGGGTAGTCCTTGGTCGAAAAGGTGCAGCGGACCGCCTAGTTCATGGCCTCGTGGGCACGAGCCGTCGCCCACTTATCGCTGAGGTCCTCGAAGAGCCGCCCGGCCCGCTCGGCATCCCCCACCTGCAAGGCGTCGAGGCAGGACCAGACCTCCTCGGCCGAGACGTCGTCGACGAGCTCGTCGTTCTCGAACATGGCCGCCACGGAGCCGTAATCGAGCTCCAGCAGGCCCTCGGCCGGGAAGTCGCAGACCCACTCCATGAGCTCGCGCAGCGCCAGCGCGACGCTGTCGTCGAGCCACGAGAGATCCAGGATGTCCACCGCTCGCTCGAGCCGCTCGCGCGCCTTGAACAAGGTCGTTTCGTAGCGAACGCGGAGACCATCCCGATCCTCGGTGAGGATGCGTTCGGTGGGATCGAATGCAGCGAACCAGCGCAATGGGACGTGCCAGTTGGCGTGCAAGATGTGGGATCTGACCTCGGGATGGTTGTCGGAGATGTCTGCGAGCTCGCGAGCGGCTCGGCGAGCGACATCATCGTCGACGAATGCATCGGCGACCTCTTCGGGCAAGGTCCCACGGAAGGCGAGCAAACCGACGAGCATGCGGAGCCGTGTCCTCCACGGACACAGGAATAACTTGTCTTCCAGTCGGCGGAGGAAAGCTCCGTCCGCCGCGGAGAACCCATCGGTCGCTCCGGGCAACCGACCCGAGACGAGCCAAGCGCGCCCGACCTGCGACTCTGGTTGCTCGGGCACGCCTTCGGCCAGCCACCGTTCCGTGTCCTCGGGGGCGAACGTCTCGACGGGCTGATAAACACGCAGGAACGAAGTCCTTACCATCGAGCGAATGCTACGCCCGGTGGCAGGCAGGGTCGGTGATCCAGGGAGGTACGATCTAGCTCTCTGATCGCTTCGCTTATTCAGAATCAGTAGGGGGGACGGTCTTGAGCGTGTTCGAGCACATCAACGGCGATGGCTACGAGCAGATCGTGTACTGCAACGACGACCATTCCGGTCTGAAAGCCATCATCGCCATCCATTCCACCGCGTTGGGTCCTGCTCTGGGAGGAACCCGTTTCTATCCCTATCCGAACGAGGAAGAAGCGCTCGTCGACGTCCTGCGGCTGGCGAAGGGGATGACGTACAAGGCCGCCGCGGCGGGGCTGGACCTGGGCGGTGGGAAGGGCGTGATCATCGGCGACTCGCGTCGGGACAAGACCGAGGAGCTGCTGCGCGCCTACGGGCGGTTCGTGGAGACGTTGGGGGGGCGCTACATCACGGCCGAGGATGTCGGCACAGCGCTGGGAGACATGGACATCGTGCGTCGCGAGTCGCGGTGGGTGACCGGCTGTTCGCACACCTACGGAGGTTCGGGTGATCCTTCACCCGTTACCGCGTTCGGCGTCCTGCAGGGCATCAAGGCGTGCTTGCTGGAGGTCTTCGGCGACTCCGATCCGACCGGCCGGACCGTCGCTCTCCAAGGCGTGGGCAAGGTGGGGTACGCGTTGTGCGGCTATCTCGTGAAGGCAGGTGCCAAGGTCACGATCGCGGACGTGGACGTGGACAACCTCGCTCGCGTCGTCAAGGAGTTTGGCGTGGACACGGTCGGCACCGACGAGATCCACAAGTTGGAGGTCGACGTCTTCGCGCCGTGCGGGCTCGGCGGCGTCGTCAACGACGACACGGTTTCGGAGTTCCGCTGCAAGGTGATCGCCGGCGCCGCCAACAACCAACTCGCGGACGAGACGCACGGGGACAAGCTGCGAGACATGGGCATCCTCTACGCGCCCGATTTCGTGATCAACGCCGGCGGCCTGATCAACGTCGAGGACGAGCTGCGCGGCTACGACAGGAACCGGGCGATGAAGCGCGTCGAGGGCATCTACAAGCAGCTTCAGCACATCTTCACGATGTCTCGGGAGCGCGCCCTCTCGACCGCTCGCGCAGCCAACGAGTACGCCGAGGACCGGATCCGCAAGATCAGCCGCATCAGGCTCGTTCGCGTGACCGAATACGGGCCGCTCTCGACGCACACCGGCGGCCAGCGGTAGGCGATGTCGGAGATCCTTCGCATCATCGGAGACGGGAAAGAGATCCCCGACGCCGGGGTCCCCGATGGGCTCAGCGACAAGGACCTCGTCGAGATGTACCGCTGGTTGGTGCTGCTTCGCACCTTCGACGAGCGCGCGGTGGCTCTCCAACGTCAGGGTCGCATCGGTACCTACGCCCTGTACTGGGGCGAAGAAGCCACGCAGGCAGGTGCGCTCTACGCCTGCGCCGCGACCGACTGGGTCTTCCCCTCCTACCGCCAGAACTCGATCGGGATCCTGCGTGGCGTGCCTGCCGCGACGGTGCTCGCCTGGTGGCGCGGGTTCGGAGGAGTGCACGGCTTCTGGAACCCACGAGAGCATCGGGTAGCACCGATCTGCGTCCCGATCGCCACCCATCTCCCCCACGCCGTGGGACTCGCGTGGGCGGCCAAGATCAAGCATGAATCGACGGCGTCGCTGACCTGGTTCGGTGACGGCGCCACCTCCGAAGGCGATTTCCACGAGGCCATGAACTTCGCAGCGGTCATGAAGACGGCCACGGTGTTCTTCTGCGTGAACAACCAGTGGGCGATCTCCACGCCGATCCACAAGCAAATGGCGACCGCCACCATCGCCGAGAAGGGCGCCGCCTACGCCATCCCTGCGATCCGCGTCGACGGCTTCGATCCTCTGGCGTGCTGGAAGGCGACGAAGGAAGCGCTCGAACGGGGGCGGGCCGGCGATGGGCCGAGCCTCGTCGAGGCCTACTGCTACCGGCTGAAGGCCCACGGCACGGCCGACGACCCTCGGCTCTATCGGGACGAGTCGGAAGCGGGCCGGTGGATGCACCTCGAGCCCGTCGGCCGCATGGCGGGGTTCCTGAAGCGGCTCGGGATCATGACGGCCGAGGAGGAAGAGTCGATACGCGCCGAGGCCAAGGAGTCGATCGCCGCCGCGGTCAAGGAGATGGAGTCGATCGAGCAGCCCGGCCGCGAGATCCTGTTCGAGCACGTCTACGCCTCCGGAAGGCCGTGGACGTTCGACGAGGGCCTCGCGGAGCTCGAGGGCGTCGAGCGCCCGCCCGAGGTGAAGCCGCTCGGCCCCCCCACGGGGGCAGGCGCGGGCGAGGAGGGCAAGACGCAGTGAGTCAACGCACGATGGTGGAAGCTCTCAACCTCGCACTGCACCAGGCCATGGAGCACGACGACCGCGTCGTGCTGCTCGGCGAGGACGTCGCCAAGACCGGGGGCGTGTTCCGCGTCACCGCGGGGCTGCTGGATCGTTTCGGCGAGGAACGGGTCGTGGACACGCCCCTGGCCGAGGCCGGGATCATCGGCAGCGCGATCGGGATGGCGGTCTACGGGTTACTGCCGGTGGTCGAGATCCAGTTCGACGTCTTCGTCTACCCGGGGTTCGAGCAGATCGTTACGCACGCGGCTCGTTACGCGTGGCGCACCAAGGGTGAGGTGCCCGCCTCATTGGTCATCCGGATCCCCTTCGGTGGCGGAGTGCGGGCTCCGGAGCTGCACTCGGATTCGCCCGAGGCTCTGTTCGTTCACGTGCCCGGACTGAAGGTCGTGTGCCCGACCACGCCGAACGACGCGCGCGACATGATGCTGGCGGCGATCGAAGACCCCGATCCGGTCATCTTCATGGAGCCGAAGCGGATCTACCGGGCCGGGCGCGAGGAGGTCTCGGACGAGCTCCCGTTCGCGCTGGGCAACGGGGACGGCCGCTATAACGAGGTGCTGTCGAAAGCGCGCGTCGCGCGCGAGGGGGACGACCTCGCCATCATCACCTACGGGCCGACGGTTCCCCTGACGATACAGGCCGCCGAGCGACTCGCTCAGGAGCGCGGCGTTCAAGCGCGTGTGGTCGACCTGCGCTCCCTCTATCCCCTGGACGTCGACGCGATCGTGGAGGCAGCGTCCACCTGTGGCCGCGCGCTCGTCGTGCACGAGGCTCCCCGGACCGCAGGTCTGGGGGCCGAGGTCTCCGCCCTGATCCACGAACGCGCCATCCTGGACCTCGAGGCCCCGGTGATACGAGTAACTGGCTACGACGTGCCCTTCCCGCAGTTCGCGAACGAGGACGACTACCTGCCTTCCGTGGATCGCATCACCGCCGGCGCCAACAAGGTCCTCGATTTCTGATGCCCGACTTCAAGCTGCCCGACCTCGGGGAGGGCGTGACCGAGGCCGAGATCGACAAGTGGCTGGTCGAGGAGGGCGACGTCGTCGAGGAGGACGACCTGATCGTCGAGGTCATCACCGACAAGGCGACGGCCGAGATCCCGTCGCCCTTCGCAGGGACCGTTTCGAGGATCCACGCGAAGGAGGGTGACGTCGTCCCCGTCGGCACGGTGCTCATCACGATCGGAGACGCAACGTCCTCCGACCGCGGCACCGGAGTGGCCGTTCCGGCGGGCCTCAGCCCGGACGCGCCTCCTCCACCCCCGCCCGCGGACCGCGCCACGGCTTCCCCCGAGGCGGCGAGCGGGAACGGGGTCGCCGTCAAGGCGATGCCGCCGGTGCGGAAGCTCGCCCGGGAGCTGGGTGTGGACCTCGAAAGCGTGACCGGGTCGGGCCCCCAGGGGCGCATCCTGCGCGCCGACGTCGAAGCCGTCGCGAGCACGCCCGGGCCGTCCCAAGCGGCCCCGTCGATCCCCGGCGGGGCCCGCGTCGAGATCCCGCCCGGAGGCCGGCGCGAGCACTACCGCGGTATCAGGCGAACGATCGGCGAACGAATGACCCAAGCGCACCTCACGATCCCTCCCGTCACCCACGTCGAGGACTGTGATGTGACCGAGCTCGACGCGACACGGCGGCTCGCCAACGAGCGTGCGCACGAGATGCAGAAGCTCACCTTCCTCCCGTTCATCGTCAAGGCCGTGATCGCGGCTCTGAAGGACCATCCCGCGATGAACGCGTCCCTGGACGAAGAAGCGGGGGAGATCGTCTTCCACGATCGCTACAACATCGGGATCGCGGTCGACACACCGGCCGGCCTCACGGTTCCCGTCATCAAGGATGCGGACAAGAAGAGGTTGCGCGACATCGCCGCAGAGCTGGAGCGGCTCTCGCAGGGAGCCCGGGCGGGGACGCTCGAGGCGGACGAGCTGCGCGGGACCTTCACGATCACGAGCCCGGGCAAGTTCGGCGGCCTGATGGCCACACCGATCATCTTCCATCCGCAGGCGGGCATCCTCGGCGTCCACCGGGCGGCCGAGCGCCCCGTCGTACGCGACGGTCAGATCGTCGCCCGACTGATGATGAACCTCTCGATCACTTTCGACCACCGGATCCTCGACGGACTGACGGCGGCGAAGTTCTGCCTCGACGTGGTCCGTCTACTCGAACACCCGGCGGTACTGGCGCTGGAGAGCTGACCGGGAGAAGCGAGCCGTGGCCCGGATGAGGCGAACAACCCGCGCCTGGGTGTCGAGGTCCGTCAGGACAGCTTCCACAGGAATTCGGGCCGATTCACGTGCTCGCGCTCGTCGAGCGGCTTCAAGAGATTGGACAGTAGCTCGAAGGGATACGCGACCAACTCCAGCAGAGCCATGAGGACGAGCCATACGGATACCACGAGGAACGGGACGGCGACGAAGATCGCAGAGGGAACGACCACGAGGATCAGCCCCAGGGTATGCAGGAGCCCGGGTCCCGTCATCGAGTCGCCGCGATCGCGGAGCGTGGAAAACAGCCCGACGCCGCCCCACATCATCCAGCGTTGAAGGAACGGAACCTTCAGCTCGCGCATCGAACGCCGGAAGATCCCATCGGCATCGTGCTTGGGCACATCGTCGCGGGTCACGAGATAATCGTGCAGGATGGCCGAGCGCGTGTAGCGACCGTAGCGGGGGACCAGCCACACGAGCGCGCGAGGCACCGAGGCGAGATCGGTGTCGAAGCCCGCGGGCACGACGTAAGTGTCGGTCTTGCCCTCGTACGTCAACGGATGCAAGAGCTTCCAGCGCGTATCACTGACCAGCTCGAGGGCAACCGCATCCGGCCCTACGAACGGCATCGGCTCCTCCTCCTCTCGTTGTTTAGGCGGACCCAGCCGGTCCCGTTGGATGAAGCTCCGGAGGAACGAGTCACCCCCGGTTCGCTCCAGCAGGGGCTGTGGGCGGGCGCAGTTCGGATCCCCCAGGCGATCCGTCGTATCTCTTGGCCGCATGGCGCGCGACGCGCGCGCGGTTGCCGCAGGCGTTCGAGCACCAGTGCTGACCGGCTCGCTCCACCACGAAGAAGAGGCCGCAGCTCGGGGCGGGACACACGCCGACCGTCACAGTGGTCAGTACCCCCATCGTGGACATCGCGATCCGGCCGAAGAGCAACGACGCCGGATCGTCGCTGAGGATCTCCGAGACCACACGGGATCCCTTCCCATCGGGAACGATCTGGCGGACCTCGGGTGCCTCGGTGGCGAACAGGTTCACGATCTCCATCGCGCGACGCGGTAGGAGATCGTCCTTGGATGCGGCAGCCAACAACCGACGCACCGCGGCCCGCAACCCGCGCAGGTCGTCGAGGCGTGATTCGAGGTCCTGGGTCGTGGCCGCGATCGCGGCGCGATCCAGCCATACGCGCAGGTCCGAGATGGATGCGATCGCATCGACCGGGCCCCGGCGTCGAGCCGGCCACACCGTGTTGGCGAAGTCCAGGGCCAGGGGCCGGCCCAGCCAGTCGAAGAGCTCCATCGCCTAACGGTATGTCGATGTCCTTGCCATCAGGCGGATATGAGGACGTCGCGGCACCCGGTACGGGTCTGTTTATCTAGCGCGATGGCCAGGCTATCCAGCGAGATGCGGGTGCGGATCGAGCGGGCGGCACGCCGCGCTCGGCCCGGGACCGCGGCCCTGTTGGGGGCCGTGATCGGCCTGGTTGCGCTGGGGTTCATCCCGGCGGCCAGCAGGGACGCGGGAACCGTGACCCTGTCGACGTCCGCATCCTTCGGACGCGGTTCCACGTCCATCGACCTGCCGCCCCTGGGGGCCGTCTCGGCCCGGACCCACGTAACGCCCCTCGACATCCACGTGGCGATCGATCGCGTCGACTTCGAGCGCTTGGCCCCGCTCGCTACCAGCCCCGCCGGGCGGATCAAACTGCGGAACGATCTCACGGAGGAGCTCCGAGGGTTGATCTGGGCGACGGGCCTGAGGCTCGTGGGGGGAGTCATCCTCCTGGCGGCGCTCGTGGCGGCGGCGGTGTTCAGGCACCACCTGCGGCCGGCCCTCTTCGCGGGAGCCGGAGCGGCCGCATCGAGCCTGTTGCTGGCCGCCGCGACCGGGGCGGCCTACGACGTCGGAGCCTTCGACGAGCCGCGCTTCAGCGGATCGTTGACGCGAGCACACGAAGTCGTGGAAGCGCTGCGGCGTGGCGACAAGATCCTCGACCAGGCCCGCTCGCGATTCGAGATCGCCTCCCGCCGGGTCAGCGACCTCATCAGCAGCCTCGCGACCGAAGACGTGCACCTCAGCGACGACGCCACGGTGATCCTGCACGTGAGCGACATCCATGCGAACCCGCTCGGCTTGGAGATCGTCCAGGAGCTCGCCGCCGAGTTCGAGGTAGATGCCGTGGTCGACTCGGGCGACATGTTCTCTTCGTTCCTCGATACGGGTGAGCTGTCACGACTCACACAGCCGCTGGATCGAGAGATGCGACTCGGCGTCGAGCAGGTCCCGGCCCCCTACTACTTCATCCCCGGCAATCACGACGCACCCGGCCTCCTCTCCGAGTTGGGCCAAGCCGACAACGTCACCATCGTGGACGAGGATGTCGTCGAAGTGGACGGGATAGAGATCATGGGCTGGGGCGATCCCACGTTCTCGACACGTCCGGTTCCCATCGAAGAGAAGGACGAGGAACGGCTGCGTGTCGGAGAGGACGAAGTGCTGCCCGAGGTGAGCGATGAGTCGCCAGACATCCTCGTGGTGCACGACGAGCGGCTCGGACTGGCATCCGTCGGGGAGGTACCGCTGATCCTCGCGGGACATACCCACGGACGGGGATCTCAGGAGCTCGATGGGACCACGATCCTGACCGTCGGCTCCACCGGAGCCACCGGATTGAAGTCCCTGATCGTCGAAGCCGACCGTTCCTACGAGGCTCAGGTCATCTACCTATCCGAGGGGCGAGTCGCCTCCGTGGACTACGTGACGTTGCGGGGGCTGCGGGGCGACTTCCAGCTGGAGCGCTCCAGCTTCGCTCTCCCCGAGCCCGCCGACTGATGGCATCCAACCGTCGCAGCCGTTAGGCGCGAGCCCCGATCCGGTTGCGCAGGACGCCGATCCTCTCTATCTCCAACTCGACGACGTCTCCGGGCCGTAGCCGGCGCCCGAGGTCGAGGCCGCAGCACCCGCCCGGCGTGCCGGAACCGTAGACGTCGGCCGGATAGATGTCCTCCCCGGCCGAGACGTGGGCGATGATGTCCGCCCACTTCCAGTGGATGGCGCCGGAGCGCGCCCGGCCCCACTCTTCTCCGTTGACCCTGCAGAGCATCTCCAGGTCGGGCTCGGCCCCCACCTCGTCCGCCGTCACGATGCACGGACCGAAGGCGTTGGCGAAGTCCTTGCCCTTGCTCGGCCCGAGCCACGCGCTTATCTCCTTGGCCTGGACGTCGCGAGCCGAGAAATCGTTGAAGACCGTGAACCCGAATATGTGATCGGCCGCCGAGCCGCTCGCCACGTCACGTCCCCGCCGGCCGACGATCAGAGCCAGCTCGAGCTCGAAGTCCACCCATTCCGTGTAGGGGGGCCACGGACACTCGTCCTCGGGGCCCAGGATGGCCTGGTGGTTGCCCTTGTAATAGATCGGTGCCTCGTACCAGTAGGCGGGGACTTCACCGCCCCTCCTGGTAGCGCCCCGTTCGACGTGATCCTCGAACGCCAGGAAGTCCCGGAGGGACGAGATCTCATCCAGGGGACACAGCCAGCGCGTCGCCGGATCGACCCGGAC
>WHSQ01000078.1 GCA_009380005.1 Actinomycetota bacterium | reverse complement strand
CAACGGCCTGCTCCGCCAGTACTTCCCCAAGGGCGCGAACCTTCGTGTGCATTCCGCCGAGGACCTCGCCGCCGTCCAAGCCGAGCTGAACAACCGCCCCAGAAAGGTCCTCGGCTGGACCTCACCTGCGGCCGCACTGTCAGCGCTAGAGTCACCTCACCAAGAAGCCGCTGTTGCGACGTTCGCCTGATTCCGCCCTGGCACGGTGGGGCCAAATGGAGTTGACATTCTCACACCGGCTCACCGTCCACCCTCACCCGGCGGACCATCTCGTACTTGACCTGCACCAGGTCACGCGGGTCGCAGAACTCCCAAGAGGCGAACAGCTCGTCGGTCACCGCCTCCGGACGCGTGTTCAAGCTGCGCTCGGCGCGCAACGCCTCCACCTTCGGATCCGTCTTTGGTCGTCTTGCCACCCGCCGCCCCTTTCCCAAGAACTACACGGCTGTAACACTCATTATGCCGCAGCCGACCGGCGTGTCAAGCACCAAGCGCCCGTTAACTGCGACATAAGGCCCTCTACATAAGGGTTCAGAGCCGTACAGGTTCAACCTTGCCGGGTTGATCTGGAGCAGCACCGGCGTAAATCACCTTACATTAACGGCAGAATCTGCCTTACAGTCGTCGTCGCGCACCCGGGCGATCAGGTCGGCCAGCGCAACCAAGTCCTCCACGCGGAACGCGGCCCGGCCAGCCGCGACCGCCACGAACACATCCGGCCCGACCGCATCCGTCCACACCGCCGGCAACGAGTGCTGCACGCCTTCCTCGTCGAGGAAGAACACCCGATCCTCGCCCCACGTCTGCCGGACCGCGACGAACACGAACTCGCGGTCGACCCACGGATGGAACCGGTGCGTCACCCGAACAGTTCGCGCACCATCGCGTGCATCAGGCGTAGTTGACGACTCAGGACAACGCCCTGGCCGAGACGGTCAACGGTCTGTACAAGACCGAGCTGATCCGCCAGCAGGGCCCGTGGCGCGGCGTCGACGACCTCGAGCTCGCCACGCTCGGCTGGGTCCACTGGTTCAACACCGAGCGGCTTCACGGCACTCTCGACGACATCCCGCCCGTCGAGTTCGAGACCGCCTATCATCACCAACAGGACACCAACCAGCCGGTTGGAATCCAATGAACCGAGTCTCCACCAGACCCAGGGCGTATCAGTTGCCTTACGTGACGTCATGCAGCAGGAGCTCAAGCGCATCCAGCGGGAGCTTGGTGTGACCACGCTGTACGTGACGCACGACCAAGATGAGGCCCTGTTCATGTCAGACCGCATCGCCGTCATAGGCGCAGCAGTACGGCACTCCCCACGAGATCTACCACCGGCCCTCGGTCCGGTTCGTGGCTGAGTTCGTCGGCCGGATGAACTTGTGGCCGGCTGTGCTTGTCCGCGACGGCGTGGCGCCGTCCTACCGCGTCGGGGATGCCACGCTCACCGTCCGTTCAACGGACGGCACGCCGATGCTCGATGTGGCGTTGGTAGGCATCCGTCCGGAACGCGTGGCCGTGCAGACGGAGGGCGGTCGGGACGAGACTGAGCACTCGTTCGCCGGGGAGGTGCGGTCGGTGACCTTCCGTGGAGACGCCGACCTAATGGAGATCCAGGTGCCGGCGCTTGGCGAGATCGTGACCGCGCAATGCCCGACGGGACGGTGGACCCCCGGAACGCGGGTGTCGGTCGGGTGGGCGGTGCGCGACCTCATTGTCGTCCCCGTCGAGGCCGGTGCGCCCTCTCGCCTTCCGCAGGAGGAGGAAGTTGTTGTGCCCAGATAGACGCGGGGCCGCCGCGGCATCGACCAACCCGGCGGCCCTTGCGCTGATGCTCTCGGGGGGGATGGCGGCGGCTACCATCTTCTCGTTCGCCATGGGGGTGCTGGCCCCGGTTCTGGTCGAAGAAGTCGGTTTGTCGCGGGTCCAGGTAGGCATGGTGGTGGCCATCTACTTCCTGGTGGGCACCGTGCTGTCCCCAGGTTCCGGTTCTGCGGTCGACGTGTTCGGCGGCTGGCGCTTGCTGTTCGCGCTATTCGTCGCCAGTGCCGGCGCGATGGTGATGCTCTCCCTGGCCCCGGGCGTGGCGGTCATGATCCTGGCGGCAGTGATCGCCGGGGTGGCGTTAGGCATCTCCAACCCCGTCACCAACAAGGTGCTGGTGCAGGGCATCGAGCCGCGGCATCGGGGCTGGGTAATGGGGATCAAACAGACGGGTTCGTATGTCGGGGCGATGGTCAGTGGCAGCCTGCTGCCGCTGTTGCTGACGGTGATGGGTTGGCGTGCGGCCTCCATGCTGCTGGCCGTCCCCATGCTCGGCTTGGCCGTCCCGGCCTACCGCAGGATGGGCCGCCGCGAGAACAGCCCTAGTCCGCGCTCGAGCATTCGCTGGGGATTGCGCATGGACGGGCAGGCCTACTTGAAGTGGTTGCTGATCTACGGGGTCTTCATCGGTCTGGCCATGGCGGCGGTGTACACCTATTTGCCGCTGTATGCGGTAGAGGCACTCCAGCTGTCCCTGCAGGTGTCTGGGTTCGCCATGACCGTTGTCGGGGGCGCCGGCATCACCGCGCGACTGCTCGTGGGCTGGTTGACTCCACGCATCACGTCGGCGCCGGCGCTGATGGGCGCGGTCGGGCTCGCGCCGGTCGCCGCCGTAAGCCTGCTCTTCTGGCATGGACCGCTGTCCGCCACGGCGGCGCTCATGGTGGCGGCGGTCATGTTCGGCGTGAGCGGCGGCGCGTGGAGTGTTCTCGCCAACATCGTCCTCCTGCAGCGGGCAAACATCGAACAGACCGGTACCGCATCGGGGATCGTGCAGGTCGGATTCACGGTGGGATTGTTCGCCAATGCCGTTGGCTTCGGGGCGTTCGCCGACCTGACTGGCTCCTACGAGGTCGGTTGGGGCACTGTCGCATTGGCCTTCCTCGTTGCCGGGATCGTCGGCTTTGGATGGCATTTCCAAGAAGGGATGGCGATCACTACAGATTGAGCGTCTTGCTCGCATTGGGAGCTGCCTGCTCGTGGGGCTGCTCCGACTACCTCCGCGCTGCTCTGAGCCGGAGGATGGGGGTGCTGTCGATTGTGGTGACCATCCAGGTGGTGGCCATCGTGCTCGTCGCCCTCTGCCAGCTGCTGCTGATCGGTGGATTGCCGGTGGGCACCGACCTGGCATGGGGAGCCCTGGCCGGGATCGGCGGCGTCACTGGCGCCTCACTGATGATCCTGGGATTCCGGAACGCCTCCGTGGGCCTGGTCACCCCGCTGAGCGCCGTAGCCGCCGCTGGGCTTCCTCTCCTGGTCAGCGTGGTGAGGGGTCAGATCCCGTCCACGTTGTCACTGGTCGGCATTGCGGTCGGATTGGTAGCGGTGTGGCTGCTGAGTCGTGGCCGGGGCCACCACAAGAGCCCAGCCAGTCCACTCGGCGCCCCGTTGCTCAATCTTCGCTGGGGAGGTGCCTGGATCCTGCCGGAGCGCATGGGTGCTCGAGAATTCTTGGGGCCCGTGTTTGGGCTGGGCTCTGGGGCCGGCTACGCTCTGGCGTATTTGAGTTACGACCAGACGACCTCCGCATCGGGGCTATGGCCGGTTTTGGGCTCGCAGTCGGTCATCGTTACGCTGGCGATGCTGCTCATCGTTGTGCGTAGGCAGAGACTGCGGATCCCGATGCGGGAGCTGCGCACCCTCGGCATGGCGGGTAGTGCGACGGCACTCGGGCTGACCTGTTTCCTACTTGCCACCCGGGCGGGCCATGTGAACGATTGTGGCGGTCATCGTGTCCATGTCGCCCGCGGTGACGATTACCCTCGCCACGGTCCTGCTGAAGGAACGGGCGACCAGAGGCCAGCGAGTCGGGTTTGTCCTGGCGTTGACTGCCGCAGTGCTTCTGGCCCTCAACTGAGCGCACCCGCCGTGCTGCGGGTACTGTCGCTTCGGTAAAGCCCCGGGAACTCGATTTCTTCCTTTGGCCAAAGCCTGCCGTAGTGGGCCTGCCTATCGTGTGACCAGAGCCTGGGAAGAACTTGTGCTGGGATGGGCAGCCGCCTCAACGTCAAGGGATCGCGGTGACGAACACCACAGACGGAGTTGGCAGCATCGAATCGGTTGCGCACGGATCCTACCACCTCGTGGTCGGTGATGAGCTGCGGGCGGCTTCCAATGGGAATGCCCGGGCGACCTACGACCCGTCCACGGGACGCCCCATCGTCGACGTGCCGCAGGCTACCCCGGCAGACGTGCACGATGCGGTGCACTGGGCGCAACGTGCCCAGCCGGACTGGTACGAACTCGGTGTCGAGGGACGCATCGAACAGCTTGGCCGCTTGCGTGATCTGGTGAGCGCGCATCAGGAGGAACTCAGCCTCCTCGACTCGATTGACGGCGGTCATCCTCTGCGATCGATGTGTGCTGACGTGGCGTCGGCGATCTGGGAGATGGACGTGTGGCCGACCGTGGCCCGGTTGGCTGGCGGCAAGACCATGCCCGCGAGCCGGGGCAATCTCCATTATACATTGCTCATGCCTTATGGGGTGGTCGGCCGGATCCTGCCCTTCAACCACCCCGCGATGTTCGCGATCGTTGGCATGCTGCCGCCACTGCTGGCAGGGAACACCGTGGTGCTCAAGCCAGCGGAGCAGACACCGCTGTCGGCCCTGCGGCTGGGCGAGCTTGCGCTGGAGGTGTTGCCTCCAGGAGTGGTCAACGTGGTGGCGGGCGGAGCTGATACGGGCGACGCCATCGTCGCTCACCCAGCGGTGAAACGGATCGCATTCACCGGCAGTGAAGCGATTGGCCGCACCGTTCAACGTCGCGGCGCTGAGGCGGGGGTCAAGCACATCACCCTAGAACTGGGGGGCAAGAATCCCATGATCGTCTTCCCCGACGCTGATTTGGAGACCGTGGTCGAGGGCGCGATCACCGGCATGAACTTCGGCATCAGCGGCCAGTCGTGCAACTCCAACTCGAGGGTGCTCGTGCACGAGAACCTCCACGACGAGTTCGTGCAACGGCTTGCGGATCGCCTCGAACAGATCCCACTCGGGGTGGCCTACGATGAACACACAGAGATGGGCCCGCTGGTCAGTGAGCAGCAGTACCAGCGTGTCATGGGCTATGTGGACAGTGGGAGGCAGGCGGGGGCCAAACTCGTCACGGGGGGCGGGCCCCCCGACGATCCGGCACTGGCCGGCGGCTACTACCTCCAACCCACTGCGTTCACCAACGTCTCACCGGACATGCGCATCGCGCGGGACGAGATCTTCGGTCCGGTGGTCAGCGTCTTCTCCTGGGACGACTACGAGGGCATGGTCGCTCTGGCCAACGGCGTGGACTTGGGGCTCACAGCAAGCGTGTGGACCAACGACCTGCACATCGCGCACAAGACGGCCGAGCGGCTCCAAGCCGGATACGTGTGGATCAACGGCAGTTCCCGTCACTTCTGGGGGATGCCGTTTGGCGGCTTGAAGAACAGCGGGCTGGGGCGCGAAGCATCGGTCGAGGAGTTGATGAGCTACTACGAGATCAAGTCCGTCCACACCATGCTCGGGGATCCCCGGGCCGCTATGGATCGGCTCACCGGGAGTGAGGGATGACGACAGACGCGTTGCAGGGACAGAGGGAGTGGCTCGCCGGTGAGGTGGCCGAGTTTGAAGACGGGGGTCGCAAGACCATCCAGATTGCCGGTGACGACGTGGTGGTGTTCCGGTTCCGTGACCGTTACTGCGCCGTCAAGAACGTCTGTCCCCACATGGGCGGGCCGGTTGGGGACGGCATGATCATAAGCAGGGTCGAGGCGGTCCTTACCGAGGACCAGCGATTCGTGTGCGAGCGCTTCTCGGAGGACGAGATCCATCTGGTCTGTCCTTGGCACGGGTGGGAGTTCCAACTTGAAGGTGGCGAGTGCGCGGGCGATCCCCGGATCCGTCTGCGGATGTTCGACACCGAGGTGAGGGAAGGGCAGGTCTATGTCATCGCCTGACCCGGCTGCTGCTGTTGGCATCGACGCCGTTGGTCTGGAGGACGTCGTCCGCTGCCATGCCACGCTCGTACGGGCCCTGGAACAGGACTCACTCGAGTCGCTGCCCTCCGAAGCAATCATCCGGTTGCTCGCCGCATCCGTCCGCGCCTACGCGGCCAAGGCCCAGCAGGAACCGGAGCTCCCGGCCTTCCATGACGACGATCACGTCACCGCAACCGACGTTGTCGTCACGGTCTGGGGCCTGATCAAGGCGGCGGATCTGCAGCTGTTCGAGTTGTCCATGTGGAACGGCCTGAGCCGGTCCTGAACTTGGAGGACCTCCAATGTCGACTTCGACGCCCAGTGAACTGCTCCAGAGCATGGTCCAGGTGCTCAATTCTGGTGAGCGGGAGGGGTTCGATACTCGCAAGCACCTCGAAAACGCCCGCAGGCAGGCGGAGGAGCGCAACTACTCCGGCTTCGTCATCGTCGACGCGGACGCCCACCACTACGAGGGTGAGTCCTGGACGGATATCTACCGGTACATCGAGGATCCTGTGCTCCGGCACCGGGCGCTCGCCAGTGATCATTCGGGAGGTCGTGGTCGCCCGATTCACTTCGAGGAGCCAGGCCGGCAGAGCGTTGCCGGCAGGGTGCGGCGGTATGAGCTGTACGACCGTGAGGTGACTCCCAAGGATGTCCATCGCGATGCCGAACTGTCACGTCGGCAGCGGGAGAGCATCGGACTGGACTACCAGATTGTCTTCCCGACCGCGATGCTCGAACTGGGTATGCATCCCGACCCCTTTGTCGAAGTGCAGCTGAGCTGGGCCTACAGCAGGTGGCTGGTAGAAAACGTGACCCCTCACGACCCGCACATGAAGACCATGATCTACCTGCCGTTCAGTGACCCGGAAGCTAGTCTGCGGGCGATCGAGGAGTTCAGTGATAAGCCGGGCGTCGTCGGGTTCACCGTTACGACGACGCGCTACCAGACCGTGCACCAGAACAAGTACATGCCGGTGTACGCCGCATTGCAGGAACGGAATCTTCCCCTGGGATTCCATGCATCGTTCTACCAGCGGGAGCGCTTGTTCGAGGGTATGAGCCAGTTCCTGTCGGTGCATGCGCTGGGCTTTGTGTTCCCCACGGTCGTACATGCCACCAACATGGTGATCAACGGCATTCCCGAACGCTTCCCCAATCTGAAGGTGATCTGGATCGAGTCAGGATTGGCTTGGGTGCCGTTCCTCATGCAGCGGCTAGACAATGAATACATGATGCGTACCTCCGAGGCGCCGTTGCTCAAGAAGAAGCCGAGCGAGTACTTGCGTGAGAATTTTTATTACGCCACGCAGCCGTTGGAAATGGACAACATGGAGGCGCTCGAGCTCACCTTGAACATGATCAACGCTGAGACGCAGCTACTGTTTGCCTCCGACTATCCACATTGGGATTTCAACCTACCGAGCACCATCTACGATCTGCCGTTCTTGTCAGAGAAAGCAAAGAGGCGAATCCTTGGCGAGAACGCTATGGGTGTCTATCCACTAGAGCAAGCTTGACGCAACCCAGTCGAGTCGACCGTTGACCTGGATGGATCAATTCGAAGGGATACTGTGGTGATAAAGAAATCGCCGCGATTGATGGTATTGCTCATCGCCCTCTCGGTGGTTGCTGCGGCGTGCGGGGGCGGCACGGGCACCGCCGCTTCCGGCGGGGGGGACGGCGCTTCGAACGGTGACACAGGATCGGCGGATCGGCCGTTCGAGGGCCGAACGCTTCGTGTGGCTCTCTGGGGCGGGTCCTGGACAGAGGGCGTGCGTGACTCCGTCGGTGTCCGGTTCGAGGAGGAGACCGGCGCCACGGTGGAATATATTCAAGGGGCCCACCGGAGTATGCGGCACAGCTGTTCCAGACGGTCGGTCAGGCCGTGCCGTACGACCTGATCTACACTGATGGGACCACGCAGACCGACCTGGTCAACGAAGGGCTCCTGCTGGAGATCGACCTGGATGCGGTCCCGACAGCCGTCGAGATCGGTGAGTCGTTCCCAGCGATCAACGACGGATATTCGCCTGGCATCGGGCTCTACTATGTCGGCATCGTCTACAACACTGAGCGTTTCGAGGAGCTGGGTCTCGATCCGCCCACCAGCTGGGATGCCTTGTGGCAGCCGGAACTGGCCGGTCGTGTAGCCATCCCGGACATCTCGACTATCATGGGAATGCCGGTCACGATGGCCGCCTCAAAGGTGGCGACCAACGGCGCCAGCTTCACTGACCTGGAGGCCGGGGTCATGAAGTTGGCCGAGCTTGACCTCTACTCGGTCTACGCCGCCTCCGGTGACATGCAGAACGAGACTTCTCCACCGAGGACATTTGGATCGCGCCCGGCGCCGATGGACGTGCCTGGCAGTTGGCCGAGGAGGGTCTGCCCATCCACTTCATCGTGCCGGAGTTCCCGGGCACCGGCGAGAGCGGCTGGGCGGAGGTGATGTACGTCGACATCGTCAAGGGAACCGAGGTCGAAGAATTGGCCAAGGTGTTCCAGCGGATCGCTCACGAGGTCGAGCCCCAGGTCGAGATCGCGTTGCTGACCGGGTATTCGCCGGTTCTCGAGGAGGCCTTGGAGCAACTCTTCGCAGAAGCCCCGGTCTGGGCTGAGCGGTTCCCGACCGGCGGACGAGTGGCGCCAGATCGAGGTGGCTGACTACAACGTGATTCAGCCGCTGCTTCCCGAAACCATCGAACTCTACAACCGTCACCTCACCCGATAGTGCTCTGTCAGGGAGGCTGTCATGCGACGCGCTCAGAATGTCTGGAAGCTGCTGGACTTCGCCGAGGACGGCGACGGGCGAGGGCACGCCAAAGTGCTGAACGGCGATGACCTCGAGGTCGAGCTGAACTGCTACACACCCTCCGCGGAGAACTTCCTTCATCGCCATGTCGGAGGCAGTTCCCAGCTGTTCTTCGTGCTGCAGGGACAGGCGACCCTGACCGTGGTGGACTCAGCCGACGAGCGCCACGAGCTGGTGCTCGAGGCTGGGGACACCGCTCTCCTGGCGGAGAGCGAGTACTACAAGCTCCGCAACAGCGGCGACACGAACCTGGTCGTTTACCGGGTGCGGAGCCCGTACGAGGGGGTCGTTCTATTCGAAGAGGATGGCCGGGTCGTCTCCGAGGACGAGCGGGCCGATATTGAGGCGGGCTACGAGCGCGGGTGAGCCCTGGGACGCTCCGCGTACTGAACCTGCTGGGCCCAGAAGTCGGCCGAATGGTCGAGGGCGCGGCACCGGGTACCGAGGTAATCACGCTGGGGCCGCGGAGCACAGCCGATCCGGCGCTCCACCAGGCGCCCATCCTCTTGGGAGGGTGGGCGCCCTCGCCTGTGTTCGACGTGCTGGACGAACTTGGCGTCCGCTGGGTGCATTTGGCGGCCACCGGTCTCGACCGGTTCCCCGCCGAGCTGTTCCGGGGACGTCTCGTCACCCATGCCCGTGGTGTCTTCGCCGTGCCGATGGCCGAATACGTCGTTGCGGCCATCCTGGACTACGTCAAGCTGATCCCTGAGCGGTCCGGGTTGTCCCGCTACTCGGCCCACGATCCGTACCGGAGCCTGGCCGGGCAGACCGTCGGTCTGTTCGGGTTCGGCTCTGTCGGGCAGGCGGTGGCCACTCGCCTGGCTGTCTTCGAAGTGCGACTCAAGGCGTTCAAGCGGCATCCCATCGCTGGCCACTCGGCGGTCCACCTGGTGTCGTCCGTCCATGAGCTGGTCCGAGGCGTCGACCACCTAGTGCTGGCGGCGCCACGGACGCCGGACACCGAACGGGTGATCAACGCCCGAGTCATTTCCCGGATGCCAGCGGGCAGCCACCTCGTCAACGTCGCGCGAGGGGCCTTGGTGGATCACGGCGCACTGCGTGCCGCCCTCGACACCGGGCATCTGGGCAGGGCCACACTGGATGCCACCGACCCTGAGCCGCTGCCTGCCGGCCACTGGCTGCTGGAGCATCCGCAGGCCCGGGTGACCCCGCACATCTCCTGGCGGGGGGCCGACGGGATCCGGGCGGTGGTGGACAACTTCGTGGACAATCTCCGTCGGTACCGGGCCGGTGCGTCTCTACTCCACCAGGTCAAAGCTGAATGAGCAGGTTCCACCATCTGGCCAGGGACGGCTCGCCGGTGGACTTCCTAGCGTCGACAGACAGCGTCTTGGTGAGCGGAGGTACCGGGTGAAGCGCGTGGTCGGCACTGCTAGGGTGAAAATGCCATTGAGGGGCCGCTGGAGCTCGAGTTCATGCGGCGTCGGCCTTGGTCAGGGTGACGGTGTGGCCCATCCATTCGAGCTTGCGGACCAGGGCTCGGGTTTCCCGGTCGGGGTCGCGGCGACGGTCGAAGTAGTCTTCGGACAAACGAAAGGGGCTGACCAATCTCCTTGCCGGAGAGGTGACCCTCGACCAGGTTCTGGTGCCCGTCGACCCCTCGCCGGGGAACGTCCGGCTGCTCGACAGCGGTCCCATTCCAGGGAACCCCACAGAACTTCTTGGGTCCGACGCGAT
>WHSQ01000077.1 GCA_009380005.1 Actinomycetota bacterium | reverse complement strand
ACCGCGTGGTATCACGCTTGGGCCGAGGGGGTCCTTCCTACATGCCATCTTTTGTCTGTGCCCCCGGCAGGATTCGAACCTGCGCACCTCGCTCCGGAGGCGAGTGCTCTATCCCCTGAGCTACGGGGGCCCTAAGTCAGACTAGAACATGTGTAATCGCAGGCTCAGCCCACGACCGTTAAGGCTCACTGCTCGGCTCGGAGCGACCGATCCCTCGAAGCGCGGCATCGATCCGGCGCGGCCTTCTCCACTTCGGCGACCATCGGTAGGAGCGATCGCTTTGCTGCCAGGGTCCGAAGGTTCCCGACTCCCTCTCCGGGTGAAAGGTTGCGTTCGCCGAGAGTTCACGAAGTGTTCTTCCTACGATCCCAGGCCTCCGATCGAAGGATCTCTAGGTTAGCCGCATCGAAGCGACGACTGCTCTCTCGCGTATGCCATCGGCAGGTGAGCCTGCCCATCACGGTGACTTCCGCGTGCAGGAACTGATAGCGATCAAACGGCGAACGGGCACGACGATCTCCGTGTGTCTCCCCGCACGTGACGAGGCAGCAACCGTCGGTGCCATCGTCCGAACGATCGGTGAAGATCTGGTAGCGCCCGGACTCGTGGACGAACTCATAGTGATGGACGACGATTCGAGCGACGGCACGGCCGCGGAGGCCGCTACGGCGGGCGCTCGCTGCGTTCGAGTTTCGCAGGTGTCGCCCAAGGATGTCTACCGGCGCGGCAAGGGGGCCGTCCTGTGGAAGTCACTCTTCGTCAGTCGCGGGGAGCTCATCTGTTGGATCGATGCCGATATCGTGGGATTCCGATCTCAGATGGTTACGGGCCTCCTCGGCCCGTTGCTGACCGACCCAACGATCGGCTTCGTGAAGGGGTTCTATGACCGTCCCGAACGAGGCGGAACGGGAGGCGGACGGGTCACCGAGCTGGTGGCGCGACCTCTGATCGCGCTGTTCTTCCCCCACCTCGCCGGCATGGTGCAACCACTTGCAGGCGCCACGTCAGCCAGACGGCACGTCCTCGAGCGACTCCGATTCGTCCAGGGATGGGGCGTGGACTTCGCGTTGTTGCTCGACGCCGCGGAGGCAGTCGGCGTCGGAGCGATCGCGCAATGTGACCTGGGAACTCTTATCCACGAGAGCAAATCACTGCTCGGTCTCGGCCCCCAGGCCGCCGAGACCCTTTCGATCGCGCTATCGCGGGCCGGGATGCGAGGACCGTCGTCCTTCGATCTGCGTCAGTTCGTCGACGGAAGCGCAGTCACGACCCCCGTCCGTGTCGACGAGCTACCATCGCCCGTGGCATCCCCGTTCTACAGGCCTCTGCAAGTCGAGCGAAGACCAGCCTGAGGTCGCCGACCTAACGCGTTCGCCTCGAGGGCATCGTCGCGTCACGAGCGCTCGAGCACCCCCGGCGTTTTGCGAGGCTTGCGACATCTCAGGTACGTGGTGTGGCGGCGGAACCCTTCGCCACACAGAGCCCTCGCCGCAGGGGTTGCGTTCAGGGGCCCCTACGGTCGGGCGGTCGCCTCCGCAGATCGCTCGTGGATCGACGTGGTCGTCGCGAGCAGCCTTTCTCCCGACGCCCCCGTCCTCAACGCGATGATCTCGGCGGCAATCGAGACCGCCACCTCTTCCGGG
Source organism: Actinomycetota bacterium (assembly GCA_009380005.1). Lineage (GTDB taxonomy): Bacteria > Actinomycetota > CADDZG01 > CADDZG01 > WHSQ01 > WHSQ01. Next base: position 9,222 of record WHSQ01000077.1, on the reverse strand, counting down.
GTCCTGGCTCCGATGTCGAGGCCGATCGGGCCCGCGATGCGTGACAACTGGGCCTCGGTCACTCCCTCCCCCAGCAACTGATCCGATCTCTTGGCATGCGTGCGACGACTCCCCATCGCGCCGATGTAGCCGGCGGGAGTCGCCAGCGCCGCCTTCAGCAGAGGCACGTCGAACTTGGGGTCGTGGGTCAGGGCACAGATCACGGTGCGGCGGTCGACCTCGGCGCCGGCGAGGAACTCGTCGGGCCACTCCACGACGATCTCGTCCGCGTCCGGGAACCTTGCCTTGGTCGCGAACCTCTCGCGCGGATCGCAGACGGTGACGCGATACCCGAGGAACTTGCCGACGCGACTGACCGCAGCGGCGAAGTCGATGGCGCCGAACACGTACATCCGGGGCGGCGGCGCGAACGATTCGACGAACAGCTCCACGTCTTCGGGACGACGTTCGCCAGCAGCTCCGTACGTCCGCGTCCCCGTCGCTCCCAGCTCGAGCATCCCTCGCGCGTCGGTCTCCGCCGCGCGGTCGAGATCATCATCCCCCAACGTTCCGAGGACGTCCGCTTCCGATACCAGCAGTTTCGACCCCGCGTTCGGCCCGCGGATCGCGGTTACGAGCGCTACCGGCCGCGCCTCCCTGATGGCTCGGGCGAGCTCACCGAAGAGGGACCCCGTCACCAGTCCAGCCGTTCCACGAACACGTGGATCGTTCCGCCGCAGGTCAGGCCGACCTCGAAGGCCTGGTCGTCCGCTATCCCGTAGGTGAGCAGCTTGGGATCACCCGTCTCGATGACCTCCATCGCCTCCTGATAGACCGCCGGTTCCACGCATCCGCCGGACACGGACCCGACGACGTCTCCATCCTCCGACAGAGCCATGACCGCGCCGGGGTCTCTCGGCGCCGAGCGCTCCGTCCGGACGACGGTGGCGGTGGCGACCCTCTTGCCGGAACTCGTCCAGTGTTCGAGCTGATCCAGGACGTCTCTCACGATCCACCAGCCGCTCTGACGTGGCGTTCGGGATGCTGGAGGAACTCCTCCCTACAAGCCGGCGCGCAGAAGTAGAAGGTGGTCCCCTCGTACGACGCCGAGATCGCGCCGGCAACGACGGCCACGCTCATGCCGCAGACGGGATCGATCGCTTGGGGCACGGTTTGGACGGCGGCAGGTGCCTCTTCCGCAGAGGCGGGCTCTCGCCGATGTCTCTCTGCCACCGCCTCCGCCATGATGGCAAGCGCGATCTCTTCCTGCGAAGAAGGACCGAGATCGAATCCCGCCGGCGCCGTTACCCGGTCGATCTGGCTCTCCGCGACGCCGCGGCCTACAAGGATCTTCCTCACGCTCTCCGCTCGGGTGCGGCTTGCCACCAAGCCGATATAACCCGCCTCGGTCGCGAGGGAGGCCTCCAGCGCAAGCTCGTCGTACCGGTTCATCGTGGCGACCACGACCGCGTCGGCCGGACCGATCTCCGCGCTCCGTAACGCATCCACGTCCAGAACGCGATCGACTCCGGGAAGCTCCTCTGCAGGATCGTCGAGGACGCCGGTGGTTCGGTAACCCAGGATGCCGGCGAGCTCGACGAGCTTCCGTCCGACCGGCGAGGATCCAACGACCACCAATCGCGGGCGGGGGAGCCGGGGTTCGACGAACACGTCAAGACCTCCCTCGGAAGCACAGGTGGTTATCTCGGTAACGACCCCCGGACGCTCCCGCTCGTTCGGAGCGCCGGGCTGCCTGATGCGAACGAGACGGGAGCTCCCGTCTCCCAACGCAGCGAGCGCTTCCCTGATCACGATGGGTTCGGAGCACGAACCGCCCACCCAGCCGTCGACCACGCCCCCCGGCATGACGATCGCGCGGTCCCCCGGCTTCGCCGAAACCGGCCGGTCGACCGCCACAACCGTCGCCAGAGCGTACGGCTCGCCGCGAGCATCCAACTCTCCGGCCCTTCCGAGGATGTAGCTCATGCAACCAGCATCGCGCTCAGGATCCGCTACGGGCTTCCTGGAGCGCCTCCCACACGCGCGCAGGGGTCACCGGCATCTCGAGGTTCCGGACTCCGAGATGCGCCAGTGCGTCGACGACCGCGTTGACATAGGCCGCCGGCGATCCGACGGTGGCCGATTCACCGACCCCCTTCGCGCCGAACGGGTGATGCGGCGAGGGGGTCACGGTGGCGAAGGTCTCGAAGTTGGGCGTCTCCCACGATGTCGGCAAGAGGTAGTCGGTGAAGTTCGACCCGATGCAATTGCCGTCTTCATCGAAGCTGATCAGTTGCATCGCAGCGATGGCGAAGCCCTCGGCAAGTCCACCATGAAGCTGGCCTTCGACGATCATCGGATTGATCCGCACCCCACAATCGTCCACGGCCACCACCCGCCGGACCTTCCACTCCCCGGTACCCTCGTCGATCTCCACGACGACTACGTAGGTCCCGAACGGATACGTCATGTTCGGGGGGTTGTAGTAGTGAGATCCCTCCAGGCCGGCTTCGAGATCCTCGGGATGGTTCGTGTAAGCGGCGAAGGCGACGTCCTGGATGGTCGCAGCCTTGTCCGGCGCGCCCTTCACGAAGAAACGGCCGGTCTCCCACTCGAGATCGTCCTCCGACACCTCGAGCGTGTGGGCGGCGATCTTCTTCGCCTTGTCACGCAGCTTGCGGGAGATCATCGCCGTCGCCGCTCCTGCCGTCGGCGTGCTGCGCGACGCGTAAGTTCCCATCCCGTAAGGAACGTTGTCCGTGTCGCCGTACTGCACGAGGATGTCCTCGGGTGGGATGCCGAGCTCGGAGGCGACTATCTGAGCGAAGGTCGTCTCGTGGCCCTGGCCCTGGGTCTGAACGCCGATCTTCAGGATGGCCTTGCCGGTGGGATGAACCCTTAGCTCGGCCGAATCGAACATCTTGAGCCCCAGGATGTCGTAGTCCTTGGCAGGTCCGGCGCCGACGACCTCGGTGAAGCTCGCCATGCCGATACCCAGCAGCTTTCCATCCTCACGGAGTCTCTTCTGTTCGTCTCGCAGCTCTTTGTAGCCGACCTTCTCGAGAGCAAGATCCATGGCAGCCTCGTAGTTGCCGGAGTCGTAGACGAAGCCCGTGACCGACTCGTAGGGGAACTTGTCGGGAGCGATGAAGTTCTTACGTCTCAGCTCTGCGGGATCCATCCCCAGCTCGTAAGCAGCGTTCTGGACCAACCTCTCGATCATGTAGGAGGCCTCCGTAACGCGGAACGAACAGCGATAGGCCACGCCCCCCGGAGCCTTGTTCGTGTAGGCCCCTTCCGCCGACACGTGAGCGGCCGGCAGATCGTAGGAACCGGTGACGATGTGGAATAGGCCCGCCTTCACCTTCGTCGGCTGGGCGTCCGCGAAGAATGCTCCGTTGTCGGACAGGAGATGCACCCTCAACGCCAGCATGGTTCCGTCTCTCTTCATAGCGAGTTCGCCGTGCATGTGGTAGTCGCGGGCGAAGCCGGTGGAGATGAGGTTCTCGCTCCGGTCCTCGACCCACTTGACCGGCTTCCCCAGCAGCAACGATGCCGCCGTGGCCGCGACGTAGCCGGGATAGACCGGCACCTTGTTGCCGAAGCCGCCGCCGATATCGGGCGTCTTGATCTGGATGTTCTGTTCCGGCAACCCCGCGACGAGGGCGAACACCGTGCGATGCGCGTGAGGCGCTTGAGACGTCATGTGAAGCGTTGCCTTGCCCGTCACCGGGTTCACGTCGGCGACGATGCCGCACGTCTCCAGCGGAGACGGGTGGCAGCGCGGGTAGAAGGTATCGAGCGAAACGACCACATCGGCCTGCTCGAAAGCCCTGTCCGTGGCCGACTTGTCGCCGGTCTCCCACCGGTAACAGCGATTATCGGCCTGATCGTCCTTGTCGTCGCGGATGATCGGAGCGTCCGGCTCCAGAGCCTTCTTCGGGTCTACGACGGCCGGAAGGGGGTCGTACTCGACATCGATCAGCTCGAGGGCGTCGTGCGCGGTGTAGGCATCTTCGGCCACCACGGCCGCCACCTCCTGCCCCTGGAAGCGCACCTTGTCGGTCGCGAACACCGCTTGCGTGTCGCCGGACATCGTCGGCATCCAGGCGAGGTTGTGCTGTCCGAGAAGCTCGCCCGTCACGACGGCGACGACCCCGGGCAAAGCCTGCGCTCGCTCGGCGTCGATCGAGACTATGCGGGCGTGGGCCAGCGGGCTCCTGAGGATGGCCATGTGAAGCATCCCCGGCAAGGAGATGTCGTCGACATAGGTCCCCTTGCCTTGGATGAACCGAGCATCCTCCTTGCGTTTGATGCTATGCCCGACTCCAGCGATCTCGTGCTCCGTAACGGCCATGCTTCTTCCCCCTTAGCTTCCCGAGTCGGTGGCTTCGGCCTTCATCTTGCTGCTCGCCCACTGCACGGCTTTGACGATGTTCATGTAGCCCGTGCAGCGACAGATGTTGCCCGATAGCGCCCAGCGGATGTCTTCCTCGGTTGGATCCGGAGTCTGTTCCAGCAACGCCGCAGACGTAAGCATCATCCCCGGAGTGCAGAAGCCGCACTGCAGGCCGTGTTCCTCCTTGAAGGCTTCCTGGATCGGATGCAACTCCCCGTTTTGCGCCAGCCCTTCGACCGTGGTGACGTCCCGTCCGTCGGTCTGCACGGCCAGTACGGTGCAGGACTTGACCGGAAGCCCATCCAGCAGGACGGTGCAGGCTCCGCAGTGCGAGGTGTCGCACCCAACGTGCGTCCCCGTGAGCCGCAAGTCTTCGCGGAGGAAGTGCACCAGCAGGTTCCTCGGCTCAATGTCTGCTTCCGTCTTCTCTCCGTTGACCGTTACGGTGATCTCCATCGTGTACCTCCTATGAGGCCCGGGCCAGTTCGAGTGCCCGATCGAGCCCTCGTTGAACGAACGTCCTCACCACAGCGCGTTTGTAGTCAGCCGAACCCCTCACGTCGGAGATAGGGCTGGCGGCATCCGCGGCCAGTCGAGCGGCCTCCTGGAAAGACTCGGGCGTGGGTTCGGCCCCGGCGAGCGATCGCTCGGCGTCGATGGCCTGGATGTTCTTGGGCCCAACGGCGGTGAGAGCGATCCCCGCCCGGCCGATCCTGCCGTCGTCCAGCGCCAGCTGGACCGCGACCGCCACCGTCGCGAAATCGCCCACCTTGCGCTCCAGCTTCAGGTAGGTCCCTCCGGAAGAGCCCTCCGGTTTGGGCACACGTATCTCCGTTATCACCTCGGTCGGTTCCAGCGAGGTCGTGAAGGTGTCCACGAGGAAGTCGGCCACGGGGATCGTGCGATCGCCCGAGGCGCTCCGAACGGTCACCTCCGCCCCCAATGCCAGCATGACCGAGCCCCAGTCTCCGGCCGGATCTGCATGCGCCAGGGACCCTGCGACCGTTCCCAGGTTGCGAACGATGGGATCCGATACCAACGGCGCGGCGGCGGCGATCGTCGGATAGCCGGCCTCCAGGGTCTGCGACGCAACGACATCTCGGTTGCGCGCCAGGGCTCCGATACGCAGGTGGCCGTCCGATTCCTCCAGGTAGGAGAGGCCCGGCACCCGGTTGAGATCGACGATCAACGCGGGCGACGCGAAGCGCAGCTTGAGCAGCGGGATCAGGCTCTGTCCCCCGGCGAGCACCTTAGCCTCGTCGCCCCGACCTGCGAGGGTGGAGAGGGCTTCCTCCAGCGAACGGGGCGCGACGTACTCAAAGCGGCTGGGGAACATGGCCACCTCCTGGGAGGGACGGGGATGAGAGCGCGACGCGGATCGATGCACCCTCTGGATCGACGCGTGGTGACGACGGTGTAGGGGCTGCCGCCACTGCCTTCACGGCTAGCGAACATCCTTTCGAACACGATCGACCACGCGACTGAGACCGAAGGGATGATTATGGAACCGGTTGCTCGCCTCGGTCAAGGTAGTTGACGCTGCAACTTGACGCTACCGGTCGGTTCGAACCGTTTCGTACTGCTCCCAGGTGTCGACGTCGACCGGAGGAGCTTCGTCCATCTCTATCTCCGCAACCTCCCGGGATGCGGAGATCACGTGGCGGGCGCCGACGTCCCCTTCCGATCCGCGGAAGCGGTCCCATTCCGAGCGGGCGACCACGACCGGATGCCCCGGAACGCCCCGCCACATCGCCCGGGCTATGGGTGAGGGACCGGAGCGGAAACCGTCGATGACCCTGATGATCGCCGAAGCCCCCAGCCGGGGCTGGTCGCCGAGAAGGATCGCCGCCGCCTCGGCCCCCGGATCGAGCGCATCCAGGCCGGTTCGCAGCGAGGTGGACTGTCCCGCCGAGTGGTCCGGGTTCACCACCGCCCGGGCGGAAGAAGGAAGAACGAGGGCCGCGGCGATCCGTTCGGCATCGTGGCCGAGCACCACGACGATCTCCTGGAGACCCGCGCCCGCAGCGGCATCCACGACGTGCTGGAGGAGGGGGCGGCCTTCGAGATCGAGGAGCTGTTTCGGACGTCCCAGTCGCTTGGACGATCCGGCCGCAAGGATGATCCCGGAGATCACTTCCGCCGGCGTCGGAAGATGCGAGCGAAGGTTCGGAGAATCGCCCGCCACAGCGCGCCCATCCCGAGGCGGATGCCCTTGACCGGCTTGGCCGTCGCCAGCGGCGCCGGTTCCTCGCCGATCCCTACGCGCTCCCCCGCCTGCATGTTGGTCTGGAGGCAATCCGCGAACTGCTGGGTGAGCTTGTTGGTGACGTCCTGCATCATCCCTCGGCTGAACTGCGCAGCCTGCCCGGATACCTTGAGGTCCTGCACGATGTTGACGATCGTGCCGTCGCTGGGGCCCGCTTCGAGGGTCGACGTGATGACGGCCGAAGCGGCCCCCTTGCCTCGTTGTTCCATCCCCGAAGCCTTCAGTACGGCCCGATGCGCGCCCTCGTCGCGTTCCTCCATGTTCACCTTCCCGGCGAACGCCAGCGAAACGGGTCCCAGCTTGACGGTGACCTTTCCCTTCCAGTTCCTCTCGTCGAGCGTCTCGGTTAGTTCGGCACCCGGCATGCACGGGACGACCTTCTCCACGTCGAGGAGATAGGACCAGACCCGGTCTATCGGCGCCGCGACCTGGAATGAGTTCTCGATGAGCACGGGACCCCTTTCTTCGAACGGTGGGACTCACTATCCTATGGCTCGACATCTTGCATCCAACGTCCGCGTTCGGACTAGGGGTTCTTGTGGAAGAAACTCACGACCACGCGACCGGTGACATCCCCTTTGGATCGGTTGACGAGCTTCAGGCTGCGCTTCGCCGCCAGACGTATCTGACGGACCGCGGCCTCGCCACCGTCATACATCTCGCGCTCGCGCTCGGCAAGCCGCTGTTGTTGGAAGGCGAGGCCGGCGTCGGCAAGACCGAGGTCGCCAAGGTCCTCGCTCCGGCACTCGGCCGCGAGTTGATCCGGCTTCAGTGCTACGAGGGCATCGACGCCGGACAAGCGCTCTACGAGTGGGATTACTCGCGTCAGCTCGTTGCAGCCCGTGCACCGGATCTGCACTTGGACGACGTGAAGGACCTGTTCAGTTCGGAGTTCCTGGTCGAGCGGCCGCTGCTGGCGGCGATCAGAGCGGGATCGAGCGCGGTTCTCCTGATCGACGAGCTCGATCGAGCGGACGACGAGTTCGAGGCGTTCCTACTCGAGACGCTGTCCGAGTTCGCCGTCTCCATCCCGGAGATCGGTCGGGTCGCCGCGATGCGTCCCCCGGCCGTCGTGATCACATCCAACCGCACTCGCGAGCTGCACGACGCGCTGAAGCGCCGATGCCTCTACCACTGGATCGATCACCCGTCGCTCGAACGCGAGGTGGAGATCGTTCGAGTGCGTGCTCCCGAGGTCCCCGAGGCGCTGGCACGAGAGGTCGCGCGCGTCGTGAGCCGGTTGCGCGACATGGAACTCGCCAAGCATCCCGGAGTCGCCGAGACGATCGACTGGGCGAACGCTCTCAACTACCTGGGCGTGGCCCACCTCGATGGAGAGGTCGCCGCCGGCACGCTCGGCGCCGTCATCAAGGACCATGATGACGAGGAGATCGTTCGCTCGCGCCTCGGGGAAGTGTTCGAACGGGGATGACCGCCGAGCTGGCGCGTCTGGTCGCTTTCGGACGCCTGTTGCGCGCCCGTGGGCTTGCGGTGGGGACCGGGCGGATCATGGCATTCTGCCGCGCCGTTGCCGCGCTCGAGCCGATCGATCGCGAGGATCTGTACTGGGCCGCGCGCTCCACGCTGATCTCGCGCAAGGAACAGCTGGATGACTTCGACCGAGCATTCGCGTCCTACTTCGGTCCGTCGGCAGCCATGCTCACGGATACGACGCCCGCTTCCGGGGATCCTCGACGCGCCGACCGGCCACGTGTCCCCGACGACGCCGTCGAGCTCGATGTGGCCCCCGCCTCCTGGGTTCTCCCCGATGAGGACGAGGCGTCCGAGGGGGAGACGACGGTTCGACTCGTCGCCGGCACCGTCGAGGCTCTCCGCTCGAAGCGGTTCGAGGACCTGACCGACGAGGAGCGCGCCCGGGCTGCGTCATCGATCCGACGGATCGCCGTCGCCATCCCCCGCCGGCGCGCCCGACGTCTGAGACCCGCTTCCAGGGGTGCGAGTTTCGATCTGCGGCGCACGTTGCGTTATTCGTTGCGAACCCAGGGCGAGCCGTTCCACCGGGCATGGACTCGGCGCCGAACGAAGGCCCGGCCCTTGGTCCTGATCCTCGACGTCTCCGGTTCCATGTCCCCCTACTCGCGCGCTCTGCTCCAATTCGGATTCGCGGCTATGGCGGCCGGTCAACGGGTCGAGGTGTTCTGCTTCGGAACCCGTCTCACCCGCGTCACCAGGCTCCTGCGGACCAAGGATCCGAACCGCGCCCTCAAGGACATCGCCGGGGCCGTCAAGGACTGGGACGGAGGGACTCGCATCGGGGAGTCCTTGCGCGAACTGCTCAACCTCTACGGTCAGCGCGGCTCCATGCGCGGCGCGGTAGTCGTGCTGTGCTCCGACGGACTGGAACGCGGTGATCCCGATCTCCTCACCGCCGAGATGGCGAGGCTCTCGCGTCTGGCTCATCGCGTGGTGTGGGTGAACCCACTCAAGGGAAGTCCCCTCTACGAGCCGCTCGCGCGCGGGATGGCGGCCGCGCTGCCGCACGTCGATGTCTTCTTGTCCGGGCACAACGTCGCCAGCCTCGAGGAGCTGGGGGCGGTCCTCGAGGGATGAAGGAGGG
>WHSQ01000076.1 GCA_009380005.1 Actinomycetota bacterium | reverse complement strand
TCCTCTCCAATTCCTCGAGCGACCTCTCGAGGGGCACCGTCAGCTCGAGCACGCCTCCCTCCCACTTGCCTGCTATCGCACCCAGATCGCGCATCAGGTCCATCACCTTGTGGTTATCACCCAGCGCGTACACGCGGAATGCCCGGATGCCTCGCTCGAGGGCGGAGCGCGCAGCCAGATAGAGAAGCATCGAACCGACCCCGCGGCCCTGATAATCGTCGATCACGGTGACGGCTCCTTCCGCGAGGGCCGGCTCTTCATCCATGCGGATCCACCTCGCGACCCCGATCCCCGGTTGACCATCCTCGTCCGGAAGGATCGCCACCCAGGCGACGTGGTCGATCATGTCCACCTCGGTCAGATAGCGGAGCTCCCGATCCGTGAAGCGATCGACGTGTCTGAAGAAGCGCATGTAGCGGGATCCGGGCGAAAGGCGCTGGAGGCCTTGTTGTAAGCGTTGTTTGTCCTCGGGAGAGATCGGCCTGAAGAGGACCCGCGTACCGTCGTCGAGGGTGGACTCCATCTCGACCGGGTCGCGGGGCCGCGTTGGTCGGTTATCCACGGTTGCCTACAGGCTCTGTGGACAGGCTTTTACGGGAGAGAAACGGATGCGAAACACGACCGAAACAGAACTCCTCTTTCATCACCGTAGTGGCATGAGTCACGGGTGATATTAGGTGTGCCCGCCATCGAAGGCGATGAGGGCCCGGACCGGAAGGATGTGCTTGTGGATACGGGCGATACCGCCTTCATTCTCGTGTGTGCGGCCTTGGTGATGTTCATGACGCCGGGGCTGGCTCTGTTCTACGGGGGCATGGTCAGGGCGAAGAACGTTCTGGGAACGATCATGCAGAGCTTCTTCGCCTTGGGCATCGTCTCCGTCCTATGGGTCCTTGTCGGCTACACGCTGTCGTTCGGTCCCGACAAGGGTGGTCTGATCGGCTCGCTCGAGTGGCTCGGCTTCGGCGGCGTGGGCCAGGAGCCGAACGCCGACCTCGCCGGGACGATCCCCCACGTGCTGTTCGCGACCTTCCAGATGATGTTCGCCGTCATCACTCCTGCGCTGATCACGGGGGCATTCGCCGAGCGTATGAAGTTCTCCGGATACTGCGCGTTCATGGCCGGATGGCTGTTGTTCGTATACGCCCCGATAGCTCACTGGGTGTGGGCACCGGGCGGGTGGATCCGCGAGCTGGGCGCCCTCGATTTCGCAGGGGGAACCGTCGTGCACATCAATGCCGGCGTCGCAGCCCTCGCCGTGATCCTGGTCATAGGTAAGCGCAGAGGATTCGGCAAGGACGCGATCATCCCGCACAACCTGACGATGACGATCCTGGGAGCCGGCGTCCTGTGGTTCGGATGGTTCGGCTTCAATGCCGGCAGTGCCCTGGGCGCCGGCGGTCTGGCTGCGTCCGCTTTCCTCGCTACGAACCTCGGCGCCGCGGCCGGAGCGCTGGGCTGGGCGATCGTCGACTCGGTGAAGGAGAAGAAGTCGACGAGCCTGGGGATCGCCTCCGGTGCGGTAGCAGGTCTCGTCGCGATCACGCCCGCCGCAGGCTTCGTCGGGCCCACGGCCGCGATCGCCATCGGACTGGCGGGCGGCATCGTGTGCGCCTGGGCGGTCGGGCTCAAGTTCAGTCTCGGCTACGACGACTCACTCGACGTCGTCGGCGTTCACATGGTCGGCGGCATCGTGGGCGCCTTGCTGACGGGCGTCTTCGCCGACATCGCCATCAACGAGGCCGGTGCGGACGGGCTACTCACGGGAGGTGGCGCGGCCTTGCTCGGCAAGCAGTTCATCGCCGTCGGCGTGACACTCCTGTATTCCTTCGTCGTCACCTTCGGCCTCGCCAAGGCCATCGACGCGGTCATCGGCCTCCGCGTGACGGAAGAGGAAGAGATCACCGGTCTCGATCTGACGCAACACTCCGAGGCGGGTTACGTCTTCGGCGAGGGCGGCGGTGGGCTCACACAGACGGCGCCTGCCACCGCCGGTGCACCGGTGGTCGCGCCCCATGGAGCTGCGATCACGGAAGGAGGCACCCTCCGATGAAGCTGGTCGTAGCTGCGATCAAGCCCTTCAAGCTCGAGGACGTCAAGGAGAACCTCGAAGGCCTCGGGATCCAGGGGATGACGATCTCCGACGCCCGGGGGTACGGACGTCAGAAGGGTCACACCGAGGTCTACAGGGGAGCCGAGTACCAGGTCGATTTCATCCCCAAGCTCCGGCTCGAAGTCGTCGTGGAAGACGACCAGGTGGACGAGGTGGTGAAGGCGATCACCGACGGAGCCGGCACGGGCACCATCGGCGACGGCAAGATCTGGGTCGTTCCGGTCGAACAGATCGTGAGGATCAGGACCGGGGAGAAGGGGTCCGACGCTCTCTAGCGTACGCGAAGCACGGCCGACCTCCCTGGCCGACGGCGCTCAGGCAGCACGCGCCCGCGCCGGGGAGGTCGACGCCGGTCTCCGCGACCTGTTCGACTCTGCCGACCTTCCGCCGGGGAGCTTCGCACTGGTCGCGGTCGGCGGGTACGGGCGCGGCGAGCTCTCGCCGCACTCCGACATAGACCTGTTGTTCGTGTCGGCGGCCACCCGACGTGCGCCGCCCGTCGATCCCTTCAAACGACTCCTCTACCCGGTCTGGGACGCAGGCTGGCAGGTGGGTCACGCGGTCGGTTCTCCCAAGGAGTTGGTCGCCCGCGCGGTTTCCGATCTCCACGCCGCCACGGCCTTGCTGTCGGCGAGGTTCGTGGCCGGCGAAGAGGCGGCCTTCGACGAGCTCGTGAGCCGGCACCGGAGGTGGATCGAACGGAACCGGCGACCCCTCATGCGCCGCTTGATGGCGATGGTCGTGGAGAGACGAGATTCGACCGAGAGAGCGGGATGGGCCTTGGCGCCGGACATAAAGGAAGACATCGGCGGATTGCGCGACGCACACATCGTGGGGTGGATGTGCTCGATGGCGAAAGGGGGCCGGGTTGACGAAGGCATCGTCTCGGCGGCCGAAACCCTCCTCGCCGTCAGGGAGGCGCTGCACGGTCGGTCCCGCCGCAAGGTCGACCGACTGCGGATGGACCTGCAGCCGGACGTCGCAACCTCGCTGGGCATCCTCGGCGAGGAACGCGCCGACGCCTTGATGTCGAAGGTGCACGCGAGCGCAAGGACGATCGAGCATCTCAGCACCGTGCAGATGGAGACCCTGGTCGACGAGGTCCTGCCCGGCCCCCGTAGGTCCGGAACGGTCACGCAGGTCGCGGCGGGAGTGCGCATCGAGGACGGGTTGCTCGTGCTGGACCGCGGGTCGCGCGGCGACCCGGCGGCGGCGATGAGGCTGCTGGCCGCCCACGCATCCTCGGGGCGCCGGATCGGGCGGTCGAGCCTCGCATCGCTGGATGAGACCTTCTCCGGGCCACCTCTCGACCGCTGGGACCACGACCTGCGCGCCTCGTTCTTCGATCTCCTGCAGGGACCGTTCACCAGCCTCGCGCTCGAGACCCTCGACCTGGTCGATGCGTGGCCGGTTCTCCTGCCGGAATGGACCGGCATCCGCGGCCGCGCTCAGCACGATCCCTATCACCGGTACACGGTGGACGGTCACTCGTTCCTTTGCGCGAACGAGATCACGCGCGCGATCAGCGGCCGCGACCTGCTGGCGGGAACCGCGGCGCGCGAGGCCGGCCGGCTGAAGACCCTCTATCTCGCGGCTCTGCTCCACGATGTTGGGAAGGGGTCGGGAGAGGATCACTCCGTCGCGGGTGAGCGTCTGGCGATGTCCGCCGCCGGTCGGATCGGGATGGAACCCGAGGAGGCGACCGAAGTCGCAACGCTGGTGCGTCACCACCTGCTGCTCGCCGACACGGCCACCCGACGAGATCTGGACGATGGGGCCGTGATCGCCGCGACGGCCGAGACGATCGGGGACCCGCGCCTCCTGCGCCTGCTCTACGTACTCACGGTGGCCGACGGCCGCTCGACCGGCCCGTTCGCGTGGAACGAATGGAAGGCGTCGCTCGTACGAGAGCTGTACCGCAAGACGTTGATGGCGCTCGAGAAGGGCGAGATCCCGACACGCAGCGATGTCGCGGCACGGTCACGCGAAGTCGAGAGCTACGAGCCGACCCTCGCGGGCCGGGCCGAGGAGATCCTCTCCACCCTCCCGCCGTCGTACCTCGATTCGACATCCATCCCGGACATGGTGGATGAGATCCGGATGCTGCTCGATCCTCCGGGGCCGGGAGAGGTCCGCGTCCGCTTCGAGCCCGGTACCGAAGCGGATCAGACCGCTTTGATCGCGTGCGTTCCCGACCGACCGGGCGCGCTGGGTCGAACGGCCGGCACGCTCTCGCTCAACCGTGTTGCGATCCTGCGCGCGCAGGCGTTCTCCACGACCACCGGCATCGCGCTCCAGCGATTCATCGTCGATATCAGCGAGGCCGCGCGCCGCAAGGTGATCGGCGAGCTCGAAGCCGTCTATTCCGGCCGGTTGGCCCTGGAGGCGGAGCTCCAACGCAAGGCACGCACATACAACGCCCCTCGCGGCATCGAACCCGAGGTGCGCATCCTGCAGGACGCTTCGCCCCACTCGACCGTCATCGAGGTTCGCTCGCCGGACGCTTTGGGATTGCTCTTCGCGATCGCGGCGGCCGTGGGCGAGCTCGATCTCGACATACACGTCGCGAAGATCGACACCATGGCAGAGCGGGTGGTGGACGTCTTCTATGTCCGCACGCCCTGGGGCGCGAAATTGAGCCCCGAGCAGGGCGCAGCCGTGGAGCGGGCGATCCGCCACCGGATAGCGACGCTGCTGGGAGGGCAGGGAGCTTAGAGGTCCGGTCTCCGGGTAACGTCGGTGCCATGCCTGCGAGTCCCGAACGGGGCACGGGACGTGACCGCGTGGTCGCCGACCGCTATGCCCCCGAACAGCTGCTCGGTCGAGGCGGCATGGGAACCGTGTGGCGCGCGCGGGACCAGCTTCTCCAGCGCACCGTCGCTCTCAAGGAGATCGAGCTCCCGGCCTCCCTGCCCGAGGAGGAGCGCGCCTCTCAGAAGGCGCGCATCCTTCGCGAGGCACGAAGCGCGGCCAGGCTCAGCCATCCCAACGCCGTCACGATGTTCGACGTCATCGAGGAAGAGGGGCGCAGCTACATCGTCATGGAGCTCGTCGACGCCGAGCCGCTGTCCGAGATGATCGACCGCCGCGGCCCGTTGCCTCCGGAGGAGGTGGCGCGGATCGGACTGGGCATCCTGGGAGCGCTCGAAGCTGCTCACGCCGGAGGGATCGTCCATCGCGATGTGAAGCCCAGCAACGTCATGGTTGCCGACGGAGTCGTGAAACTGGCCGATTTCGGCATCGCGACCATCAAGGGCGATCCCAAGATCACGAAGACGGGCCTCATCCTCGGTTCCCCCTCGTACATGGCTCCGGAACAGGCCCGCAGCGAGCCCGCGGTTCCGGCGACGGACCTCTGGGGGCTCGGAGTGACGCTCTATGCCGCGGTGGAGGGGACCGGTCCCTTCGAACGCGGGGAGGCGATCCCAACCCTGACGGCCATCCTCAACGCCGAGCCCCGGCCTCCGCAGCGTGCGGGAGCGCTGGCCGGCCCGATCCTCGACCTGTTGACGAAGGATATCGACCGCCGGCCCAGCCTCGCCGTCGTCCGCCGGAGCCTCCAGGATGTCGCCGCCGGACGCTCCGCCGGAACCACCGTCCGGCTCGACCCCGGGGCTCCCACCGAGCCTGCCGAGAGGCCGGCGCGGGGAGCCATGCCATCCGAACCGGCCCGACGCCGGACGAAGCCCGAGAGGCCCGAGGATCGGCGGCCGGCGCGCTCGGCCGCATGGCTCGTCGCGCTGGGGGTGCTCGCCCTCCTGCTGGTCGCCGCGCTCGTCGTACCGCGGCTGATCGACGACGAGAGCCCCCGCGCCGGCGGAGAGACGGGCGAACAGACGGATAACGAGGGCCGGGGATCGAACGATGGGGACTCGCGATCGGGGCGCGGCGAAGATGGAGGCGGCGCGCCGGAGGGATGGAACACCTACGCACACCCGGACACCGGGTACCGGATCGCCTATCCGGACGGCTGGACGATCGACCCGATCGACACCCGCACCGACTTCGTGGCCCCCAACGGCGACTACCTGCGCGTCGACTACACGACCAGCCCCGGGACCACGCAGCAGGACCACGTCGAGGCCTGGCAGGCTCAGTCGGCGTCGTTCGCCGAGGATCACGACGACTACCGGGAGATCCGCATCGACGCGACGACCTTCCGGAGCTGGCCGGGGGCCGAATGGGAGTACGCCTACCAGGGACGCCACGCCATCAACCTGGGCTTCACGGTCTCCGAGAGCTACGGCTTCGCCCTCAACTACGTGACCGACGAGTCGCGCTGGGCCGGGGCCCAGGACACCTTCGAGACGATGAAGGAGAGCTTCCGGGCTCCCTAAACGGGCGAAAGGCGTCCATCTCTGGCCCGATGGCCGCGAAGGGGCTAGTATGAGTCCTAGTTTTTTCCAGTCGGCGGAAGCGAGGCGGCCCTTGCTGAAGCACCTGCGGAACTTGGTGATCCTGGGTCTGCTGGCCCTTCTCCCGGGCCTGCCCACGTCGGCCCCTGCCGCGGTACCCCCGGGCGGCGCCGGCCCCGACGTCTTGATCGAGCCGGAACACCTCGCAGCCTGCTTCGCGTTCAAGACGCCCGAGAGGTCGTTCGTCCGCAAGCACAACACCGCGCGCAGAGCGCGAGGACTAGGCCCCCTGAAGATGGACATCCACCTCGGCAAGGTCGCTCGGTACCACACCCGGGAGATGACCCGCCGCAACTCCCTGTATCACACCTCTTCGAGGCAGCTGTCTTATCGGGTGACGCGCTGGAGCACGCTCGGTGAGAACGTGGGCGTGGGAGGGACGGTCGGCTCGCTGTTCAAGGCGTTCATGAACTCGCCCGCCCACCGCGCCAACATCCTGTACTCGAAGTTCAACCACATCGGCGTGGGCACGCTAAGGAAGTACGGCCGATTGTGGGTGACCGTCATCTTCGAAGCGCGCAACAATCCCGGAACGCGCCTCTGCTGAACCGGCCGCTCCCCCGGGCGGCGCGGCCACGATCAGGGTCCGTCCAGGCTTTCAGCACTCCTCTGGGAGTGCTATAAGAGTGATGATGCGCATCAAGGAGGCCGTCCCACCGGACCGGCGCGGGGCGACCGGCGGAACGAAGCCCACGCTCGACCCCCCCAGCCCCGGAGCGCCGCTCCGGAACGTGCTGTGGTGGTCGCTCCGCTTCCTGGTCGCGCTGTTCCTGTTCGTGGGCGCCCTGCAGGTCATGAAGACCGGCGCACAGAGCCTGGACGTCCTCAACGAGGGCGGTTGGCTCGTCCGCAACGGGGGATCGACCCTCGGGCTCGGTTGGTTCGGGGCGCTCATCGTCCTGTCCGGCTCGCCCGTCGCCGCCTCGGCGCTTGCCCTCGTGAACGCGGGATCCATCTCCGCGCCGGAGGGCTTCACGATGGTCACGGGATCCCGGATCGGCGCGGCGTTCGTCGTATTGCTGGTCGCGGTCCTCTACGCGCTGCGGAGCGGATCGGGGGAGCGACTGAAGCCCGTCTCCACCGCGGTCATGGCTCTGTCGACCACCGCGGTGATCTACGTACCCGGCGCGGTCATCGGTTGGTTCCTGCTGCAGATCGGCGGCTTCGGCTCCCTCGAGCTGAACCTGGGGGCCGGGTTCGGCGATCTGATCGATGTGATCTATGGCGGGCTCATCGAACGGATCGCATCGTGGCCTGGCGCGCTGTTGTTCGCGGGCGGCCTGGGGCTCTTGCTGCTGGCGTTCAAGCTGATCGATTCGGTGGTGCCGGAGATGGACGACGAGAAGATCGAGCACTCTCGTTTGAGCTGGCTGCGATCCAAATGGCCGATGTTCGCATTGGGTTGTCTCGTCGCACTGGTCGCGATGTCGGTATCGGTGGCCCTAACGGTACTGGTTCCGCTGGTGACCAAGGGTTACGTCAAACGGGAGGACATCCTTCCCTACATCATGGGCGCCAACATCACCACGCTGGGCGACACCTTGTTCGCTGCATTCCTGCTGGACAGCAGCGGCCGCACCGCCGGCGTCCCACCGACGGTACCGATAGTCCTTGCCGGGATCATCGGGACGACTATCGTGAGCATCGTGCTACTCGGGTTCTTCTATCCGCAGCTGAAGAGCGGCATATGGAGGTTCCAGCGGCAGATGACCAAGAGCAAGACCCGCCTCGCGGTCTTCACGGCGGCCCTCTTCGCCGTCCCCGTGGCCATCATCACCCTGTCGGGGTTTGCGGGATGAGGAAGGATCGGGACGGAGACGTCACGCTCAAGATCCCTCGCCCGCTCTACCTGCAACTCAAGCAGGTGATCGAAGGCTCGGGTTTCCACTCGGTCACCGAGTTCGTGGTCTACGTGCTGCGCGACCTCGTGTCGCATCACGATCGGGCGCCCGCGAGCCCCGCCCCGCAGTCTTCCGAGGTCGAGGCGCTGACGCCGGCGGAGATCGAGGCGATACGGAAGCGCCTCGAGTCGCTGGGTTACCTCTAGAGGATCTGCGACAGGAAGAGCTTCGTCCGGTCGTGCTGGGGGTCGTTGAAGAACCGCTCGGGCTCGGCCTCCTCCACGATCACGCCCTCGTCGAAGAACAGGACGCGATCCCCGACCTCCCTCGCGAAGCCGATCTCGTGGCTCACGGCGACGATCGTCATCCCGGACGTGGCGAGCTCCTTCATCACGTCCAGGACTTCCTTGATCATCTCGGGATCCAAGGCGGACGTCGGTTCGTCGAACAGCATGATCCTCGGTTCCATCGCGAGCGCTCGTGCGATCGCCACTCGTTGCTGCTGACCTCCCGACAGCTGAGCGGGGAACTTGTCCGCCTGCTCGGGGATCCCGACCCGGTCCAGCAATTGCCGCGCCTTCTCCTCGGACTTGGCCCGGTTCCAGTGACGGACGTTGCGCGGCGCGAGCGTCAGGTTCTGTAGCACGGTCAGATGGGGGAAGAGGTTGAACGACTGGAACACGATCCCGATCTCGGAGCGGATCTGGGAGATGTTCCGGATGTCGTCCGTCATCTCTATCCCGTCCACGATGATCCGGCCCTCGTCGTGCCGCTCGAGACGGTTGATCGTACGGATGAACGTCGACTTCCCCGAGCCCGATGGGCCGACGATAACGACCACCTCGCCCCTGCGCACGACCGTCGAGATGCCTCGCAGGGCCTGGAAGTCGCCGAACCACTTCCTCACATCCGTGGCGATGATGATCTCGTCGGTGCTGGTTCCGGTCTGCTCCGTGTTCTGTTCGGTCTGGGCCATCTATCGCTCCCCTATGCCAAGTCGCAACTCGAGTCTCTGACTCCACCTCGCCATCGAGAACGCCACGATCCAGAAGATGAGCGACGCGAACAACAAGGTTTCCATGCTATGCCCCTGGAACTCCAGGGCATTAGAAGAACGCCGAGCGGCGGACAGCAGCTCGGTCACGTCTATCGCCGTGAAGAGGGAAGTGTCCTTGAAGAGGCTGATGAAGTGACTGATCATCGCCGGGATGGTCGAGCGCAAGGCCTGCGGGAGGATCACCAGGCCCAACAGCCTCGGCGTCGAGAGCCCGAGCGCACGACCGGCCTCGTACTGCCCCCGGTCGATCCCCTGTAAGCCTCCCCGGACGATCTCTGCGATGTACGCGGAACTGAACAACGTCATCGCGACGAGGGCCTTGATGATGTCGGGAAGGTCGACCTGTGGCGGAAGCAGGAGATCCACGACGTACTTCGAGAACACCAGCCACGCGACCAGCGGTACCCCGCGGAAGATCTCGATGAAACCCACGCAGAAGAAGCGCACCGCCGGGAGGCTGCTGCGCCGTCCCAGGGCGAGGAGGATGCCGATGGGGAACGATGCGAAGATCCCGACCGTCGCAGCGATGATGTTGAAGAAGAAGCCCTCCCAGAAGCGCGGTGCCACGCCGTCCCCGATGAAGCGCACGATGATGATCACCACGGGGAAAGACAGGGCCCAACCCCACAGGAGCGGCCGCCGCAACCTCTGATAGCCGAGGGTCAGACCGATCTGCCGGAAGACGATGATCTCAACGGCTACGGCCGTGATGAGACCCCAGACGAGCGGCGTCTTGACGGCGAAGATGAGGAAGGCAACCGCGAGGGCCAGGACGACCAGCCCGAACACGATCCGCCGGGCCGGCCACGGGAGCCGGTTGCGCGAGGAGCCGGCGCTCAGCCCCGCCAGTGCCCCCACGAGGAAGACGCACGTCCATACCCGCCAGAGCTCTTCGACCGGGAACGACCCCACCATGTAGCCCCGCAGGAACCGTCGAACGATCTCCCATTCGGCAGACACCAGCAAGAAGCGAGCCGCCTGGTAGAAAACGAACACGACGAATGCGGCGGATGCCAAGGTGATGAGCGCGTTCACCCATCCGGAGAACAGGTTCTGGCGCATCCATTCCATCGGAGTCTGCGGTTCGGCCTTCGGCGCGCTTTCGACCACGACTCCTTCCTGCGTCGCCAGGAGCAGGTCTACGTCCTCTCGTGCGCCGAGGCCTCTCTCGCTCACCGGTCCCCGATCGCTCACCGTGTAGCGCCTCTGTAGGCGATGGAACGATTGAAAAGATTCATCAACAACGACAACGTCAGCGAGGTGAACAGGTAGATCAGGACGATGAGGCTGAATACCTGAAGCTCGTTACCCGACTGATTGATCAGGGTCTGGCTCACGTTGATGAGCTCGGGGAAAGCCACGGCGAAGACGACGGAAGTGTTCTTCCACAGGTTCAGGTACTGGTTCGTGACGGACGGGATGGCTATGCGCATCGCCTGTGGCAGGACCACGAAGCGAAGCTGTTGCCCCGGCTTGAGGCCGAGCGATTCGGCGGCTTCCTTCTGCCCGCGCGGCACCGCGAGGATGCTTCCTCGCACGATCTCTGCGATGAACGCCGCGGTATAGATCAAGAGCCCGAAGAGACCGGCGGCGAACTCCGGGCTGAACTGGATACCCC
>WHSQ01000075.1 GCA_009380005.1 Actinomycetota bacterium | reverse complement strand
CCGCTCAGCCCGCCCCGCCAATCGCCTGCGAGCCGCCGAAAATGCGAAAGTCCACCTGCCGGATGTTGGCCATTAACACCGATGCGCCGCTCTTGCTCGACAAGCCGGTCGACTACGGCGTGGACGCCGTCTGCGATGCCTGCCAGGCCTGCGTGCGCCGGTGCCCTCCGGGAGCAATCACGAATCAGCGCAAGATGCACCGTGGGGTGTTGAAGGCCAAGATCAACTCCGCTCGGTGCTTCCCCGTGGTGGCCCAGACCGACGGTTGTGCGGTCTGCATGAAAGTCTGCCCCGCCCAACGCTATGGCCTCGGACCGGTCATTGAAGAGTTCCAGCGGTCGGGTGAGATCCTCGGGCGGGACACGGACGAGCTCGAGGGCTACGACTGGCCACTCGACGGCAAGCACTACGGGCCTGGCGAGAAGCCTCGCATCACCACCGAGCTCATGAGCCCGCCCGGCTGGTGCTACGACCCGGACCGCCGCCTCCCGCTCGTCGGAGCGCCTGGGCCAAGACAGCCTTCTAGCCAGACCGAGACCGAGGACCTGTTCTTCTGAAATGGGACGAGCTCCAGACCGCGAATGGCCTGGTGAAAAGGAGCGCGGGATGTCAACCATCAACCTCTGCAGCCAACGATCACCGCGCCGGGAGGGTCGCCCGGCGACGTTCGTACGACTCTCACTGATGCTTGCGGTCTTGGCCTTAGCCGCCGCCTGCAGCGGTGCGGAGGAGGACACTGGTGGCGACGGGGATACCGCCGGGGATGCCGGTGATGCCGCCAGCCCTGAGGCGGCCGGGCAGGAAGATGGAGCGGATCCGGAGGGGGGCGGGGACACGCTCACCGTAGCGGTAGGTGGTGAGCCCTCGAGCCTGGACGTGCTCACGGCCTCCGACGGACTGCGGGATCAGTTCATCTTCAGCGTGGCCGAGGGTCTGACCTCCCGTGCGCCGGACGGGGAGATTGTGCCCGCCCTGGCGGAGAGCTGGGAGCAGGACGGCAGCGACTGGATCTTCAACCTGCGCCAGGGCGTAATGTTCCACAACGGCGAGGAGATGACCGCCGAGGACGTCGTCGCCAGCTACGAGCGGATGCTCACGCCCGGGAGCGAGCAGCTCAACCAGTTCCTGGATGAGGGCACCACGGTCGAGGCCGTGGACGACTACACGGTTCGCGTCGGGCGGCCGGAGTCAGACCCCACCGTTCTGACGCGCACGACGCACGTCATCGTGGTGCCCGCGGAGTACGCCGACCCCGACGACGAGCGCATCAACGAGGAACTCGTCGCGACTGGCCCCTACCGCCTGGCGGAGTGGAACAAGGGCCAGGACATCGAACTTGAGCGCTTCGACGACTACTGGGGAGAAGCGGCCTCTGTTCCCAACGTAGCAGTGCGGTTCATCACCGAGGACTCTGTACGGCTGTCGGCGCTGCAAACGGGTGAGATCAACCTGGCGGCGACCATGCCCGCCGACCTCGCCCCCCAGGCACCGAACGTCCTGTCAGGTCCGGTGTCCGAGACCCTCGTCGGGCGCCCGAACGAGGCGAAGCCGCCGTTCGACGACGTTCTCGTCCGCCAGGCCGCCGCACACGCCATCGACAAGGAGGCGATTGTCGAGCAGATCTTCGGCGGCTACGCGAGCCTGGCCAACGGGCAGCCCGTCGGATCGTATGTCTTCGGCGCCAATCCCGACCTCGAGGGCTACGAGTACGACCCGGAGCGCGCTCGTGAGCTCCTGGAGGAGGCCGGAGCCACCGGTGCGGAGATCACCTGGTCGGCCAGCACGGGTCGCTGGGTGAACGACCGGCAGGTCGCCGAGGCCATGGCTGGGATGCTTGAGGAGGTCGGCTTCTCGGTCACCACCCGCTTCCCGGAGTGGAGCGTGTTCCTCGAGGAGGACGCCTTCCCCGTCGGGCCGACCGACGAGCATCCCCGTGGCAACGACGAGGTGGCCCCGGAGATCATCTCCTACAACACCGGCACCGAGCTGTTCGACTCGTCGCAGACGCTGAGCAACACCCTGGCGTGCGCAGGCCCGGTGTCCACCTACTGCAACGAGGAACTGGACGCGTTGGGCGCAGAGGCTCTCGTCGAGCTCGACGAGGACCGGCGTGCGGAGCTGTATCACGAGGCCTGGCAGATGCAGCATGACGATGCCGCGCTCCTGTCGATCGCGGACGTGCACCTGCTGTGGTTCACCGACGATGTCGTGCAGTGGGAGCCGCCGGTCAACGGGTTCATGAAGTTCCAGCACATGTCCCTGGAATAGGCCCAGAAGGCCTATCGGTGAGCACGCTGCCTGACTCCCTGCCCGACGGAGCCCGAGAACTGCCGTCAATGCCTGCGCGGCTGCAGGTGGAGGACCTCCACGTGGAGTTCTCCACCCGCCGCGGCCCCGTGCCCGTCCTCTCTGGTGTCTCCCTCGATCTGCGACCGCGCGAGCGCGTCGCCCTGGTCGGGGAGTCAGGCTCGGGCAAGAGCGTGACCGCGCTCGCCATCATGGGGCTGCTCAGCCGCAACGGATGGGTGTCGGGCGGGTCGGTAACCTACGCAGGCCACGACCTGACTCTCCTACCCGAGAAGGAGTATCGAAAGGTCCGGGGAAGGGAGATCGCGCTCATCTTCCAGGACCCGACCGGCTCCCTTGATCCGCTGCGCACGGTCGGAAGCCAGGTCGCGGAAGCGATCGTGACGGCCACGGGACACCGGAAGAGTGACCTTCGGGACCAAGTCGTGCAGGCTCTGCACCAGATGCAGATCCCGGATCCCGAGCGGCGGGCAGGCCAGTATCCCCACGAGCTATCGGGCGGCATGAACCAACGTGTGATGATCGCGATCGCCTTAGCCGGCGGTCCCGGCATTCTGATCGCCGACGAGCCCACCACGGCGCTGGACGCCACGACCGCTGCAGGAATCATGGACCTTCTGGGGACGCTGGCGCACGACCGGGACATGTCCGTCCTGCTGATCACCCACGACCTCGGCGTCGTCGCAGATTTCGCAGAGCGCGTGGAGCTCATGTACGCCGGGCGGATCGTGGAGCGCGGCCCGGTGAACGACATCTTCTACCGTCCACGCCATCCGTACACGATCGGTCTGCTGGGATCCGTCCCGGATGTCAGCGGACAGCGGGTCGTCAAGGCGATCCGGGGTTCGATTCCCAGCCTCACGGCACTGCCGACGGGCTGCGTGTTCCACCCTCGCTGCGATCGGATGCAGGAACGACACACGTGTCGGGAGCAGGCTCCGGACCTGGCCTTGATCTCGGGTAGCGATCAGCGGGTCGCGTGCCACTTCTCCGACGAGGCGGACCGGGAGCACGCGGCCGGCCCGCGACAAGAGCTGGCCGAGCCCGAGACGAGTCGCTCGGCGGATACCGATCCCGCCACCCACCCACTCGTCGAGGTCGACGACATCTCCGTGGTCTTCCACCTCAAGCAGGGGTTGTTCCGCTCGGGTGGACAGGTCACCGCGGTGGACCGGGTGTCGTTCGACATCGAGCGCGGGGAGACCCTCGCACTCGTAGGCGAGTCGGGGTCAGGGAAGTCGACGACCGCACGAGTGGTACTGGGCTTGCAGGCGCCAACCTCCGGCCGGGTCGTCTTCGATGGCGTCGATCTCACCACCGGTGACAAGCGCTTTCCCAAGGGCGTGCGCCGTCGGGTCCAGGCGGTCTTCCAGGACCCGACGAGCTCGCTGGACCCTCGCATGCTCGTCCTGGACATCGTCACCGAGCCCCTGGTGGTGCATGACCTGGGCTCGCCTGCCGAGCGGCGACAGCGCGCCGAGGAGATGCTCGATCTGGTCGGCCTGCACCCGGAGCACCTGGAGCGCAAGCCAGCCGAGTTCTCCGGCGGCCAGCGGCAGCGCATCGCCATCGCCAGAGCACTGATCGTCGAGCCCGACCTCATCGTCTGCGACGAACCCGTCACAGCCCTTGACGTGTCGGTGCAGGCGCAAGTCCTGCTCATGTTCGAGCGGATCAAGGCGCATCGCAACGTTTCGTTGCTCTTCATCGCCCACGATCTCGCCGTCGTGCGCCAGATCGCCGACCGTGTAGCCGTGATATACCTCGGTGAGATCGTCGAGAGCGGCCCAGCCGACGAAGTGTTCACACGGCCACGGCACCCCTACACGCGAGCATTGCTGTCCGCCATTCCGGTGGCAGACCCACGCCGCGGCCGCGACCGCGACCGCATCATTCTGGAAGGCTCGACGCCCAGCGCACTCGCGCCGCCATCGGGCTGCCGCTTCCACACGCGCTGCTGGAAAGCCGAGGACATCTGCCACACGGACCCACCCGCGCTTGCCCCGCACGGACCGGCCTTGGCGGCATGCCACTTCCCCGAAGAGGGGCCAGTACACATGGCGACGCCCGGCGGTGGGTCCAGATGAGGAGTTATCTGGTCTCCCGGTCCTTGCGGATGGTGGCCGTCATGGTGGCCCTGATCGCGGCGACGTTCTTCCTCAGCCGCATCGTAGCGGACCCGGTCGCGCTGACCTTGCCGATGGACGCCAGCCCCGCCGACCGAGCCCGAGTCACTCACGAGCTCGGCCTGGATAAGCCGCTGCCCGAGCAGTTCGTCGACTATTTGGGCGGCCTGTTCAGGGGCGACCTGGGCGTCTCGGTGTGGCAGCGGCAACCGGCCCTGTCGATCGTGCTCGAGCGCATCCCGGCGAGCATCGTACTGGCGGTCGCCACCCTGGCCGTGTCAGTGGTGATCGGCCTGGCGATCGGTGTCGCGGGCGCTCTGCGCCCGGGCTCGCTTGTCGACCGAGTGGCGACACTGGCCAGCGCGACCTCGGTGGCGGTGCCGGACTTCTGGCTGGGCATCATGCTTGTGACCCTGTTCGCCGTTCAGCTCGGCTGGGTCCCCACCTCAGGCTACGGGTCCCTGATCCAGCTGATCCTCCCAGTGGCGACCCTCGCCATGAGGCCCATCGGGCGGCTGGCCCGCGTGTCTCGCGAAGCGGTGCTGGAGGAGATGGGCAAGGACTACGTGACCGCGGCGAGGGCTCGCGGCCTGAGCGTCATGAGCATCTTTCGAAAGCATGTCTTCAAGGCCATCGTCGCGGTTGCCATCACGATCGCCGGCTACGACTTCGTGTACGTGTTCACCGGACACGCGGTCGGGGTGGAGACGGTGTTCAACTGGCCTGGGCTCGGGCAGCTCGCGGTGGAGGCGACCCTGCGCCAGGACGTGATCCTGGTCTCCGCGATCGTGCTGTTCAGCGGCCTCCTGGTGACGTTGGTCAACACCCTGCTCGACGTGGTGCACGCCGCGATCGATCGGAGGGTCACGTTGTGAGCTCCACCGTGGACGCCCCACGACTTTCGGGCAACCGTCTCGGTGATCGTCTCCGCCACGCCCCACCGCTCAGCGCACTGCTCGCCTACGGCTTTCTCGGACTCATGTGCGTCGTGGCCGTCACCGGCGCGCTTCTCACGCCCGCGTCCCCGACCGATCAGGATCTGGCGGCCCGCCTCATGCCGCCCTTCTGGCAGGCGGGCGGCTCCCTTGAGCACATCCTCGGCACCGATCAGCTCGGACGCGATCTTCTGAGCAGGATCATGGTCGGTGCGCGCACGACGCTGGCGATCGGCGTCGCCACGGCGGCGCTCGAGGCGCTCATCGGCGTTCCGCTGGGATTGACGGCCGGGTATTTTGGTGGCCGCCTGGAACGCGTCATCATGTCGCTGACCGACATCCAGATGGGGTTCCCCGCCGCCCTGCTGATCATCTTCATCGTTCTCGTGCTCGGTCCCGGACCCGTGGTCCTGACGGTCGCCATGGGCATCAACGGTTGGATGATCTTCACCCGGTTGACCCGGGTGACCGTTCGCAGCCTCAAGACGTCCGGTTTCGTGACCGCCTCGGTCGTCGCGGGAGGAAGTCACCGCTTCATCATGCGACACCACCTCATGCCGCATCTTCGCGGTCCGCTGCTGGCCGTGTTCCTCCTGGAGGTCCCCCGGATGATCCTGGCCGAGTCGGTGATGTCGTTCATCGGGCTGGGTGTGCAACCGCCGACCATCTCCTGGGGCCTGCTCATCGGCGGTTCCCGCGACCTCATCGCCGTGGCCTACTGGCTGAGCCTGTTCCCCGGGCTCGCCATCGTGTTCACGGTCGTGAGCCTGTACCTGGTGTCCAACGACCTCGCCGCGCGCCGCGCGCGCCTGTGACCTTATCCCAGGTCGACCGCACCCGAAGCGGTCTGCGCAACCTCGAGGTCCTGGCTGTAGTGGCCGCCGCTGACCCCGATCCCACCCACGACTTCGTCCCCGACAGTAATAGGGACGCCGCCCGGGAAGACGATGAGGTCTTCCTGGTGGACAATGCCGTGCAGCAACGGGGGATCGTCCTTGATGAACTCCCACCAGCCCTCGGTCGACATGTTGAACGAGATCGCCGACCACGCCTTCTGCTTGGAGATCCGCACCGCCAGGAGGGGACATCCGTCCATGCGCGCGAAGGCGAGCTCGGTGCCGTCACTGTCGCACACCGACACGCTCATCGGCACGCCGATGCTCTCTGAATGCTCCACCGCCGCCTGCAGGAGCCGCTGAGCGCCAAGCAGCGTAATGTGACGTCGGGTAGTCGTGAGGGCAGACATTGGTACTCCTCCCACTGTGGGACTTTGAGTTTGCACCTGGCGGTGGCGCGAGCATACGGCATGGTGATCGATTGACCAACCGTCTTACACTCGACTTCGCTGAGGGCGAAGGAGCCCCAATGCGCGATGCAATGGTCGCCACCCTGTGCATCGGCGGTGGCCAAGGGCATCTCCGCGGTCCTGGAGCGAATCGCCTGAGCCGCGTCAGTTGATGAACTGCGTCGGCCACAGGGCGATCTGGGGGAAAGCGTAGAGCAGCCCGATCATCGCCAGGATGACCACGGCGAACGGAAGCGCACCGCGGACCACCTCGCCGAGGCGCTCGCCCGATACGCCTTGGAGCACGAACAGGTTCAGCCCGACAGGCGGCGTGATCTGACCGAGCTCCACGAACAGGATCATCACGATGCCGAACCAGACGGTGTCGTAGCCGACCGCCTGCACGACGGGGAACAGGATCGGCAGGGTCAGCACCATGAGCGACAGGCCGTCGATGACCGTGCCCAGCACAATGAACGCAGCGCAGAGCACGACGAACAGGGCCAGGGGCGAGATCTCCAGGGCGACGACCGCCTCCACGAGCCGCCGCGTCACACCGGAGGACACGAACGAGAACGACAGGATCTGTGCCCCCACGATGATGAAGATGATCATGCAGTTCGTCCGCACGGTGCTGCGCACCGCCACGAGGAACTGTGGCACGCGCATTCCCCCGAACACGACGCTGACCACCAGCGCCCCGAACGCGCCCAGCGCCGCGGCCTCGGTCGGCGTCACGAGTCCGGCGTAGATGCCGCCGATCACCACGGCGATGAGCGCCACGACCGGCAAGGTGTTGGCCAATCCGATCAGCCGTTCCCTCCAGGCGACGCGGTCCCCGCTGCCCGGCGCGAGGGCCGGGTTGGCCTTCACAGCCACCAGGACGTACAGGGAGAACATGGCCGCGAGCAGCACACCGGGCAGGATGCCTGCGATGAACAGCCGGCTGACGGATTCCTGAACCTGGACCGCGTAGACCAGCACGCCGAGGCTTGGGGGGATCAGCAATCCCAGAGTGCCTCCCGCGGCCAGGACCCCGTAGGTCATGCGCCGGTCATAGCCGTGCGCGCGCAGCTCGGGCACCGCCACCGTGCCGATGGCCGCGGCCGTTGCGACGCTGGAGCCCGACACCGCCGAGAAGATCGCGCATGCGGCCACATTGGTGTGCAGCAGGCCTCCGGGCAGCCCCCCGAGCCAGGCCGCCACGCCTCGGTAGAAGCGACCGCTGAGACCACTCTTCAGGATCAGCTCGCCCATCAGGATGAACAGCGGGATGGCGACGAAGACGAAGTCCCCGGTGCTGTTCCAGCTGATGCTGGAGACCGCGTCCAGGTCGCCTCCGCGGCCGGCCACCAGCAAGGTGATCATCCCCACCGTCCCCAGCGCGAAGGCGATCCACTGCCCGCTGGACAGCAGCACGACCGCGAGCAGCGTCGCCATCCCCAGCAGCATCAACCAGCTCATGCGCTCACCCTCCGAAGGTGCCCTCAGATCGTGTCAGACGGGCGGGCCTGCCCCCGTGCGGGGCTCCGGGGCTCCGAAGACGACTTCCACGACCAACTCGAGGCTCAGCAGCACCACACCCACGACCATGACCATCTGCGGGATGTATAGAGGGACGCCGAGCACGCCGATGGACTGGGCGCCGAACTCCAGCGACTCGAGGGCAAGCCCCCAGAGGAACCAGCTGAGAATCCCGCTGTACACCAGGGACAGTAGGGTGACGAAAATCTGCAGAATCCGGCCTGTCGCAGACCCGAGCCGGTCCTCGAGTGCGCGCACCCTGACGAAACCGTCCTCTCGCAAGGTGTAGGCCAAACCGAGATAGATGGACACCACGAGGAGATATCGTGAGACCTCGTTGGCGCCGCTCAGTGTGAAGCCGACCAGTCGTCCCACGGTCGCCACCATGATCAGGAGCATGATGAGCACGATCGAGGCGCCGCTGAGCAGCATGCCCAGGTCACCCAGCCTGCTCACGAGCAGCCGGACGGCACCGCCCCGGAACCCGCGGGCCTGCTCCTCGGCGAGCTCCGTCCGGGCCACGAGCGTTACTTGCCCACGGCTTCGCGAACCTCGGCCAGCGCCTCGCCCAGCGTGGCTTCGCCGCGCTCCTGGGCCCACTCCTCCCAGTAAGAGGTCATCAGCTCCGTAGCCCGCTGAGTGTCCTCCTCACTGGCCTCGGTCAGGGTGAGCCCGTGCTCGGTCTCGAGCACGTCGAGGCTCTCCTGCTCGGTCGCCTGGTTCTCCTCGACGGCGCGCCCCTGGAACTCCGCCGCGATCTCGTCGAGAGTGGCGCCCACGTCCTCGGGAAGACCCTCGTAGGCCTCCTGGCTGATCAGGATGTAGTCGGGCGGCAGGCCCATGTCGATCAGGTAGCCCCACTCCAGGAACTCGTGCCACTGAGATCCCGTCACGGTCAACCCCGCTGTGATGAGTGCGTCCATGACACCCCGCTGGATGGCGGGCGCCACCTCGGGGGTCGTCAGGGTCACGGGCTCGGCGCCGAGGAGCTCGATCAGCGCGGCGTACTCCGCGCCCGTCTGGCGAATCTGCAGTCCGGAGAGCCCGTCCAGGCTCGTGACGGCCTCGCCCCCGCCCCAGAACTGCTGGTTGGGGAAGTAGTTCCAGTACAGCAGGCGAGCACCGCGCTGCTCGAAGCAGTCGTTGAGATAGGGCTCCAGGATCGACTCGGCCGCCTGCAGCTCCTCGATGCTGGTCAGCAGGAAGGGCAGGGCGGGCAGTCCGGCGATCGCGCAGTCGCCCGCAATGAACGTGGAGGGAGCCTGTGAGAGCGCCACGGAGCCATCCCCGGTGCGCCTGAGGAACTCATCGGGACCGTAGGGCAGCTCACCCGCCGGCCGCACCGTGATGTCCAGCTGACCATCCGTGCGTTCGCGGACCTCGTCGGCGAAGGCTTCCGCCCGTTGGGTGAACAGGTGGCTGACGGGAAGCACCATCATGTAGTCCCACGAGATGGTCTCCCCCGCCGGCTCACCGCCGTCCCCCTGCTCCCCCGCCGCCTCCGGCGACGGGGATTCGCCCGTCCCCGCACCGCCGTCGGCGTCCCCCTCCGCGGCCGGGTCCTCCCCGCCGCAGGCCGTCACCAGCAGCGCCGTCAGGCCGCAGGCCACAAGCGTTCTCCAGATTGGGCTGCTCATCACCGCTCCGTCTCGTGACATGGGTCGCGCGGCGGTCGACCAGTAGCTCCCGCCGTGCGCTCGCTTACCGGTGGGAGGCCTCAACCGCCTTCGTTGGCGGTCAGGGCCCGCAGGATGTTCTCGGCGTTCTCGCGCACCACCGCGGCGATGTCCACGCCTACGATGCCGCCCTTGGGGGTCGGTTCCACTAGCAGGGGGACCTCGGGGATCCCCATCGTCTCGGCGTGCATGAGCGCGACCGCCTCGAAGGTGTCGTGTGTGATCGTCAGCGTTGGCACCCCCCGCTTCTCCATCTGAATCGCGTCAAGCACGGACGCGTAGGTGCAGGAGCCTCAGGCACACTCGCCGTTGACGACGACGTCCGCCTTCTCCAGGAACTCGTCCAGCTCCGCGTCGGTCAGTGGATGCGAGATATTCGGCTTGTGGGTCCAGAGATGCCCGGCGAGCTCGTAGCGCTCCGACAGGAAGGCGAGGATCTCCTCCATCAATGGGTACATGCCGAAGTCACCGTCAGGCTTTCGGTGGGCCCAGCCATCGGCGAAGCCGACCACTTTGCCCTCCAGGTTGTCCGGCCGCGCGGCGAGCAACGTCTCGGCGGCGCCCTCTTGCGCGGGCAGCCCGTAGTCTATACTGGGCAGCAGAACCTTCACGGCGAACCTCCGTCTCGTGTCGCTACGCGCGAGGATCCTCGAGCTCCACCGCCGTCACCTGCGGCACGCCCTTGGTGATGGCGGTCGTCAAGATCCCCTCCATGACCTGTTTCGGGACGATGCACTCCATGCACGTCTCGGGGCCGAGGATGAGGCGGACATGAGCGGTCTGCCCATCGACGCCCGCGACCGCAAGGTCGGCGCCGTCCGCCTGCAACGACAGTTGGAGGGGCTGCATCGCCACTTCCACCTGCCCCACGAGTTCGGTCCCGGTCGTTTCTGTCACGTCGCTCATGGGCGCTTCTCCAGATGGCTGCCGGGATGCAAGTGTTCGATCAATCTATCGATGAGTGTAGAGGGCGATCGCGAGGATCGTCAAGTGACACCGGTGGCGTGGGTGTGCGCCAGATTTGTAGGTGACGGGCTCGGCGGGGGTCTGTCAGGCGGCGCTGGCGTGGTGGAGGTGGGTCCAGAGGCGGTCCCAGCGGCCGGAGGCGTCGTGGCAGCGCAGGGTGAGGATGCCGGTGGCGCCGGGCACGTTCCAGCGCATGCCGGACAGCTTGAGGCGTTGGCCGATCACTGCCCGGCAGCCGGCTTCGACCGCTCCGGACCCGACGAACAGGCCGGACGTTCGGAACTGGGCGTAGCGCATCCGGGCCTGGTTGGTCTGGAAGTAGCCCAGCTGCCTGTCGACCTCGGCGGTGGCGGCGTCGGGCAGCT
>WHSQ01000074.1 GCA_009380005.1 Actinomycetota bacterium | reverse complement strand
CGTCTTGGCCACACCGTTGCCGTCATCGATAAGAATGCTCGGGCCTTCCAACGACTCAAGCCGGGCTTCGGCGGCAAGACGATCGTGGGCTTCGTGTTCGATCGGGACGTTCTCGAGGAGGCGGGCATCAAGGAGGCCGAAGCCTTCGCCTCGGTGACGAACGGGGATAACTCCAACATCCTGTCGGCCCGCACCGCGAAGGAGCACTACCGCGTCCCCCACGTCGTGGCTCGTATCTATGACCCTCGTCGAGCCCAGATCTACCAGCGCCTCGGGATCCAGACCGTCGCCACGGTGAGATGGACGACGGATCAGATCCTCCGCCAGCTCATCCCGAACGAGGTCCCCGTCGAATACACCGTCGACAACGGAGAGGTAGTCGTGACCGCGATCGTGGCCCCCGCGGAGATCGTGGGCAAGTTCGCGTCGGAGATCGATGTCGACGGTTTGCGAAGGGTGATCGCCGTCAGTCGTTTCGGCGTGCCCCGTCTGCCCGACAAGAAGCTCGCCATACAGGATGGAGACATCCTCCATCTCTCGGTCGCTCGCGGAGAGCTGGGGACCTTGATGCAGGACCTCAAGATGGTGGGACGACCCGAGTGACTTCGCGCCGACAGCGCATAGCGATCGCCGGTGCCGGCAACGTTGGGTCCTTCGTCGCTCGGGACCTGCTTACCCGTGGACACGAGGTCGTTCTCATCGAACAGAGCGCCGAGATCATCGAAGCTCTCCAGGATGAGCTCGACGTCAACTGGGTTCACGGCGACGCGTGCGAGCTGTACATCTTGGATTCGGCGGTTCTTTCGTCCTGCGATTCGATGGTGGCTGCGACGGGCGATGACGAGGACAACCTCGTCGTCTCCCTGCTGGCCAAACAGGAGTTCGCGGTTCCGCGTGTCATCGCCCGCGTGAACCATCCGGACAACGAATGGATGTTCACCGAGACCTGGGGCGTAGACGTCGCCGTCAGCATGCCGCACGTGCTGACCTCGCTCGTCGAGGAAGCCGTGTCCGTAGGGGACCTCATCAGGCTCCTCCATCTCGAGCAGGGGAAGGTGTCGCTCCTCGAGCTGACGTTGGACGAAGGCTCACCCGCCGACGGCAAGGTGATCAAGGATCTCGATGTACCGCCCGACTGCACCATCGTCGCCGTGGTCCGCGACCGGCACGTGATCACGCCGAGATCTGAGACCCCGTTGCACGCCGGCGACGAGGTCCTGGCTCTGGCGGCTGCCGAGGCCGAGAACGACCTGCGGCGCGTGCTGGCGGGGGACTGATGGACCGGACCGAGGCCGTCGCCATCGTGCGCGAGCACACCACGAAGGAGATCACGTACCGCCACCTCATCTCGGTCGAGGGAGTGATGAGGGCTCTGGCCCGGCGCTTCGGAGAAGACGAGGATCGCTGGGGGCTCACCGGGCTCTGGCACGACCTCGACTACGACTTCACCGAGGACAACCTCGAGCGACACGCGCACCAGACGGTCGAGTGGCTGCGAGAGCGAGGGTTCGAAGACGAGGCGGTCTTGAACGCCATCCTCGCTCATAGGTTCGAGGAGCACCGCCACAGCCTGCTGGACAAAGCGATAGTGCATGCTGACGCCGTTTCCGGCTTGCTCGTCGCCGCGGCCCTCGTCCGGCCCGAGAAGGCCACGGGCATGAAGGTCTCTTCGGTGAAGAAGAAGCTCAAGGAGAAGTCCTTCGCGCCGGGGGTCGAGAGGGAAGAGATCAGGAACGTCGAGGAGAGCATCGGCCTGCCCCTGGACGACTTCATCGCGGTCTCCATCGAGGGCATCCAGGATGTCGCCCCGGAGATCGGGCTCGAGCCCACGTCGACCTAGCTCTACTACCACCTCATCGTTCCGGTCCATCTGGGTTTCGGGGCGCAGCATCGGGAGAGCGGCAGAACCGGTTGCCGTGCTGGAGCGTCTCTCTTATATGAGAGCTAAACCACAGCCACCAAGGCGAGTTCCACCCAACCACGCCGTGGTCTTGACGTCGCCCGGATGATTGCCCGTGGCAGGCAAACTTCGAGGACAGCGGCGACTTGCCGCCGTTGGCGCGGTAGTAGCAAGCGTTGCCGCGGCCTGGTTCGTGTTCGCACTTGTTGCGCCACGATTGGATATCGGCTCGACGCGGGACGAAATTCGGCCAGCCGGCGGAGGGCAGTCTGTCGGTTCGCAGGAGTCTCCGTCCTCCAGTCCCGCACCAACTTCACAATCGGCTGAGAGGTGCGCCCTTCCCCCCGTTCACCCCACCTATTTGCCCTGGCTGAAGGGGAGCGAAGTCGTACCGCCGCCCGACGTTAGCTATGGTCCCCGGGAATCCGGCCCAGAGCCAGCGGAGCTGTTTTGGCAGCGCCCCGGTTGGCGGGACAGGGTGCCACCGTCGTACGTCTTGCTGAGGAGAGAGTCGGAGCTCATGGGAGGCACCGGTGAGCCGGTCTCCGCATCAATTGGTAGCGCCCACGGTTACCTCTACGAGGGTGAGGGACATGGAGGCAGCTATGGAATTCTGTGGGAGGTAGGAAGCACCTGCAACCTGGTCAGTCTTGAACTAGAGATGCCCGATCTGCCCGCACCGGAGGCCAAGGAGGAGATCATTAGGGTGGCGAACTCCTTGCAGCCGACCGGGAAGTAGACACACGCTCCTCTCTCCATCAGGGCCGTTGGCCGGGAACAGGCCAGAGCTTCTCCCAGCGCAGGTCGCCCGCGAGCGAGGCGCCAAACGGTCGCACAGTCTGGGCGGCGGAACGATGTAGTGGCGGCAACCCAGCCGCCCAGGCGGAACGACGTGGTGTGGGTTGCGGCGGAACGATGTGCTGTTGGCTCGCCCTAGCCCTTCGCGTTCAGCCGTTGTTTCCGGCGACGCAGATACCAGGTCCCGGCCGCTACCAACAGCGCGGCAGCGATCAACAGGCTCGGCAGGTTGAAGTAGTCGACGACGCGGTGCCAGTTGTCCTCCACGACCACGCCGGCGTAGGTGAGCGCGTAGGTCCACGGGATGCATCCGAGGAACGTGTAGAGGGTGAACTTCCAGAAGTTCATCCGGGCGATGCCCGCGGGGACGGAGATGAAGGTACGGATCACCGGCAGCAACCGGCTGAAGAAGGTCGCAGCCTCACCGTGGCGGTCCCACCAGACCTCGGCCCGGTCGATGTCGTGGCTCCGGATCAGGACGTACCTGCCGTAGCGGTCCAGGAGCTCGCGCCCGTAGCGCCGGCCGGCCCAGTAGGCCAGCCACGAGCCCACCAGGTTGCCTATCACGCCCGCCGCCCCGGCCCAGAAGAAGGCGAGCTGGCCGGTCGCGGAGTACCAGCCGCCCACTAGCATGGTTACCTCGCTGGGGAACGGGATGCAGGCCGATTCGGCCAGCATGAGCAGGAAGATGGCCCAGTATCCGTAGTCTTGGACCCACTGCTCCATCAGGTCTAGGAGGGCTTCCACGGGCCGGGAGCCTAGCCCGGCGAGGGGGCTTGCCGGCCCGCCTGGGTCGGGGTCTCGGTTGACAGCGACCGCCGGATGGTGGGATAAGCCCTAACCCTAGGCCCGGCCTATCGACCCTCTCGGGGGCGATCCTGCGCCGGGCGCGCATCGTCGAAGGAGATGAGTGGCGAAACCCCTGGTCATAGTCGAGTCGCCCGCGAAGGCGAGAACGATCGCGAAGATCCTGGGAAAGGACTTCGTCGTCGAATCGTCGATCGGGCACATACGTGATCTGCCCGCGACCGCGGCCGAGATACCGGCTGCCTACAAGGGCGAGGACTGGGCGCGCCTCGGCGTCGACATCGAGAACGACTTCAAGCCGCTCTACGTGGTGCCTCGAAACAAGAAGCAGCAGGTCACGAAGCTGAAAGGTCTGCTGAAGGCGGCGAGCGAGGTCTACGTCGCGACGGATGAGGATCGCGAGGGTGAATCGATCGCCTGGCATCTGGTGGAGGTGTTGTCGCCGAGCGTCCCCGTGAAGCGGATGGTCTTCCACGAGATCACGTCCCTTGCGGTCGAGCACGCGGTCGAAAACCCGCGCGAGCTCGACCGGCGGCTCGTGGATGCACAGGAGGGCCGCCGGATCCTCGACCGGCTCTACGGCTACGAGGTGTCGCCGGTTCTGTGGAAGAAGGTGCTGCCACGGCTGTCGGCCGGCCGGGTCCAGAGCGTCGCCACCAGGATCATCGTCCAGCGCGAGCGCGAGCGCATGAGGTTCCGCAGCGCGAGCTACTGGGACCTCGACGCCGTGCTGGCCGCGCCCGACGGGGACGGGGCGCCGACACGGTTCACCGCACGCTTGGTGTCCCTGGACGGGAGCCGCCTGGCGACGGGGAAGGACTTCGACGCTTCCGGGCAACTGTCGCGAGAGGCGGTGGTCCTCAACGAACAGGAAGCTCGAGCCTTGGCTCAGGCGCTGCGGGCCGCAGACTTCGCAGTCTCGAAGGTCGAGGAGAAGCCGTACAAGAGCTCCCCGTACCCTCCTTTCATCACGTCGACGTTGCAACAAGAGGCGGGTCGCAAGCTCAACTTCAGCGCCCAGCGCACCATGCAAACCGCCCAGCGCCTGTACGAGAACGGGTTCATCACCTACATGCGAACCGACAACGTGGGTCTCTCCGAGACCGCTCTGCGCGCTGCCAGAGCGACGGCGACTCGTCTCTACGGGACCCAGTTCGTCCCCGATGCCCCTCGGCGCTACCAACGGAAAGTCAAGAACGCGCAGGAGGCTCACGAGGCGATCCGTCCGGCTGGTGACGACTTCCGCATGCCGGAATCGGTCGCGCGCCAGGTTTCGAGCGACGAGGCTCGCCTCTACGAGCTCATCTGGAAGCGCACCGTCGCATCGCAGATGGCGGATGCGAGAGGGCAGAGCGTCTCGGTGAGGCTGAACGCCACCGCCGCCGATGCTCCGAGTACCCCCGCCGGTGGAAGAGAGGCCGAGTTCGCCGCGTCGGGGAAGGTCATCACCTTTCCCGGTTACATGCGGGCCTACGTCGAAGGTGCGGACGACCCGGAGGCGGAGCTGGAAGATAGGGAGGTGCGCCTGCCACCGCTGTCGGTCGGTCAGTCGGTCGATGTCGTCGATATCGACGGCGCCGATCACGCCACCCAGCCCCCCGCCCGCTTCACGGAGGCGTCTCTGGTCAAGCGTCTCGAGGAGCTGGGCGTCGGACGGCCGTCCACGTATGCCAGCATCCTCGGCACGATCCAGGACCGCGGTTACGTATGGAAGAAGGGCTCGGCCCTGATCCCGTCGTGGACGGCCTTCGCCGTCGTCGGACTCCTCGAGAAGCATTTCTCGAAGCTCGTGGACTACGACTTCACGGCCGCCATGGAAGACGATCTGGATGAGATCGCCCGCGGTGAGGAAGAAGCTGTGCCGTGGCTCCGTCGCTTCTATTACGGGAACGGCGAGGTCGGACTGCACGCGCTGGTGACGACCCACGTCGACGAGATCGATCCACGCGAGATCAACTCGATACCGCTGGGCAAGGACGGCGACGATCGCGAGGTCGTCGTTCGCGTCGGACGTTACGGGCCCTACCTCCAACGTGGCGAGGAGACCGTGTCCATCGCGGAAGACATCGCGCCGGATGAGCTCTCGGTGGAGAAGGCGGTCGAGCTCCTGGAGGCTCCGAGCTCCGATCGTGTGCTGGGCAAGGACCCAGAGTCCGGCCTGGAGGTTCACGTCAAGGCGGGCCGTTATGGGCCCTACGTACAGCTCGGCGAGATGGAGGAGGGAGCGAAGGAGAAGCCGCGCACCTCCTCGTTGTTCCAGGACATGGACCCCGCGACCGTCACGCTGGAAGATGCCTTGCGGCTCTTGAGCCTGCCTCGAGTGGTCGGCACGGATCCCGAGGACGGCGAGGAGATCACCGCGCTCAACGGTCGCTTCGGCCCATATCTGAAGAAGGGCAAGGACACCCGTTCGCTGGACATGGAATCGCAGATCTTCTCGGTCACCCTCGATGAGGCGCTCGCCCTGTTCGCGCAGCCCAAGAAGGGTCGTCGGCGCGCCCAGGCGGCCGCGATCAAGGAATTCGGCGCCGATCCGGCTACGCAGGCCCCGATGGTGCTGAAGGAGGGTCGTTACGGGCCCTACGTCACGGATGGAGAGACGAATGCTTCCCTACCTCGGGGCGAGAGCCCGGCGGACCTGACCCCCGAACGCGCAGCCGACCTGCTGGCCGAGAAGCGAGCGAAGGGCCGGCGGAAGAAGAGCACGCGTAAGAAGACGACTCGCAAAAAGACCACCCGCCGTAAGAAGTGATAGCGGGCTCTCTGCGCCTAGGATGCTTGAAAGGCCGGTAAGGGAGGAACCACCATCCAGCGCTCGCCCGAGTCTCCGCGTCTCGAAGTAGTCGCAACCGAGCAAGTTCGGATCTCGCATTGGTCCCTGCTCCGCAATGGGAGCTTCTTCCGTTTCTTCCTCGCGCAGTTCGTGTCCAGTCTCGGGGACTGGATGGGCGTCATAGCCATAGCCGTCGTGGCCAACCAGTTGGGCGGCGTCACCGCAGTCGGAACGGTCATGATCGCTCGGGTCCTTCCCGGGTTCATCGTCGGCCCGCTGGCGGGGGTCTTCGCCGATCGCTGGGATCGCAAGAGGTTGATGGTTTCCGCGGACATCGCCCGGGGCCTGATCATCTTCTCCATCCCGTTCGTTCCGACCCTCCTTTACCTGTTGATCGCATCCGTCGTGCTCGAGAGCCTGACGCTCATCTGGGGACCGGCGAAAGACGCATCGCTGCCGCATTTCGTGGGTGCGCGGCGCCTGGCACACGCGAACTCCCTGTCGCTGATCGCCATCTACGGCGCGTGGCCCCTGGCTTCGATCGCCTATTCCGCGCTCTCGACGTTCGGCAGCTTCATCGGCGGCGCCGTCCCCGTACTCGAAGGGTTGCGGTCGGAGCCCGAGGCGATGGCTCTATGGGTGGACTCGTTCTCGTTCCTCTTCTCTGCGGCGATGATCTTCAGCCTCTCCATCCGTACCTCCACGACCAAAACCGCCCGGCTCGATCTCAGCCAGATCAGGCGGGACCTACTCGAGGGGCTCACCTTCGTTCGCGATCACCGGCAGGTGCGGCCCTGGATGCTGGGAATAGCGATGACCTTCACGGCCGCCGGCGCGGTGTTCTCTCTCGGCGTGGAGTTCGTGCAAGCCGTCTTGAACGGCGGTCCCAGGGGCTTCTCGTTCCTCATCGGTTTCCTCGCCACCGGGATGATCATCGGGTTGCTCTCGGTGGGTCTTTTGGCGAGGTTGATGCAACGGGATGTGCTCTTCTCCTCTTCGATCCTCTTGCTCGGAGCGGGTCTGATCGGACTTGCCGGGATGAGCGGTCTGGGCGCGGCGATCCCCATCGCAAGCGCCCTCGGTTTCTTCGGGGGCGTCGGGTACTCGACGGGCTACACCCTGATGCAGGAACGCACCCCGGACGAGTTCCGGGGCCGGACCTTCAGCGCGGCTTACACGATCATCCGCATCGGGATACTCCTCGGGCTCGGCGTCTTTCCTCTCATCGCCGGCCTCCTGGGCGATCACGCCTTGGATCTCCCGTGGGGCGCGCTCGACCTACCGCGGACCAGGACGACCCTGTGGGCGGCCGGGCTCGTCGCGATCGGCGGAGGGATCATGTCGATGCGAGCGATAGGCGAACGACCCCCGGTGCTCAGGCGCCGCGGCCCCGGGCTGTTCGTGGTGTTCGAAGGAGGGGAGGGAGCCGGCAAGACGACCCAGATGGAGGCTTTCGTCGATTGGCTGAGAGCGCGCGGCGATGAAGTGGTCACGACGCGCGAGCCGGGAGGGACCAGGATAGGACGGCGGATACGCGACATCCTGCTGGACCCCGAATCGGCCGAGATGGTGCCGCGTGGAGAGGCCCTGTTGTATGCGGCCGACCGGGCGCAGCATGCGGAGGAGTTCATCAAGCCTGCCCTGGACGAGGGCAGGGTCGTGGTGTCCGACCGCTACCTGGATTCCTCGCTCGCCTACCAGGGCGTCGGTCGTGATCTCGGCGTGCAAGAGATCCTCGACATCAGCGAGTGGGCGACTCAGGGCCTTTATCCGGACATCGTCTTTTTCCTCAATGTGTCGCCGTCAACGGCGAGAGTTCGGCACGAGCGCGAGCCGGATCGCATCGAGAGGGAGCGCGACGAGTTCCACGAACGGATCGCGGATGGCTACATGGAGCTCTCGCGTCAGTTCCCGGAACGCATCGTCGTGATAGATGCGAGCCGGTCGCCGCAGGAGGTACACGAGGAGATCAGGCAGGCCTTCGAGGATCGCGCCGACCAGGCCCTCGCCGCGCCGGTCGATATCACCTCGGGCCGCCCGAAGAGGAGACCGCCGAGATGACGGTATGGGATGCGATCGCAGGATCACGTGCGGCCCTGGGCGTCGCCAAGCAACTCGCCTTCCGGGAGGCGCCTCATGCCTGGCTCCTGCTGGGACCCAGTGGATCGGGCAAACGGCCTCTTTCGGTAGCGATGGCCGCCGCCCTCAACTGTCCCGAAGAGCCGGGTGTGGGCTGCGGGAGGTGTTCCACCTGCCTGCGCATCCTGCGGAGGCGTCATCCCGACGTCCATCACATCGTTCCCGAAGGTCCACTGATCCCGGTCGACGTGATCCGCGAGAACGTCGTGCCGGAGGCGGCCCGATCTCCCTTCGAAGCGACCCGCAAGATCTTCATCATCGAAGAAGCGGATCGCATGAACCCACAGGCGCAGAACGCCCTGCTGAAGACGTTGGAGGAACCCCAGCCGGATACGACCTTCATCCTCATCAGCGAGCACGAACAGGAACTGTTGCCGACGGTCCAGTCGCGATGCGTGATCATCCGCCTCGAACCCATCGCGCGTCTCGAGTTGATCGAGCTCCTCGCGGGAGATGGTGCATCCGCCGAAGACGCCGAGGTCGCCGCGCGGGCAGCGGACGGTGATCTGGAAGCCGCGCGCCGGATCGCTTTCGACGATGACTCGCGACGAAGACGGAAGCGGTGGTTGGACATACCGCGCCGCCTGACCACGCCCTCCGATGCCCTCGACGCGGCGGCGGAGGTGCTCGACGAGGCGAGGATCGCGGTCAAGGAGCTTGAGGCCGCGCAACGGGACGAAATCAAGGAGCTGGCCGATGCTCTCGGTGAGGGACGCGGTACCGCTTCGGTGCGGCAGGCGCTCGTCAAGCGCCACAAGCGGGAGCTGCGCCGGCTGGAACAGGACATCCTCGTCGAGGCCCTCCAGGTCGTCGGTTCCTTCTACCGAGACGTATTGCTGTTGCGACACGGCAACGAGCAGGGCGTCGGCAACCCCGACGTCGCGAACGAGCTGCGGTCGTGGGCCGAGTCCAACCTGTCGGATCGGGTGCTCGTGAACGCGGCGCAGCGTTGTGTCGATGCACAAGGCGGTATCCCACTGAACGCCAATCCGACGCTGGCGATGGAGGCGGCCCTCCTCGAGCTGGCTCGCACCGTGCAACCGCCCCTCGGAGCGGGGGCCGTCTAGGTCACGCGTTGCTATCCTGGGCCGGTCCTCCGTTAGGGGGGCACCCGCCGGGATAGCTCAGTCGGCAGAGCGGCTCACTCGTAATGAGCAGGTCAGGGGTTCGATTCCCCTTCCCGGCTCTGACCAGGGAAAATAGTTGGATTCGGCAGCCGATAACCATTGCATGGCGCTCACTGAGCAGATAACTTTCTCTCGTGACCACCACCACCGACCTGACGCTGATCGGCCAGCTATCGACCGAGGCCCGACTATGGCGGGACCACCTCGAGGCCCGCAACCTGTCACCGAAGACGATCAAGGCCTACATGGATGCGGCCAACCAGCTAGATGCCTTCTTGCGGGACCGTGGGATGCCCACCGCGGTCGAGTCGATCCACCGCGAGCACGTCGAGGCCTTCATCGTGGCCCTCAGGGAACGCACTTCGGCGTCCACCGCCGCCACCCGCTACCGGGGCCTGCAGCAGTTCTTCAAGTACCTCGTGGAGGAAGGCGTGGTCGAGTCCGACCCGATGGCTCGTATGAAGCCGCCGAAGGTGGAAGACGCCCCGGTAGCCGTGGTCTCGATCGAGGATCTTCGGGTGTTGCTGAAGGCGTGCGAGGGACGGGAGTTCGAGGACCGCCGCGACGCCGCCCTGGTGACCCTGTTCATCGATACCGGGGTCCGGCTCGGTGAGATGGCCGGACTATCACTCGATGACGTCGACCTGGAACACAAAGAGCTCCAGGTTCTCGGCAAGGGACGACGGAGGCGCTCTGTGAAGTTCGGCGCCAAGGCCTCGCGGGCCCTGATCCGCTATCTGAGGGAGCGGGCGCGCCATCCCCAGGCGGACCTGTCAAGGCTTTGGCTGGGTCAGCGCGGGATGCTCACGGATTCCGGAATCGTCCAGGTGATCCGCAGGCGCTGTAGGCAGGCCGATATCGACTCGATCCACCCTCACCAGTTCCGCCACACGTTCAGTCACATGTTCCTGTCCGAGGGCGGCAACGAGCACGACCTGGCGACACTCGCAGGATGGGCCAGTCTGCAGATGGTGGGCCGCTATGCGAAGTCCACGGCCGTGGAGCGGGCCAAGGAGGCCCACAAGCGGCTCAGCCCAGGGGACCGGCTGTGAGTCGGCGCAAACGCTCACAGGACTACTTGGAGCGCCAACAGATCGAGGACGACAGCGTCGATTACGCCACCACGATCATCGAACTTTGCTGCATCAGGTGTCAGGAGTCGGGCGACCGTCGCCGCATCGGGGCTATATGGCGGAACCGAGGCATCCCCGGCGAGCGCGTCGCCTACTCGGCCCGGCTGATAGGCGAAAAGGTCCGACTCGAATGTGACGCGTGTACCGAACGGGACGGAATGGCCCAACCGCGCTGGATTCCCGTCCGTGATCTGCAGACCGCGCTCAACGTCATGGAGGCGGCAGAGAACTGGCGGGACAATAGGTTCGTCTGATTGCCGTCGGGGTCCTTGCATGACGCTCTAGAGTTGTCTTAGTAGCCGTAGGGCCGGTGGGCCTGGACCCCGCCGATTACGTGTCCAGGGTTTCCTGTAGTTGTGCACGTCTGGAGGCCCTATGGCTCTTACCCCCACAGAACGCTCTCTAAGAGCGCGCGCGGCCGCGTACGCGAAACACGCGGCTCACGATCCCCGCCCCACCACCGAGAAGGCGAGTAGGGCTCACCGCGAGTCCTTTCTCAAGAAGGTGGATCCGGAGGGGCTACTGCCGGAGGTAGAACGGCACCGGCGCGCAGAGATGGCGTTTAGGTCGCACATGGCGTCGCTTGCGTATCAATCGGCGAAGGCAAGGCGAAAGAGGGCTGGGGGTGACGCCGCGTGATCCCCTCCAACGAACGAAGCCCCAAGCAAGCCCGGGGCCCCGCTAACGCCTACATTGCCAGTTTAGTCGAC
>WHSQ01000073.1 GCA_009380005.1 Actinomycetota bacterium | reverse complement strand
ATCATCAGTCAGGAACTCCACCGGCATACGCCGCAAAGTAGGACCGACCAGCCAGTAACCAACCCAGAGCCACCGAGCCGTTACAAGATCGGCCCCTCAGCGACGCCACCCGTATCGGAACGCTGGGAGGCGGTAACTCCGCTCGAACCGGCTCGCTACCGCCGTTGGCCGTTCGGTTGCTGCTCAAGCCCCGCAACATGCTCACCCAGATGCCGACGAGCGGCAGGTTGAGTACCATCAGCATCAGGTTGCCGATGTACATCGAGGCCACGACACCCCAGAAGATGTCCGGGTGCTCCTCCATCAACAGCGGCCCTGGCTGCACGCCCTGTACGGTCAGCGCGGCAAGCAGCAGCGCCAGCGTCGCTGAGAACGGCACCCCGAGCGCGAGCACCGGCACCATGCTCGACGTCGCCGCGGCGTTACGTCCGGCGACTCGCTTGCGGGAGGGGCATAGTCGTCGGCCTGGCCGTCGAGCTGCGCACGATCAGCGTGGGAGGCGTGGCGATCGTGATGTCCTCAGGGGGAGCTCCGCCAAGTTGCTGGACCAGCGCGTCGACGGCGGCCGCACCCAGGTCGACGAGGGGCATCGCGATCGTCGTGAGAGGAGGCTGAAGGTACCCGGCCAGCGGAAGGTCGTCGTAGGTGATCACCGACACGTCGTCAGGCACCCGGAGCCCGATCTGATGGAGCCTGTGGAGGACCCCGAGGGCTTGCGTCAGGGTGCTGACGTAGATGGCGGTCAGGTCGGGCCAGCGCGAGACGAGCCGCTGCGTGGCCTCGGCGCCGCCGCTTTCGCTGAACGGTCCGTGTTCCACGCAGGAGCCGTCCAACTGCAGGCTGGCCATCACAGCTCGGAACCCGCGCTCCCGGCTGGCCGCCGGTGTCCTCTCTTTCGGCCCCGAGATATGGCCGATCCGCCGGTGTCCGAGTCGGTAGAGGTGCTCCACCGCGACCGTGCTGGCCGCTGGGAAGTCGAGGGTGACGTTCCGCTGGGAGCCGGCGACCTCACGTGTGACGAATACGTGGGGGAGCAGCGAGAGACGCGGTGATCCCAGCAAGGGGTGCGCTGGACGGGCGGAGCCGATGAGCAGGCCGTCGACGCGCCCCGACTCGACGAGCTCGGCGAACGACTCGTCCGCTGCGTGGTCGGCGGTGTCCTCGGCTAGGAGCACTACGTACCCGTGCTCGCGGGCGCGTTGGTACGCGCCGCGGATGATCCGCGGGTAGACTGGATTGTTGAGATCGGGTATGAGCAG
This sequence comes from Actinomycetota bacterium, assembly GCA_009380005.1. Taxonomy (GTDB): domain Bacteria; phylum Actinomycetota; class CADDZG01; order CADDZG01; family WHSQ01; genus WHSQ01. Next base: position 10,454 of record WHSQ01000073.1, on the reverse strand, counting down.
GGCCAGTGCGCGAGCCTCTTGCCCCGCTAGGGCCCGCGCGCCGGCATGAGGCCGGTACCCGAGTTCCCGAGCAGCGGTCCACACCCGGCGTCGGGTCTCTGGACGAACCTGCAGGGTCGGGTCCTGGTTGAGGACCCGCGAGGCCACGGACTTGGTCACGCTGCTCGCCAGAGCGACGTCGGCCAGCCGGGTCCGACCGTTGGCCGACGCGCCTTGCGGTAAACGGTGTCGCTCGCTCATCGCGCCCTCTCAAAGCCAGCAAGAACTTACCACAGGCAGGGCCGCGGCTTCGATTTCCCTCTACCCTCTTGACCGCGATGGACTGGTCGGGCAGGGTTTTCAAAACCGGTTTTCCTAAGACCTCTGAAGAATCGGAGCGGACTGGAGGTCGCTGCATGGCGAAGATCGACCGGGTCTGTGTCGACTCGTACCAGGTCCCGCTCTCCACGGTGCTGGCCGATAGCACCCACGGCGTGATCGCGGGCTTCGAGCTGGTCACCGTACGCATCGATGACACAGACGGCGCTCAGGGGGTCGGGTACACCTACGCCGTCAACTCGGGTGCAGGAGCCTTCCACGTCCTCATTGACCGTTATCTCGGCGAGGTCCTGCACGGACAGGACGCGGACGAGACTGAGCGTCTCTGGCAGGACATGTGGTGGAAGGTGCACTACGCCGGGCGCGGCGGGCACGCCACGTCCGCGATCTCCGCCATCGACATCGCTCTGTGGGACCTGAAGGGACGTCGCGCTGGGAAGCCGCTGTGGCGTTTGTTCGGCGGCTTCGACCCCCGGGTTCCCGTCTACGCCGGGGGCATCGACCTTCATTTCTCGATAGAGCAGCTGCTTGAGCAGGCGGACGGCTTCCGCGAGCACGGGTTTCGCGCGATCAAGATGAAGGTGGGCCGCTGCCGGCTGCGGGAGGACATCGAACGCGTCCGGCGGATGCGGGAACACCTCGGCGACGACTTCCCGCTGATGGTCGACGCGAACATGAAGTGGAGCGCGAACGAAGCGGTGCGCGCCGCCCGGGCGCTACAGGAGTTCGACCTGATGTGGTTGGAGGAGCCGACCATCCCGGACGATGTGCTCGGCCACGCACGCATCGCCTCGGACGGAGGTGTGCCCGTGGCGACCGGGGAGAACCTACACAGTTTGTACGAGTTCGAGCAGATGATCCGGCTGGGGGGCGTCAGCTTCCCGGAGCCGGACGTCAGCAACTGCGGTGGTATGACGGTCTTCCGCAAGATCGCGTCGCTGGCGGAGTCGCGGAACCTGCCCGTGACCTCGCACGGTGTCCACGACCTGACGGTGCACCTGCTGGCGTCCGTCCCGAACCGGACGTACATGGAGGCCCACGGTTTCGGGCTGGACCAGTTCCTAGCCGAGCCCTTGCACATTGCCGACGGCTTCGCCGTGGCACCAGAACGCCTTGGCCACGGTGTCGAACTCGACTGGGATGCCCTGGAGCAATACCGAGTGCCCTCGGAGGGCAGGCACGACGTTACTCGAGCCCGACGGAGGGATGCGGGTGCCAGCACCGCAACGAAAGGGACGCCGAAATGAGGCTGACAGCGGAGGAGTCGCACCTCCTCGACGGTGGACAGGGCGAGGTGCTAGCGCAGCTGATGCGTGAGCAGTTGACGGTGGGGGAGTTTTTCGGTGCCGAGCGATTCGTTCCAGTGACCAACGCGCACTTCACGGGAGATCCCGAGGTGCTGGGAACCGAGGGGGTCGCCTACCTAGAGCGGCTGGCAGCCACCGGGTTGAGGGTCACCGTGCCCACCACCCGCAACTCTCAGGCGGTCGACTTCGAGCACGCGGTCGAGCTCGCGCAGCACCCCGACTTGCTGACAGCCGAGCGAAGAGTCCGGCAGATGCTCGCGACGCTGGGGGTGGCCACGCTCAACACCTGCATCGGCTACCAGTCAGTATATCAGCCGCACCTTGGTGAGCACGTGGCATGGGGCGACACGGGAACCGTCGCGTACGCCAACTCGGTCCTAGGGGCCCGGACCAACTACGAGTCCGGGACAGCAGGCATAGCGGCAGGACTCACTGGCCGGACGCCGGAATACGGCTTCCACCTCGACGCCGTGCGGCGGGCGAACGTCCGCGTCCGTATCCGTGCGGCCCTGGACGACGTCGCCGACTGGGGCGCCGTGGGGGCGATCGTCGGTGAGCGCTGCCGTGGCTACTGGAACGTCCCGGTGTTCGAGCTGTCCCACGGTCTCCCACATCAGGACGAACTGAAACACCTCGGAGCAAGCCTGGCGAGCTTCGGCTCCTCCGCGATGTACCACGTGGTTGGTGTGACCCCTGAGGCGCCGGACCTGGCCACGGCCGTAGGCGGGCGCGACCTCGTCGATGACTTCGAGGTGACGGACCAGGACATTGAGGCGGTGTTCGCGCGAGACCTGGCTCCCCGCGACGTCGACGTCGACGTCGTCGTCTTCACAGGGCCGCAGCTGTCGTTCTTCGAGTTGAAGCGGATCGCCGAGGCACTTGACGGGAGAACAGTGTCTGACGGTGTCCGCCTGCTTCTGACGACCAACTCGATGATCCGTCGAGCACTGGAGGACCAGGGTCTCTTGCAAGTCATCTCCGCTGCAGGCGGCACCGTGATCGAGGGAACGTGTTGGTACCTCATGGATCCAGCGGCGCAACGAGAGCAGTTCGGATGGACTCGACTCGTAACCAATTCGGCGAAACTCGTCAACATCATTCAGGCTCACGGTTACGCCCCGGTCCTGCGTAGGACGGAAGCGTGCCTCCAGGCGGCACTCTCCGGAAAGGTACCGGCGCCGTGACGGCCCGCTTCAGGGCGGAGCAGGCGGCTGGGCCCTTCGCCGAGGCGCCAGCACTGGTAAACCCGCACTCGTTCAGTCCGAGATATGACCTCGACCGAGTCCGAGGCGTGTTCTCGCGAACGGGCCACCCCCTGCGCGGGGAGGCCGTGCGCGGCAACGTCCTCGTCAGCCCAGACGTGGAGGGCGGAGTCGCCGGTGGTTGGGTATTCCTCGCGATGCGGGGGGCGGACGTCGGTCCGGCGGCGCTGGTCTTCGGTCGGACGAACCCCGTGATGGTCCAGGGGGCAGGCACCGCGGGGATCCCCATCGTGGCGGGTGTCGACACCGCCTTCTTTGAGGCGGTCAGGACCGGGACGTGGCTCAGGATCGACCCGGCCGCCAAGATGGTCGAAGTGCTCGAGGAGTAACACCCGTGAGGATCTATCCAGGTGCCGCATTTGGTAGGGCGCCGACGCCGATGGCAGAGCCATGCCACCCCAAGTAGGAGAGAAGTAGCGATGTTCAGTATACCGCGCAAGAGCACGGCAACGATTGGGGCAACGCTCACACTGTGTTTGTCCCTTGCCGCCTGTGGGGCCCCTGCAGGAGAGAATAACGCGGCCGAGTCCGAAGGCTGGGAGCCTGAGCAGGTGGTCACCCTGACGGTGCCCTTCAGTGCGGGCGGTGGGACCGACACCATGGCCCGGACCATCGCCGAAGGGCTGGAGGAGGTCCGACCTGGGTTGAAGATCCAGGTCGTGAACCGCGAGGGTGCGGGAGGCGCCGTCGGCTACAGTCACACCTTTGCGCAGTCCGGGAACCCGCATGAGCTGGTCGCGGTGGAGAGTTCGATCATCACCGCGCCCTACGTGAACGAAACCGGGTGGGAATACACTGACTTTACTCCCATTGGGCAGGTCTCTGCGCACACCGCTGGCCTCGCCGTACCAGCCGGTAAATACACCGACCTCAATGATTTCCTCGAGACGGTGGAAGCCGGCGGATCTCTCAGCGTCGGGCTGGCTGGCGCTGCGGACTCGTTCTTCGACATCGTCATCTCCGCCCTTGCGGAGAAGATCGACAATCCTGGGAAGTTCCGACGGGTCTCCTACGAGGACGGCAACAAGACCGCCCTGTCGGTGGTTTCGGGTGATTCTGACGCAGTGGTGATGTCACCAGAGCACGTAACCGAGTTCATGCGCGCTGGCGATGTCGACACGCTTGCTGTCTTCACGGACAGCCGAATTGAGCAAGGTGTCCTGGCGGACGTGCCGACGGCGCAGGAGCAGGGACTGGACTTCTCCCTCCAGGGCGTTCGTGGCATCTCGGCGGCGCCCGACCTCACCGAGGAGCAAACCAGGTACTGGCGGGCGGCATTCCTGGAGTGGACCAAGCACGAGTCGTATCAGAAGTACATCGAGTCGTCACAGTCCCTGGCCGTCCCTAAAGGACGCAAGGGCTACATGGCGAACCTCGACACGTTCGCCGAGGCAGCCAAGCGCTATCTCGGCTAGGGGTCGAGCTGACTCGAAAGGCCGCGCATGCATTCCGTAGGTGCGCCACCGCAATTCAGGCACCGAGTGGTGCGGCGGTGCGTCCTTGTCCTTCCGCACTTGCTGCTCGCGGCAGCGGGGACTGTGGTCCTACTCGTATCGCTGGACTACGGCTGGTTCGCTCCGGGCGGGAGGACACAGCCGGGTCTATTCCCTGGCATCGCAGCGGTCCTCCTTATCGCCTGCGCCGGCAGCGAGGCGGTGCGGGCCGGCGTGACGCGGCGGCAGGGTGGCCTGCAAGCCGGTGACGGCCGGCCCGCCGAGCCCCGAGGGGAGGGGATCCAGGAGCGGCGCCTCACCGGCCCGGGAGGGGGTATCGCTCTTCTCCAGACGCCAGCCGCCAAGAGCCTGGCCGTCCTGGGCGTCGCGGCGGTCATCGTCCTGTTGTCGGGTGTCCTGGGGCTGCTGTTGTCAATCGCTATCGCCCTTCTCGGGCTCCTAGTGGGTTTCGAGCGGGTTTCACTGTTGCGGGCCGCTGTGGTCACGGCTCTTGCCGTGCTGGCGATGTGGCTGGTGTTCGACTACGCCCTGAACGTGCCCCTACCACCGCTGCAGCTCGGGAGGTGACCGATGCTCGAGCTCATCCAGCAAGGTTTCGCGGACGCGTTCACGCTGACCAACATCGGCTTCGTCCTCCTCGGCGTCCTCCTCGGCACCGTCATCGGGCTATTGCCAGGGCTGGGATCCGCAACCGGCGTAGCCATCCTCCTGCCGGTCACGCTCTCCCAGGAGCCGCTCACGGCACTGATCATGCTCGCCGGCATATACTACGGCTCTCAATTCGGTGCCAGCATCACGGCCATCCTCATCAACACCCCCGGTGACGCGGCCTCCGCGGTCGTGACCCTGGACGGCTACACACTCGCCCGGCGAGGCAGGGCAGGGGCCGCGATTGGGATTTCTGCGATCTCGTCGTTCGCCGCGGGAACCCTGACGATTCCCCTTCTCATGATCTTCCTGCCGTTCCTCAGCTCCTTCGCGCTGAGGTTCGGGGCGCCGGAGCAGTTCGCGCTGGCGCTCTTCGCGCTGGCCGCGGTCGCCGGTCTCGCTGGCGGCCATCCGGCTCGTTCGCTGGCGATGACCGCCCTCGGTCTGATCTTTGCCACCGTCGGACTCGACCCTGCCAGCGGGCTGCAGCGCTTCACCTTCAACATCGCCGACTTGGCCGTCGGCCTTGACCTGGTGGCAGTGATCATCGGGCTCTTCGCCCTGTCAGAGGTGGCGGCCCAAGCAGGACAGGTGCGCGCTGCCTCTGGCTTAGCGAGAATCCACGGCCTGTGGCCAGTCCGACAGGACCTGCGCGCAGCGGCCGGACCGATCGGACGGGGCGCCGTTCTCGGGTTCTTCGTGGGCGCGCTCCCCGGGGCGGGGGCGACGGTCGCGTCGTTCATGAGCTACGGCATGGAGCGGCGGATCAGCCGGACAAAGGAGCGGTTTGGCAAAGGGGCGATCGAGGGCATCGCTGGACCCGAGGCGGCCAACAACAGCGCGGTCAACGGCGCGTTCGCTCCCCTCCTTACGCTCGGCGTCCCTGGATCGGCAACCACGGCTGTCCTACTAGGGGCCTTCCTCATCTTCGGGATCACCCCGGGCCCACTCTTCATGACCGACCGCCCCGAGATCGCGTGGGGGCTGATAGCGTCGTTCTACCTCGGCAACATCGCCCTGCTGGTCCTGAACCTGCCGATGGCCCCCGTGTTCGCTCAGATCCTTCGCATCCCCTACTACTACCTTTACCCGCTGATCGTCGCAATCGGTGTCCTGGGTGCCTACGCCACCGCGAACAACCCATTCCACATGTGGACGACTGTAGCGTTCGGCCTCGTCGGGTACGGGCTCCTGAAGGCCGGCTACCCGCTGATGCCCGTCATCCTCGGGCTCGTGCTGGGCCAGATCATGGAGCCGGCGCTGACCCGTACCTCGCAGATGTCAGGTGGGAACCTGCTCATCTTCCTGGAGCGACCCATCTCGGCCGCGTTTATCGTCGCCTCCGTGCTCGTGCTCGTGGTGCCTTGGTTGTGGGGCATGGCACGGCGGAGCCGAGTAGCAACGCCGCCAGACCTGGTCAAAACCCTCGATGAGTGAGGGACAAAGAGCGCCCTCACCCCACGCAATTTCGGGCCACCAACACGCGAGAGGGACTGTTGCATGACAGACCAGACAGTGCGCTATCCGTCGCCGACTGAGAGGCAAACACTCTGGCGGGCCGGCATGCCCAACGTCCTCGTGATCGTTCTGGACGACGTGGGGTTCGCCCAACTCGGGTGCTACGGATCCGACATCGATACGCCGAACCTCGACCGCATCGCGAGCACCGGCGTCAGGTTTTCCAATTTCCATACCACCGCCCTGTGCTCACCAACCCGCGCGAGCCTGATGACTGGCAGGAACCACCACCGCATCGGTTTCGGCTGGCACCCGGAGCTGCCCATGCTGTTCTCCGGGTACTCCGGACGCATCCCCCGCCAAGCGGCGTTCCTATCTGAGGTTCTGCAGAACTGCGGGTATGGCACGTTCGCGGCTGGCAAGTGGCACATGACGCCGATCTACGAGCGGACGCCCGCCGGCCCCTACAGTCAGTGGCCAACGGGCCGTGGGTTCGACCACTACTACGGCTTCCTCGGCGGAGACACCAACCAGTGGGCTCCCGTGCTGACGCGGGACACGTCCATGATCGACCCGCCTGCGAGCCCGGAGCAGGGCTACCACTTCAACGAGGATATGGCTGACCAGTCGATCGGCTATCTTAGGGAACTGCGGAAGTACCAGCGTGACCGGCCCTTCTTTCTCTACTACTCCACCGGCGCCATGCACGCACCTCACCAGGCCCCAACCGAGTGGATCGAGCGTTACCGAGGACGGTTCGACGGCGGCTGGGACGAGTGGCGAGAGCATGTCATCGCGCGGCAAAGGAAACTCGGCGTAGTGACCGAGGATGTCGCCCCCTCACCCAGACCAAGTTGGGTCGCGCCGTGGGACTCGTTGTCGCGGGAAGAGAAGATCTTCACGGCACGCACAATGGAGGCGTTCGCTGGGTACCTGTCTCACACAGACCATCACATAGGCCGTGTCCTGGACGAGGTCGAGGCGATGGGTGAACTGGACAACACAGTTGTCGTCATTTTGTCCGACAACGGCGCCTCCGCTCAGGGTGGGCCGCATGGCTCCAGCAACGAGATGCGCTGGCTGTCTGGGCACCCGGAGGACTTCCAACGAGACTTCGACCGGGTGAACGAGATCGGGGGATTCAAGGCCTACAACCACTACGCGTGGGGGTGGGCACATGCGGGGAACACCCCCTTCCGGCGGTGGAAGAAGTACACCTGGGAGGGAGGGACGCGAACGGCCCTGATTATCAAGGCACCCGGCCCCGGCGGTCGCGGCGAGGTCAGGGACCAGTACACGTACGTCACAGATCTTTACCCGACCATCCTCGAACTGTGCGGCGTAGTACTGCCCGACGAGGTGCATGGCTACAAGCAGATGTCGGTGGACGGCGTCAGCCTGGTGAGCGTGCTCGAGCATGCGGATGTCCCGGAGGTCCGCAAGACGCAGTACTACGAGCTCGAGGGCAGCAGGGCGCTCTACCACGACGGTTGGAAGATCGTCACCAACCACGTCTACCAAGGACAACTGGCGGAGCTGGAGCTGGTTCCGGGCAGCCACGACTTCAGCACTGACCGGTGGTTGCTTTTCAACACGAGGCAGGACCCAGCCGAAAACGAGGACCTCGCCCAGGAGTTCCCCGACCTCTTCGCAGAGCTGGAACGGCTTTGGTGGTACGAGGCCGGCCAGAACAACGTGCTGCCGTTGACCGACCGGTCGGCGAGCCGCATACCGCAAATGGACCTGCGGTGGAGACCCACGGGTAAACGGGTGGAACTCGTCCCCGGGGAGAGGTACTGGTCGGACCTCCTGCCCGTCCTTCACCGGACTGCTTTCTCGATCACCGCCGACTTCGACGACGGCATCCTTGGTGAGGGTCTGCTCGCTGAGGTCGGAGATTGGAACGGCGGCATGGCACTGTTCGCCGAAGGCGGTCGCATCGAGTGGGTCTTCAATGCGATGGGTGACCGCATCTACCGCCTCGCATGCACGGTACCGGTCGGACTTACCACTGTCACCGTGTCGTTCCAGCCCAGCGAGTTGGGGGGGACGGCGACGTTAGAGGCCGACAAACGGATGCGGGACACCGTGCACGTTGAGTCGGACATCCCGCGGTACTGGAACCCGTCAGGCGGGTTCCTCCGCGTGGGACACGGATCAGGATTCCCCGTCGTCGACGAGTACCGCAATCCCTGGCCCTACTCGGGCGGGCTGCGGTGCCTCGTCGTGGAATCGGACACGCCGGCCCTGCCCGTTCTCATCCTCAACGAGCACCTCTATGGACTCGGCGAAGGGTCGAGCTAGCCGAAAGGAGCAACCCAATGACCCGGCTGCACATCCTTGGTGCCGGTACGCCAACGCCGACGGCGGAACGCTTCGGTTCCAGCTACGTGGTCGAGACAGGCGGCCAGCTGCTCATGGTCGACTGCGGTCCGGCGACGACGCACAAGCTCGTCAAGGAAGGATTGTGGCCGACCGACATCAATGCGCTGTTCTTCACGCACCACCACTTCGACCACGACGTCGACTACCCGTGCTTCCTGCTCACGCGGTGGGACCAGGGGGCTGGGAAGGAAGAGCCGCTGCGAGTCTACGGACCCGACTACACGGAGGAGATCACCGGCCGACTAATCGGCCCGGAAGGAGCGTTCATCCACGACATAGATGCTCGGATCAACTTCCGCGGTAGCCAAAACGTCTACGTCAACCGGGGAGGGATGCTCCCGCGTCGACCTCTCGTGGTGCATGCCCAGAACATCATCGCCGGCTGGGTGCACGAGGCCGAGAACTGGCGAGTGTCCACGGCCCAGGCCGACCACGTACAGCCCTACCTCGACTGCCTGGCGTACCGAGTCGACACTGACGACTGCAGCATCGTTATCACCGGGGACTCGGCGCCCTGCGACACCGTGCGCGACCTCGCCAAAGGTGCGGACGTCCTCGTAAGCATGTGCTGGGACCACCAGAGCGTCATGGAGCGCGAGGGTGAGCAGCTCGGACAGACCGGCACGGTCGGGGCCGGCGAACTGGCCGCGAGCGCCGGCGTGAGGAGTCTCGTGCTCGTGCACATGGGACCGAACCTCTCCGGACCGGGGGCCCGAGAGCGCGCTCTCGGCGAAGTGCGAGACGTCTACGACGGCGAGGTGTTCGTAAGCGAGGAGGTCTCCTCGCTGGACTTCGCTCGACGATCCTGAGAAGCTCGCAACTCCTAAGCATCCGGGGTCGACCTCAAGTCAGCACTGCACGTCCTGTTTGGGGGGATTGGCAGGATCCTTGGCAGCGCTGCGGCGCTCGGCCTCCCACGCCGCGGCTAGCGCCGGCGGCACCCGCAGCTGCCGCGCCGCGGTCCGAACAGACACACCCTGCGCGCGCAGCGCGACGAACCGACGCCGCCACCATCGATACGCCGTCGGGCGACTCACCCCAGCGGCACGATGTGCCGCGTCCAGGCTGCCACCGGCGAAGAAGGCCGCCCAGAACGCGTCCTCCACCTCCGCCACGACAGCGCGGTGATGACGCCAGCCGTAGCGCCTGGTGACATGCTGCGCCTCCCACCGAAACACCAGTGAGGAGGAGTATCACAACGATGCCTCCGCGTCCGCGACGCTCAATCCCTGCTCGCGGAGGGCCAGGAACGACTCACGCAGCCACCGATACCCGGTCTGCTTGCCGACACCCGCGGCGCGGGCCGACCGTCTGAGACCACGCCCCACCCCTCCCGCATCGAAGCCAGAAACCGCACACCAGCAGCAGAGTCCTTTGCCAGGTACATCGCCGAACCGCCTTCGTAGAAGGCGTTGCATCGACCGATAGAACCTGGGCTGCACTCCGCGGTCGGAGTGATGGACAAGCTCGGCGGTGTCCTGGCCGGCTCGCTGCCGCGCCCACAGGCCCATGTCGAGGGCGTCCAAGGCGAGGTCGGTGCGCGGACTGGTGGAGACCTGCCAGCCCACGACCCTGCGGGAGAACACGTCGAGGACGAACGCGGCGTAGACCCAGCCGGAGTA
>WHSQ01000072.1 GCA_009380005.1 Actinomycetota bacterium | reverse complement strand
TGATCTTCTCCCCGGCCGGCGGCAGGCAGGTCCATAACGGCCGCAACCACATGTATTCCGGTGTCACTCGTGCGATGCATTTCGATCACATTCACTGGGCTTTGGCCAACGGTGGGATCGTGAACCGGCCCGTCCGCGCGTTGCTGGGGGAAGACGGTCCTGAGGCGGTCGTTCCCCTAGGCAGAGATAGCGCCGACCTGGTCGTGACACTGTCGGACGAGGACCGCAGGCTGATGGCGCAGCTTGGGAAGCTGTCCATCATCATGGACGGTGACAAGGTCGCAGAGACCTTGCGCCGTCGCGAGGTCGCGCGGGCATGAGCACTCTACGATTCGGCCGGCTGCTGTTGGACAGCGGCGACGTGTGGGTCACGTCTCCGTCGTACAGCGACACGGTGAAGCTCACAGCGGTTGCTTCTGCCCGGTCCGCTGTGCAGGAGGACACGCTGCTTGTACGCCGCCAGCTGATGGGCCACCGCGGCCATGTCGTGCCCGTCGTGTGGTCCGCGGATCCGTCGTGGCAGGGCTGGTATGAGGTTGAGGACGTCTCCGTTGCCGGCGCTCGGGGATTCTCGACGTTCGGCGCGCCGGTCCTCCAGATAACCGCTTCACTGCGCCGGGTGGTGGACGGCGCGGCGGACGCGGAATCGCTGCTGGTCGGCGCGAACCTCGCGAACGACCATGACATCTCCGGGGTCCGCTGGCACGCCCCTGCTGCAGGGTCGAACGGGTACCTATCCCGCCCTGCCCCGACGGCGTTCGTCGACCGTACTGGTGAGACCGGCCCTGTGCGGGTTTGGGCGGGTATGGATGCCAGATCGGCGTTGTGGTCCACCCCACCGGGTGACTGGTGCGCCGGCGCGGCCGCCATCGATCAGAACGGCCGGACGGTGACCGGGTTCGAAACCGACGACACCCCCGGCGACTGGGAAATGGCGAACACGCTGCTGCGGATCCGGCCAGACGGCAGTGCGTTCGAGGTCGCGACATGGCACGACGGGGCATGGCGTCCGAAAGTCTGGGACGTCCTGGTCGACGGCACAGTGCCGATCTGGTCGGGACTGGCGGTGCTTCGGAACACCCCCGAGGCGTGCGCGGTGCGGCTGACCGCATTGCAGAACCCCGGCCGGGTCGCGCTCGACCTGACACTGCGCCGCGGTGCCCGGACGGTGACGGGATTCTTGTCATCCGACCAGTTCGTCGACCTCACAGTGCAACTCGGGACGGCTGAGGCGGGCGAGATCACCGACGGCGGAGTGAAAGCCGACGTCGCCGACACTGACGGGCTGACTTATGTGGCAGCGACTCCGCACGGTCACACAGTCGATTTGGTTCAGGGTGGGATCACCCGCGCGAGCGCCACGTCGTTGGCGTTCACCGTCGGCGCGTCAGTGTCCACAGCCGATCATGAGACCGCCGAGGCGTTGGTCGCCCAGTTCGTCGGATACCTCGACGAACGCGTCCGGGTCGTGAGACGCTAGATGGCCGTCACCGAGATCGTCCAGGGCATCGGGCAATGGTCGATTAATCTGAAGGACGGCACACCGGAGTCGATTCGGGAACGTCTCGACTTCTTGGGCCATGTCCATGTGACCCGTTCGCGGTTGGATGCGGATCTGCTGGGGAGGCCGAATCTGCTGTACCCGGGTCGTGACACGTTTCCCGCCGCCCAGGAAGAGTTCTGGTACGACGTTTGGCGCGACGACGATCTGTGGGCGCTGGACACGCTCGGGGATTACCCGACGTCGGGGCCGTTCGCGGCCGCAGCAGCGTTCACCGGCGTTGTCGTCCGCATCCCCCGAGGCGACCAGCGCGGCCTGGCAGGATACGGGTTGGCCTGGTGGCTCGGGTCAGGCGACCGTGGCCCGGTGGTCGAACAGCGGACAAGGTTCCTGAACGCCGGGCCGGCCGAGCTGTTACGCCGTCTGTTGCCGCTGACGGTCCGCCCTGGCCGCACGTTCGACACCGAGGCCAGGTTCACCGGGACTGTGGAGCAGCACCAGCCCGTCCGCGAGGCGGTAGACCATGTCCTGTCGACGGTCGGGTGCGAATGGCGTCCCGGCACTGATGGAACGTTGGATGCAGGCCCCCCTGCCGCCTTGTACGGCACTGGGCTGCTGTTCACATCACCCGCCCTGTTCCCGTCAGCGAGTCTGTTTCCCCGCAAATGGGCACCGACCGCCGTGGCTGTCCGCCGTGACGTCGGCTGGGATCTTGACCTGGAAGCGCTGCGGGTTTCGTCGCTCGCGCTCGACTCTGACGTGGAGGATTGGGCATCCGATGTGCTACTCCTCGGACGCGGTGAGGAGAGCGAACCGACAATCGGCAGAGCCTCCCGATCCGACGTTCCCTACCGCAACATCCACGGCGACCACGCCCGCAGAACCCTGTTGGCGCAGGAGTCCGCCACCGAAGACCTGACCGCCGAACAGCGCGCCGTGATGCTGCTGTCTGAGACCAAGCCGACCCGTCACGCTGTCACTCTGTCCGTCGACGACTACGACATCGACGGCGACGCCAAGGTAGGCAACCTGATCGGTGTGTACGACCCTGAGGAGGGGTTGTTCGACCTGGACAACCCGCAGCAGTGGCGCGGGCACACCATCTACCCGATCGAACTGCGGGTGACGGAAGCGTCCTGGTCGGTCACCAAAGGGATGGGCGTCTACTACCGGGACCCGCAAGGCCGGATCGTCGACCTGACCGATCATGTGGAGACAGGTGCCGGGTCGACCAGGTTGACCGTGGGCGCTACTTCACGCTCGTTCGTGGGGTTGGACCGGCAGACCGAGGCGCTGCGGCAGCGGCTGCGCTCTGGCCCGCTGTACATGGAGCAGCAGCCGCCCGGATTGCCGACCCCGCCGATGTCAGAGGAGTGACAGAGCATGGTGTACGCAGAGCAGACGTGGAACGACTTCGAAGCGGGCGGCACGCCGCTGTCCGCGGCCCGTCTACGGCACATCGAAGCGGGGATCGCCGAGGCGCACCGGCTGCATCATGAAGGGTGGGCGGGTACCGACGCCGCACGCGTCGCCGGGCTGGAGGGCACCACCTCGGAGACGTTTACCGATCTGGCCACCGTCGGCCCGGAGGTGTCGGTGGAGATCGGCTCGTCCGGCAAATGCGTCGTCCACATCCGCGCTGACATGCGCAACACCCTCGCCGGAGGCGGCTGCGTGATGAGCTTCGAGGGGATCGGCCCGACCAGCGTCGCGCCGATAACCAACCGGGCGGTCGCCGCCACGTCGAGCGCCGCTAACGACCAGTACTGGTCCGGCGGATCGGAGCTGCTCACCGGGCTGATCCCCGGACTGTACGTGTTCAGGGCGAAGTACAGACGTTTCGCTGCCGGCGGGACGGCCAACTTCGCGGCCCGGACGATCATCGTGACACCGCTCGCATGACCAGCCGACGTGGTGACACCGCTCGCAGGCCCGACCGCCGTGTCGAGGTAGACCGGCCAGTGCGTCTCGACCAGCTCGCCGAAGAGGTCGGTGCCCTCCTGAACGAGAAGCCGCCACCGATGAGCAGCCGTAGCCTTGACGACGGCACCGTATTCGAAATGTGGGTGCCTGACAGCATTGACCCGAGCGTCGTCGCCATAGCGCTGGCCGAACATGTGCCGGTATGGCCGCAACCGCCCCCCGACCCGGTTGACAAGCTTGAGAAGGCGGTAGCCGGAGCGAGGACCATAAAAGGGCTGCGAGCCGCGCTGGTCGACCATCTTCCCGCAGTGCTGCGACAGATCAGAGGGGACACACCATGACCCTGCCCGACGAGCTGCCACCTATCACCATCGGCGACCCCGGCCACATGCTCCACCATGAGCACCTAGCCGAATTCTTCGCCGGGCATGGGAATCGTCATGAGGCGGGCGGCGTCGACCATCTCGTGCCGCTCGCCGTCGCCTCCGATGTGGTCAACCTCAGCCAATCCCGGACGTCCAACGTGTACGGCGATCTCGCCACAGCCGGGCCGACCGTCACCATCACCCCCGGGCCGGTGGGGATCGTGCTCGTCTGGTTCGGCTGCATGATCAGCACACCGAACGCTCAGAACGCGTTCGGACACATGTCGTTGCAGGCATCCGGCGGGAACACGTTCACCCCGGACGACACTGTGGGATTCGGGTTCCGGTCGGACGGCCAGGGCAGCGTGGTACAGCCGTTCGTCCAGGGCTCGCGGGCGCACGCGTTCACCGGCTGGAATCAGGAGTCGACGACGATCCGCGCGAAATACGCGTCTGTCAACAACAGCACGACGGTCTCATTCCACCGGCGCCACCTGATCGTTTTGACCTTCTAGAACGAACCACCTGTGCCCGATCCTTCGAGGAGAAGCTAAATGGCTGTGACTATTCCAACCGCGTCGCAGGACGCCGCCTGTGACGCGATCGTCGACCTTGCCGACGCAGGTACGGGCGCGGGGACGCTGCAGATCCGGTCCGGCACCAAACCGGCTCCCAACGACACGGCATCCGGTACTCTGCTGGCCGAGTTCACCCTAGCCAACCCGGCGTTCGGCGCGTCCGCCAGCGGCACGGCGACACTGCAGGGCACACCGCTGGCAACGGTCGGGCTGGCCGACGGTGAGGCGACCTGGTTCCGGGCGCTCGACGGCGACGACGCCACCGTGCTGGACGGTTCGGTCTCCGCGACCGGCGGCGGCGGCGACCTGGAGTTGAACACGACCACAATCACCATCGATGTGGACGTCGAAGTTACTGCCGGCTCGGTGACGATGCCCTCCGGGGCGTAACGCATGGAGATCCGAGGGTTCGCCGTCAACGGCATTGTCGGCGACGGTGGGCCGACCCCCGACACGTTCGAGGTCGACAACCCTGGTGAAGAGGGCGACCGGCTGGTCTCCGTCTTCTTTGGCGACCCCGACGGTCTCGTAAGCCAGCTGATCATTCCTAGCGGCTGGACTGTCGATTACGCCGAGGACACCGGCAACGGCCCGGTCATCGTCTCCTCCCACGTCGCCGACGACCCGATCACGGTGCCCTCGTACACGTTCGGGATGGGGCCAGGCTCGGCGATGCACATCCACGCCTCCATCTGGGCTGTGGTCGACGCCGAGGCCGGATTCGACGTGGCACCGGCGGACACCACCGGCGCGTCTGGATCGCCGACGCTGCCCGCTGTCACCACGCTCACTGACGGGGCGATCCTTATCGGCGGGTTCGCCGCCCGTAGCGGCGATGCGTTCGCCAACGACACCCCCGCAGAAATGACGATGCGGACGAACGCGGCGATCGGCGACACGTTCATGCGGGTGTACTTCGCCGACGAGGCTCGCCCAACCGCAGGGTCGGTGGGGACTCGGTCGGCTGCCATACCGGGAGCGCCGGCGTGGATGACAACCGCGTTCGCGCTCGCTGAAGCGCTGCCTGACGCAGTAATGGGCGACTTGGTAGCCGACCTGCCCGCGCTCGAAGCTCAGCTGGTTGGCGCGCTCACTGTTGCTGGTGATCTGAACGCTGCACTTCCGACGCTGACCGCCAGCTTCGAGGGCAACAGCGGGGGGTTGGTCGACGGTGACTTGGACGCCACTCTGCCGGCGCTGACTGCTGCTGCCACAGGCACAGTCACGGTCTCCGGTCAACTGACCGCCACACTGCCCGCGTTGGCCGCTGCGCTACAGGCGGAGACAACGATCTTTCGTGACATCACCGTGACGGTCGGCCCTACCCGCATTGGAAGCGTTGCGGTCGGCCTGACGCGGCTCGGCTGGGCGGTTGGGCCGACCAGAACTAACAGAGGAGCATGACGTGGCCACCGTGTACAACAGCGCCACAGAATACGCCGCCAACCAGATCACGTTCATCCGCGGCAGCGTAGACGACGTTGTCAGTGTCGGGGTGTACCACGACGTCGACCCGAACAACGTGCCCGACGTGATCGACTTCACCACGGTGACTTTGGTCGACGGCGTCAACGACCCTGGCCCGCTGACCGAGACGAACAGGATCGACGTGCTGTCGCTGATCGGCCCTCGTGCCGGCGACATGGCCCTTACGCCGGGCGACTACCAGCGCTGGGTGCTGATCGTCACCGCCGCTGAGGACGTCGTCCGACCAATCGACATAGTGACGGTGCTGTGATGCGCCCGCTCATTGCAGACGGCTGGTTGAAAGTGAAATACGACGGGCCGGAGCTGGCTCGTATTTTCATTGCCGTTACCCGGCATGTGCGCCCCGCAGACCACGAGTGGCGCCCGGCGTTCCTCGACTGGCACAAGAACCAACGGGTGGCGCAGGTTCGCGCCGCTGACCGTGGTGCCGTGTGGCTGTGGGTTGATGAAGGCGTGGCGCGGGTCGGCAACGTCCGCTGAATGGACCGAGAGGGAATCGCACCCCCGCGTCCCTTAGACGTCGCTTACGTCCGGACTGTTACGGCACCCTTGTACAATTCAACTACGACATGAAAGGGAGGAGCCATGTCCAGCATTCCAGGCAACGAGCCGAACAAGCCGGTCGCCATCATTGAAGCGCTCGTCACCCTTGCGTTGAACGCGTTGATGGTCAGCGGGATGGTCACCGAGCAGATCGCTGTCGAGTTGGGCGGCGCGGTGATGGCGCTGGTCACCGCTGTGGTCCCGTTCGTGCACTGGGCGGTCACCCGTCAATGGACCGTGTCGACGGCCAGGTTGGAGGAGGACTTCCTTGACGCTGAAATGGGGGTGGCTGATGCCGGTTGAACGGGTCCTGATTCTGGTGGTCCTGGTCGTGCTGATCGTGTGGCTTGTGACCAGGCTGACCTGATGCCCTACCAGCCGAAAACCTTGGAGCGGGTCGCCGCCGACTGCCGCTCGCGCGGCCTTACCGTGACCTTCCAACCCGGGTGGAACACTCGTGGCAGCTCGACGTTCAGCCCGCGCGGGCTGATCTGGCACCACACCGCTTCCGGCGCTGGCAGCCTCGGGTTGAACGTCGTCGTCAACGGCCGCGCCGGGCTGCCCGGACCTTTGTGCCACATCTTCCTGCCCCGTGACAACCACCGTGGCGTCTACGGTGACATACGGATCGTTGCAGCGGGCCGGGCCAACCACGGCGGCGTCGGCTCCTGGCGCGGCGTCTCGGGCAACAGCAACTGGTGGGGGATCGAGGCTGATAACAACGGGGTCGGAGAGCGCTGGTCGGATCGGATGCTGCGCGCCTACCACGAAGTGTCCGCAGCGCTGGCCCGCCGCACACCGTTCGATCCGGGTCTGATGATCTGCGCTCACCACGAGTACGCGCCGTCGCGCAAGATCGACCCGTTCGGTCCGCCGCATGGCGGGAAATGGCCGATGGGTCCTCGCCGTTCAGCTGTAAAAGCGCTGCTCACCGGCGGGTCCACCCCCACACCCCCACCACCACCAAAGGAGGAAGACGTGCTCAGACGAGGCGACAAAGGCGGCGCGGTGTGGCGTGCGCAGAGAATGATGAATGAATACAGTCACGGTGCCCCTGAATCGTCGAAGGGGATCCCCGTTGACGGCGACTTCGGCCCGAAGACCGAAGCTGCGGTGAACGCGCTCCGCAAGGGGTGGAACCATCAGCCGGTCGGCAACGGTGAGTGGGACACCGAGACTTCCAACCGTGTCCAGGATCATCTGACCAACCGCAAGATCGCCGCGCTCCGAGCGGATCTGATCGCGGAGATCCGCAGGATTCCCGCTGGTACCCCTGGTCCTGCTGGACCGCCCGGGCCGGGCATGAGCGCAGAGCAGGTCGCCACCCTCCTGAACGGTGCCCGCATCGAGGGCACCATCAAACTGGGATCCTGAACTTGTGTGGAGGTTCTCCCTGACATCGGAACGGTCGTCCCGTCGGTCGGCGTGTTCAGCCTGCTCGGATGGCTCATCGTCCATTTCCAGAGACAGTCGTCGACCAACCTTGACGACTATCGCGCCCGGATCGTCGAGCAACGTCGGGAGTATCGGGAGGAGATTGACGAACTGGTCAGACGGCACACCGAGCAGATCCACGACCTTCGAGCCCAAATCGTCGAGCTGCGCACTGAGGTTAAGGAGCTGCGCGGGGAGGTCGATGTTGAGCGCCGTGCTCGGTACCAGGCCGAGGAGGATGCGGCCAACCTCAGACGCAGGATCCGGCTAGACGGCGGTGACGGATGATCCCCTCATCAAGTGAGCGCGGCCTCCTCAGTACCCTGCCGGTCGTGCTGCTTGCCGCCATCCTGCTGCTTCTCATCTGGATTACATGGTCTTTAGTGGCAGCACGGTCTGACGCCCGCCTCGCCGCCGACAACGCCTCCTCGATCGCGTCGCAGATCCGCGCCGCCTGCGACCGTGAAGGCGAAACAGCGCAAGAGCTGGGCGACCTCTGTCGCCAGGCCGCAGCGGTCGCATTGGAGCCGGTGGAGACGATCCCCGGCCCGCAAGGCCCACCAGGTGTTCGCGGCCCGATAGGACCACGAGGTCCCTCCGGTACCACCGGAGGACGGGGGGTCCAAGGAGAGCAGGGGGAGGACGGCCCTCCCGGCCCTGGCGGCCCTGGCGGTGACCGGGGAGAGCAGGGAGAGGAAGGCCCCGAGGGTGAGATCGGGCCTGAAGGGCCTGCAGGTCCTGAAGGACCCCAGGGGTCTCGGGGGGAACAGGGACCTGAAGGACCCCGGGGTGACCCTGGACCTGAGGGATCTGAGGGACCTGAAGGACCACGGGGTGATCCTGGCGTGAACTCAACGGAGCCAGGTCCACCCGGGGCTCCCGGGGCTCCCGGGCCGACCTGCCCCGATGGGGCTGCCCCGACCGTGTGGGAAGTCGACAACCCGCAGGCGAGTATCATCGGCCTTGAATCTGGCACCTATCTCATCTGCCAGGTGTCCGACTGAAGCTGAGGCAAAAGCGCTGGTCAACGGTACCGGGCGCGACGCGCCCACTTACACGTGTGAGCAGGAGTCCATGTTAGAATCCTTGTAGTCCGTCCCCTCACTGGTGGACGGGTCATGGTGATCCAGACACAAAGAACGCCCCGCCGTGATGGCGGGGCGTTTCTTGTTGTCTCCGATCAGTCCTCCCGGTAGAAGATCTTGTCCGCCCACTCGCTCGTCGGCCAGACGGCAGCGTCTGTCTCTGCGGCGAGCCGGTCCAGCGCCCGGCCCAGCACCGGCATCCCCCGGCGCACTCGACGCTGCATTCTGCTATGCCACCCGGGGAACCGGCCGGGCATCGTCCACGCGCGGACGGCCGCTTCGGCTGCGGGTAGATGGTCGTACTGGCGTAGCCCTTGCGGGGTGGTCGGCGTGGTCATGGTGCGCTCCTTATCGGTTGACGAGGACGGGGATCAGCCCGAACGGGCCGAGCCATGTCGTCCACGCCAGCGCAGCCGCCCGACGCCCCGGCGGAGACACGGCGTAGGCGGGGACGATCCACGCCAACCCGATCAACGCGAGACCGAGTGTGAAGGCCACCGAGGCGGCGTACACGGTGAGACCGACGATGGCCATGAAGATCGCTCCGCCGCTGTTGCGCGGCTGCGAGTCTGGTTGACGGGCCGGCGGGGGCCAACCCTGCTGCGGCTGCGGGTTGTACGTGGTCATGGTGGATCCTTTCAGGGTTGTGGCTAGGACGCGGTGCCCTCAGCCGTTGTTACGAGCTGTGATCAGCTTCTCAGCCCGGTCGAGGTGCGCCCGGATCTCGTTGATACGAGAGATGATCTGGTCGTCGGTGACTTGTCCCTTGTGGTCATGTTCAATAGCTTTGCAGGCGGCTTTCACGTCACCGCGTGCGCAGCCGAGCCGGTCATATGCCGAGCGTGGCTGAGCTACCGGGGCTTTCTCTTCAGGATCACGGCCTAGCTCCTTGAGAGCTTCCGTGCGGGCGTCGGAGACGGTCTTGAGTTCGCCGGCGTTGACGCGCCGCTGTGTGTTCGGCGCGTCGTCGAGCGGTGCGAGGCTCTCGACTGAGCGGACGGTGGCGAGGCTGCCGGACTCCTTGACGGCATCCTCGGTCGCCTTGACTGGTTCGGGAGCGCTCCGCGCAGAACTGCGCTGAGCGCTCTGTCCGGTTTTGTCCCCCCCAGCAAGTTGCTGCCTCTCCTTAGCCTTCTCCTTAGCCTCGGGCAGGAACAGCTGCCGGACGATGGATGCACGCTGCGCGCTCGTGAGATGCCGGCGGTTCACGTTGAGCGACAGGACACGCGCCTTCGCCCGAGCTTCGTCACCGTCGACCTCTGTCACTTGCAGCGGCATCCCCAACGCGGCGGCGATGGCAAGCCGGTGGCGGCCGTCCAGCACCTGGCCGTTGTACACGACGATCGGCAGCTCGACGCCATTGAGCTTGATGTCAGCCGCTAGATCCAGGAACTCCTTCTCGGAGACCTGCGGGATCGCTCTCGCCAGCGGATGCAATCGGAACTTGCGTTCCTTGGTGGCACCACGGGCACCCTCAACGGAGACGTAGAACGTGCGGTTCTCAGTCAGATCGTTGTACATCGCCCGCAGCGCACGGCGCTCATCCTCGTCGTCGCTGTCGGTCAGCCAGTGGATCTTCTTCCGCTCGTACCGGAGATCGTCGAAGTCGCGCGTCAGCCGGTAACCACCGTTGCCGTCCGACTCGACCTGCTTCTTCAGCGCCGCCACGGCCCGCTCGATGAGGAATTGGATCGCGTCCCCGTCGCTGCTGTGTCCGTGGTGCTGACGTACGCGGCTCAGGTCGCCGCGCACAGGATGCTGATAGGACGCCGCCAACGCCTCGCTGGAGCGGCCCGGAGACCGCTCCAGCTCGGTGGCGACGTGACGGATCACGCTCGTGAAATCGAGCGCGTAACCCTTCTCTGCGCCAGGGTTCACAGTTGTCACCGCTGCATCCCCAGAAGAGTGGAAAGCACCTTGATCGACTTCTCGATCATCTCGACATGCTGTGAGCTGACCTCCGGGTCTGTCTCCAGCAGCTCCTGCTCGCGGCCTGCGAACTTCACCACGTTGCCAAGGTGCTGGCGGAGCTGACGTGACATGGGAGGCTTGGTGCGCCGCCCGGTCAGCTCGTGCTCGCGGATCCGGTCGCCCATCTCGGCGCGCAGGTCCTGGATCTTGTCCAGCGCCGCCTGATCAGATCCGCTCGTCTTCATCTCACGAGCGAAGCCGGTGACCTCGCCAGCGTTAAGACCAGCTTCCTGGGTGAGCGTTGCCAGCTCCTTATAAGGGACGTCGTTCAGGTTGAGCGCGTCCTTGCCGCCCAGCGCCCGAAGCGACGCAGCGGGCACCCCATGATTGTCGTCGCCGTTGGCCTTGAGACCGACCCGCTCCAGCTTCGCGGCCGCGTCGATCTCCTTGCGCACCTGCGTGACGACGGATGGCTTCACGCCGATGGCCCGGCCGATCTGCTCAGTCTTCCACCCGAGCGCGATCAACGACTGGGTCGCATTCCTGGCTTCCTTGCGGGTCAGCGCTCTGCCGTTCTGGCTGTTCAACGTCGCAGCGAGCGCGGTCAGCTCGTTGCGTCGCTTGGAGCTGGCCCCGGCCCAGTCGACGTCGAGGACGATCGCGGGGAAGAACTTGTTCTTCCGTGTGATCGACGCGCCGATGCGGGTGTTGCCGTCCACGATCCAGTCGTCTGTGGTGACCACGATGGGCGGGAACTGTGAGTGCTCCATCTGGACGGCGTAGCGCTGAACCTCGTCCTTCGGCGCGTACTTTCCGTGGTCACGAACCTGGACGCGGCGTTCGGTGCTGAGACGGTCGAGGTCGAACTGTGCGACCTCGGAGTAGGCGAAGCCGAGACGCTCGATCTCGACGATCGCCATGGGCTTGCTCGTAGCTTCAGATGTTGCGGCCATTGTCATTCCTTGTGGGTCCTATGCGGTCTCTGCTAACCACACGACTAAGCGACAGGCTACCACGTCCTCGCTCGCTGTCAAAATCGTAGTGCGGTCGGCTGATATAGGTGGGCCCATCCATCGGTGTCACTCGTATGGCGGGGGTGTGGACTTGCATCCTATGCCGACGTCGCATAGGATGCAAGCCATGAACATAGCCGAGACATGGGGCCGCCGGATCCGGGAACGCCGCGAGGCTCTCGACATGAGTC
>WHSQ01000071.1:3959-12055 GCA_009380005.1 Actinomycetota bacterium | reverse complement strand
GGTCGAGGCGCTCGTCCGTCACCGCGCCCTGGAAGACGTTGCAACCGGTGACCCGCTCGACCGGCTGATGGCGCGCATGTCGCGCTTCGTCGGACACCTGCCAATCCGCGAACGCGGTACGTTCGTCGGGAGCATCGCGCACGCCGATCCGGCCGCCGAGTGGTGCGTGCTCGCGGCCGCCCTCGACGCCACGATCGTCCTCCGCAACAAGCGCGGCGAGCGGCGCATGAGCGCGACCGATTTCTTCGAGGGTCCCTTCACCACCGCCCGGGCGCCCGACGAGGTCATCACGGCCATCCGCGTCCCGCTGCTCGGAAGCGGAGGGGTCGGCTTCCAGGAGAAGAGCCAGACCGCCGGAGACTTCGCGACGGTCGCAACGATGGCTACCCTGCGCATCGAGGACGGTGTGGTCGTCGAAGCCCACCTCGGTGTCGCGGGAGCGGAGGGCAGGCCGGTGCGTTGCGAACAAGCTGAGGAGTCGCTCGTGGGAGCCGGGCCGGAACCCGGCGAACTCGCGGCCGCGGCGCATGTCGCGGCGGAGAACGTCGCGCCGATCTCCGATGCCCTGTGCTCCGCGGACTACCGTCGTCACCTCGTGGAGGTACTCATGGAGAGGGCTCTCGGCGATGCGGTGAGGGACGCGGCCGCATGACCACGGAACTCTCCCTTCGGATCAACGGCGCCACGCACGCGGTCGAGGTCGACGTTCGCAAGACGCTGGCCGACGTGTTGCGCGACGACCTCGGGATGCACGGCACTCACCTGGGCTGTGAGCATGGCGTTTGCGGTGCCTGCACCGTGCTTCTCGACGGCCGGCCGGTACGGGCCTGTCTGATCTTCGCGGTGCAGTGTGAGAACGCGTCGATCACCACGATCGAAGGTCTTGCCGACGGGGAACGGCTCCACCCCGTGCAGCAGGCATTCATCGACAACTTCGGTCTGCAATGCGGGTTCTGCACTCCGGGTTTCATCATGCTGGCCGCGGGGGCCCTGGCGGAGAAGCCGGATATGGACGACGAGGAACTCAGGGAGTTGTTGTCGTCGAACCTGTGTCGATGTACCGGCTACAGGAGCATCTTGCTGGCGGTCAAGCAGGCGGCCGCCGCGATGCGGCCGGCGGCCCGGTAGGTTGGCAGAGAAAAGCCGTCGAACGAGGAGGGCCCATGGAGAAGGTTTCCCTTGGATCGCAAAGCTTGACGGTCTCCCGGCTCGGGCTGGGCTGCATGGGGATGTCGGGCATCTACGGCGACTCGGACGACCTCGAGTCGGCTTCGACGATCGAGCGAGCGATCGATCTCGGAGTGACGTTCCTCGACACGGCCGACATCTACGGCCGTGGTCACAACGAGGAGCTTGTGGGTCGCGCCGTTAAGGCCCGGCGTGATGAGGTAGAGCTGGCGACGAAGTTCGGCAACGTCGTCGACGCCCAGGGCAACCGGGGGATCGACGGCTCTCCCGGCCACGTGCATCGCGCCTGCGACGCGAGCCTCGGCCGGTTGGGAGTCGACGTCATCGATCTCTATTACCTGCACCGGGTGGACGACAAGGTCCCGATCGAGGACACGGTGGGCGCCATGTCCGAGCTGGTCGCGGCGGGCAAGGTCCGCTACCTCGGGCTGTCGGAGGCATCAAGCGCGACGATCCGTCGCGCTCATGCCGTCCACGAGATCACCGCGTTGCAGACCGAGTACTCGCTGTGGACCCGCGACGTCGAGACCGACATCTTGGCTACCTGCCGCGAGCTGGGGATCGGATTCGTGGCTTACTCGCCGCTCGGGCGGGGCTTCCTCACCGGGGCCATCACGTCGGCCGAAGACTTGCCCGAGGGGGACTGGCGGCGCTTCCACCCGCGCTTCCAGGCCGATCGCATCGAACGCAACCAAGAGATCGCGCGCCGCATCGAGCAGCTCGCCGCATCCAATGACGTGACCGCGGCGCAGCTCGCGCTCGCCTGGGTGATGGCCCAGGGCGACGACGTCGTTCCGATCCCGGGCACGCGGCGGGCGAGTCATCTCGAATCGAACCTCGCGGCCGTGGAGATCCGGCTCGGCGAAGACGACCTCGCCGCGCTCGACGAGGCCGCGCCGCCGGGCCTCGAAGTAGGCGATCGCTACCCAGACATGTCCCTGGTCAACCGCTGACCGCTACCAGTCATCGCGAGGGTAGCTCCTTCAACATGACGGCTACTGCTCCTTCACGACGGTGTCAACGATGCGGGATGCGGATGGGATCGTCGCGTCTTCCAGCGTCTCCGCCGCAGGCAGCGGGACGTGGGGCGTCGTGATCCGCACGATGGGACCGTCGAGATCGTAGAGCGCTTCTTCGGCGACGATCGACGAGATCTCGGCCCCCCACCCGCACAGACGCGGGTTCTCTTCGACGGTGAACACCCGTCCCGTGGCGCGGACCGATTCCAGCAAGGTGCTCACATCGAGCGGCACCAGCGATCGCAGATCCACGACGCGACAGCCGATGCCGTGCTCATCGCGTAGTCGTTCCCCGGCCTCGATCGCCCTCGGCACCATCGCCGCAAGAGCGACGAGGACGACGTCCTCGCCGTCGCCGTGCACGACCGCTCTGCCGAGCTCCTCGACGTGCTCACCGTCCGGCACCTCGCCCTTCGTCGGATACAGCGACTTGGCTTCCAGGAAGATGACCGGATCGTCGTCCCGGATCGAGGCCGCCAGCAGCCCCTTGACATCGGCCGGGTTCGACGGGGCGACGACCTTCAGGCCGGGAACCGCCATGGCCCAGTTCTCGACGCTCTGGCTGTGCTGCGCGCCGAAGCGCAGACCCCCACCATTGGCGGCTCTGATGACGAGAGGAAGCGTCACCTGGCCGTTGGTCATATAGCGAGTCTTGGCGATCTGGTTGGCGACGATGTCCCAGCAGGTGGCGAAGAAGTCGGAGAACATGATCTCCCCGACGGGACGAAGCCCCGTCATCGCCGCGCCCATGACGGCGCCGGCGATCGCCTCCTCACTGATCGGCGTGTCGCGCACACGCCGGGGGCCGAACCGCTCGAGGAGTCCACCGGTGGTCTTGAACACACCGCCGGGTGCGGCCACGTCCTCGCCGATGAAGTACACGCTGTCGTCGCGCTCCATCTCCTGTGCGAGTCCTGCTGCTACGGCCTCGCGGTAGGTCAGTTCCGCCATCGGGAGCCTCCATCCGCCCAGACGTCTGCGTGGATCAGCTCCTCGTCGGCGGGCGGCGCGGCCTTGGCCTCCTCGGTGGCGCGATCCACGGCGGTCAGCACCTCGGAGTCGATGTCATCCAGCGTCTTCTCCTCGACGCCCAGCTCCAGGAGGCGGGAGCGGTAGAGAATGATCGGATCGCGTGCCAGCCACGATTCGACCTCTTGCGGGGGCCGGTACTTCGCAGGATCCGCGCGCGAGTGCCCGCCCTTGCGGTAGGTCTTGGCCTCTATGAGCGCCGGGCCGCCTCCATCGCGCGCTCTTTCGAGGTAGGTCGTGGCGATGCCGTAAACCTCGTCCACGTCGTTGCCGTCGACGATGAGCGACTCGAGCCCGTAGGCGGCCGCCCGATCGGCGCCCGGATGCTCGACCGCGGTGACCGAAGCGATCGGTGTGTATTCCATGTAGAGGTTGTTCTCGCATACGAACACGACCGGGAGCTTCCACACCGCCGCCAGGTTAAGGGCCTCGTGGAACGCACCGATGTTGGTCGTACCGTCGCCGAAGAAACAGACGGAAACCTGTCCCGTCCCGCGCTCCTGGGCCGCCCACGCCGCCCCCGCCGCGATGGGTAGGTGCGAACCGACGATCGCGTACGAGCCCATGGCGTAGTTCTCGACGCTCGTCAGGTGCATGGAGCCACCCTTGCCGGCGAGGATGCCGTTGGACCTGCCGAGGAGCTCCGCCATGAGCCCGGTCATGGACGCGCCGCGGACGAGCGTGTGGGCGTGTCCCCGGTACGTGCAGAACGTGAAGTCGTCGTCGCGCATCGCCTGTGCGAAGCCCGCCGCGACCGCCTCCTGGCCCAGCGACAGATGGCTCGTCCCGGCAACGAGGTTCTGCAGGAACAGGTCGTAGGCGCGCTGCTCGAACTGCCGGATCTCCGAAAGCTTGCTATAGAGCTCCAACCGCGTTGGGTCGTCTAGCTTTGCCTCGCGCGCCCACCGGGCCACGACACTCATGACGCGTCGGGCTCGAGGCCGTCCGAGACCTCGATGTTCTCCGGCTCGAGCTCCAATCCGGAGGCGCGCGCTTGGTGTTCGAGCATGACGGCGAAATCCTGGTCGGTCGAGCCGCGGCCGATGACCCCCTGGATGATCTCGCGTAGCAGCGCGGCAACCGGCATGGGAACCTCGAGCTCCCGGGCCGCCTCGAGCCCCAGGTCGAAGTCCTTTCGCAAGAGGATGGGCGTGAAGGTCGGGCGATAGTCGAGGTTGACGAACGCCGGGGTCTTGTAGCGGGTGAAGACCGATCCCAGCACACTCTTGTTGAGGAATTCGAGGAACGCGCTCCGACTGAGGCCGGCCTTCTCGGCAAGCACGGTTATCTCGGCGAGCGACTGGGTGACAACGCCCAGCATCAGGTTGTGACAGATCTTCGCCAATCGAGCGGCGTCACCTTCGCCGACGTAAGTGCACCCCGCTCCGAGCAGATCGAGGTATGGCTCCGACGTATCGAACGCGTCCTTCGGGCCGGAGACGACCAGGGTGAGCTTCCCCGACCTGACGACCGATGGATTGCCACTGACCGGCGCGGCGAGCAAGCTCGTTCCCAAAGCCTCCCCCGCGCGCCGAACCTCCGCCGAGGCGTTGGCGGAAACCGTTGTCGAGTCGATGAGGATCTGCGGCGCCGCTGCCTTCTGCGCCAACACTCCGTCCGGCCCGATCGTCACTTCCCGGAAGTCCTGATCTTCCGAAACGATAGTGAATACGATGTCCCGGTCCGCGAGAGCGCGGGGCGAGTTGACGACCTTTCCCCCCTTGTCGGCGAGGGGCTCGGCTTTGGACCGCGTGCGGTTGTAGATCGCGACGTCACACCCGGCCTCGAGCAGACGCTCGGCGAGAGCAAACCCCATGCGCCCGGCGCCGATCCAGCCGAGCTTGTGTGTTCTCAGATCGTTCTCACCCATGCGATACGCCCTCCGCTTCATCGCGGCTGTGCAAGTCAGCCATTCTCGATCGACGGCTCTCGGATCCAGACCGTCTCAACGCGCGGGCCCGCGTCCGGGATGAGGTTGAGTCCGGTCGGCGAGTCTCCTCGACGACCTCGCGCAGTCGTTCCTCGCTCTCGGGCGTGCGTACACGCGCTTCCACCTTGGCCCCCCTTGTTGCAAACGATTGCAGACTACCGCAGGTACGGCTGCCGTTACCGCCGCGGTCTCACGAGCCATCATCTATCTGCTCCCATTCAGGCGATCGCCACCGAGGGCGCGATCTGCGTTCCCTCCGAGGATCGCCCGCGTCGCGTCCTCGTCGAATCCCGCCTTCCGTACCGCCGCTACGGGTTCCGGGTCGCCCATCGGGAAGGGGTAGTCGCTACCCATGACCACCCGATCCGCGCCGACGCGCTCCACCAGGAACCGCAGCGCTTCCGCACCATGGACGACGGTGTCGTAGTAGAAGCGTCGCAAGAACGTCGATGGAGCGGCGTGCACGTGGCCCGCCGTGAGCGCTGGTTTGGCCTCGAAGCCGCGGTCCTGTCGCCCCACTTGATAGGGAAGGAAACCTCCTCCGTGCGTCAGGCACACCCTGAGACCCGGATGCCGCTCGAGGACCCCCCCGAAGATCAGGTGGGACGCCGCCACCGTGGCCTCCGCGGGATTCGAGACGATGTTGTCGAGGAAGTAGCGCGTCAACCGGTCGAACCCGATGGATACGTAGGGGGGATGGACCAGCACGAGGACATCGAGTCGTTCTGCCTCGGTCCAGAACGGCTCCAGCGACGGCTCGTCGAGCTCGGCATTCACGATGCGGGTCCCGATCTCCACCGCCACCATCCCCAGCTCATCGATCGCGTACCGAAGCTCCTGCGCCGCGAGGTCCGGTGCCTGCAACGGGACGGCGGCCATCGCACGAAACCGGTCCGAGCGGTCCGCGATCGCGTTCATCGTCAGCTCATTGATCGAGCGCGCCAGCCACGCGCCGTCATCGGGATCGAGGACGTAGGTGGAGAAGTCCATCCATGCCGACAGAACCTGAACGTCGATCTCCTGAGCATCCATCCAGGCTTCCCGCTCATCGAGATCCAGCATCCCCGAGGGGAACGCCTGCGTTGCACCGCGACCGGCGAAGGATACGGTTCCGCGATCCGTGACGCGAACGGAATGCGCGGCCCCCTCCGCCTCGATCCGATCGAGGATCGCCGGAGGAACGAAGTGACAGTGGGTATCGATGTGTGGCGTGATCACGCGCTCCTCACGAAATCTAGTGCAGCAATCGTTTGCAGTATTCTGACCGCCAAGCTCTGTTGTCAAGAAGGCATCGGACCGTGGGGTGACTTGGACCGACGCCCCTTATGGGCCGGGAAGACCGTGAGCCTTAGGGTCAGGTATGACTACTGCACCAGTCACGCTGAAAGACGTCGCTCGCAGGGCGGGCGTGCATACCGGTACGGCCTCGCGGGCTCTCAACCCCCAGACCCGTTCGCTGGTCAATCCCGAGACGGCCACCAAGGTCATGAGGGCAGCGGACGACCTCGGCTACCGCCCAAACCCGATCGCGCGCGGCCTCAAGACGAACCGCTCGTTCACGATCGGGGTGCTTGTGCCCGATCTGACCAACCCTCTATTCCCACCGATCGTGCGCGGCATCGAGGACACGCTGGCGACCGTCGGCTATACGGCCCTGCTCGCGAACTCCGACAACGACCCCGACAAGGAACGCCTCCACTTCGAGACCATGAGGAGCCGGCAGGTAGACGCCTTCATCCTGGCCACGGCCCAGCGCGATCACCCGTTGATCGAGGACGCCATCGTGGCGGACGTGCCGATCGTCCTGGTCAACCGCACCGTCGAAAGTACCCGCGCCTTCGCGGTCATCACGGACGACCATAGGAGCGCCGAGCTTGCGGTGACTCACCTGTTCGAGCTCGGGCACACCAAGATCGCCCACATCGCAGGACCCGAACGCTTCTCCACGGGAAAGGCTCGCTATCACGGGTTCGTGGACACCATGAAGAAGGTCGGACTCAAACCTGATCGAACGCTCATCCGCGCCAGCCGGGCGTTCACCGAAAGGGAGGGTGCGACGACATTCCGCAAGCTGCTCGACGGCAAGGGCGAGTTCACCGCGGTGTTCGCCGGCAACGATCTGATCGCGCTCGGCTGCTACGACGTTATGACCGAGACCGGGATGCGCTGCCCAGAGGATGTCTCGATCGTGGGTTGCAACGACATCCCGTTCCTCGACAAGCTGCGACCTCCGCTGACCACGATCAAGATCCCCCACTACGAGATGGGCGTGCGAGCCACCCAGCTCGTGCTGGAACAGCTGCAGAGCCCTTCGGCAGAGCCCGTCACCGTGTTGCTCGAGCCCGAGCTCGTGGTGCGCGGGTCGACCTGCCCTCCGGGCCGCTGACCATCGACGTGCTCTAACAACCCGGAGATGGCCGGACTCTACTTCGGCGACACCGCGGGCGCGGCCGCCCCGCGGCCGTCCCGGCGAGCGCGCCTACGTGACGGTCGACTCCTGGTAGATCCTCTTGCCGCGGACGTGACGGTTGAGGAAATCCATCAGGTGATCCAACGTCGCCTGCTGGATCGCATCCGGGCGATAGCCGCCCGAGGTGCGGTAAGGCCCCCACTGGTAAGCGTGATCGGGATGATCCCACGTCGCCCATTCCACTCGCTTGTCGGCGCGCGCCAGGAGGTCGCGGAGCTTCATGAACAGCCCCTGTAGGTGATCGTCGTCGCGACCCATGATCAGGATCGGAACGGAATCGGAGATGCGCTGCACGCGCTCCCACACCTGCGAGAAGTCGATCTGGTCGTCGGATACGGGGCCGCGGAACTGCAACTCTTCTTCCACGCGGGGGCCAGAGCTATCCTCCACCGCCCACCCCTCACCGGATCCGCCCTCGTGTCTCAGGCCCAGGTACTCGATCACGGCCGGTTCGCACGGG
>WHSQ01000071.1:0-3863 GCA_009380005.1 Actinomycetota bacterium | reverse complement strand
GGGACCATTGCCGCGGGCCCTCCCCCGATCTCCGAGATGAGCTTTAGCTGAAGCTCTCCTCCGTGGCTCACGCCGAAGGTGCCGACGCGTCCGGCATCGACATCGGATAGTCGCTGCAAGTACCGGAACACCTCGACCACGTCCTGATGATCCAGAACCCCAGGGAAGCCGGTGCCGTAAGCATCCTCACGCTCCATGCGGCCCTCTGTGAGGCACACGAGGTAGCCCTCCTCGACAAGGCGATCGAAGAGCCATCCCCTCTCGTGCATCTGGTCGACAAGGAACGCGTGACCGAGCCCACCAGATCCACCGTGAAGACACATCACCGCTGGGAACGGACCGGATCCCGAAGGCTTGCGGACGACGGCGGGGACGTAGGCGCCGTCGAGTGTGTAAACCATGTGGAGGATCAGAGAAGGATCGCCGCGGACGGCGGCAACGAGATCCAGCGGCTCGTTCACGGGCGTCCCCGAGTGATACAACCAGCCTCCCGGCCGCTCAGAACGCTCGATCAGGGTCGCCTCCCGCCTCTTCCTCGCCTGCAATCGTTTGCAACCTATAGCGCCGTAGTTACTAGGGTCAACCGCGCTGCGGAAAGGCCTCAGGAGATGGCGCCGGATGCCGGCCGGCGGGGTCAACCGGCGATCACCATCTCCAGGGGGCAGTCGGTGACCCTCTCGTTCCCGTCCCCCGTGATGATGAAGGTGTGCCCAAGGAACATGCCGAGGTTGCCATCGGAACGCACGGGGTTGGGCTCGAGCATGAGCACCTGGCCGGGGCGTATCTCCTCGTCGTCACCTTCGCCCACGTATACGTGCGGGTGAGCGGTTACGAGGTCTATGCCATGGAGAAGGATCGGGCGTGACTGGTAGCCATGGTCCCTGAAGAAACGCCCCGCCCTTTCGATATCGGTCAGCCTCTTTCCGGGGCGAAGCTCCTCCGCCATCTCGAGGAACCCGGGCAGAGTGATCTGTTCGAAGAACGTGCGAGCGGACGTCTCCGGCTCGCCGATGAAGATGGGCATCCCGATCTGCGCCGTATAGCCCCGATACCCTGCGGCAAGCTCGTTGAGGACGACGTCTCCACCATCGAGCACGCGACCCGACGGCCGCGGACTTCCGAAGATCAGGTGTGGATCAGAGGTGGAGGTCGAGGCGATGATCAGAAAATCGATGTCCCCACCCCCCTCGAAGATGGCGCCGGCTGCCGCGGCTCGCAGTTGCTCCTCGGTCGTTCCCGGTCCCGCCCTCTCCACCATCGCCTCGAAGGCATCGACACACAACCGCCCGGCCTTGCGGACGCAGTCCAGCTCTTCATCGCTCTTGACCACGAGCAGGTCGTGGAAGACATCATCGATCAGGGATAGCTCTGCTTCGGGCAGGCTGTCCTGTAGGTCTCGGTACTGATTGACCGGCATGTAGTCGATAAAGCGGGGATCTACGGGCGGATGTCCGATGCGTCCGTGCTCCAGACCCTTTTCCGTGATGGCCTCGGCTAGCACCCTGCCAAAGCGCCCGTTGCGGGAAGGACGCACGTCCTTCACCCATGAGACCCGCCGAACTGATTCGATGTGACTGCCGCCCATCGAATAGACGAGCACGGGGTCGTCGTGCCGGGGGACCAGCACGTAACAAGCGATCGCATGCCATTCGTAGTGTCCTGTGAGCCATAACATGCCCCCTCCCGAGCTCCAGTGGCTCGGACCGCCACCGACGATGAGGGCGTCGAGACCGAGGGAGTCCATCCTCTCGTGGAGCGCGTGATATCGGCGCTCGTACTCCTCGTCGGAAAACCTCTCGTACACGGCATCGTGATGCCATCCCGTGTTGATGAGGTTCGCGAAGTTCTCCTTCTCGTCCAGCGAGCCGCTGATGTCTGCGAAGTCTGCTAACCGCATAGCTCCTCCTTCGTGTGAGCACGTCGTGATCGGTTGCGTCGGGCCGCGGGGCCTCGGTGACGACGCCCGGGGGCCTGCCCGACGGGGTGGGGGCGTCACCGGACGGCCCGGTCCACTCGCCCCACGAGGCGGCCCTCCGGAGGCCCCCACATCACCAGAAAAAGGGGCGAAATCGACGAGGGGCTTGGCGACTGGGGCCGGACGGCAAACGTTTGCATAGACCGATGAGAACACATTAGGCTCAGCCCGTCGTAGTCGGTTTCGCCACTCGATGGGTCACGCGATGGCGCCGGCATCGGGAGGCAGAAAGGAGCCGGGGGGATGGCGTCAGTCGCAAGGGTCGGCATCGCCGAGCAAGAAGCGACTCAAAGGTCATCGGCGCTCGCGAGGAAGATCGCGCTGCTTGCAAGCGTCCTCTTGTTCGCAGCAGCCTGCACGGGAAACGACTCCACCGAAGACGACGAGCAGGCGGGCGGGGACGTGAAGAACCCGGGAGTCTTCGTTCACGCACTCGATGGCGAGCCGATCACACTCGATCCCGCCCGCGCCGAGCTCGGCGAGTATGGCGAGCAGGCGATCCTCCAGGTTTACGAGTTTCTGGTCGACATCGGCCCAGAAGGTCCGGAACCGATACCGGGGCTGGCCGAGGAAGTGCCTTCCGAGGACAACGGGTTGATCTCCGACGACGGGCGGACGTATACGTTCGAGCTCCGCGAGGGGGTGGAGTTCCACGACGGTTCGGCCCTCACGGCCGAAGTGGTCAAGTACTCGTGGGATCGTGCGATGGACATGGCCCTCCCAGAGGGACAGGCATCTACGCTGAGCGACACGATCGCGGACACACGCGCCGTCGACGACCTTACGTTCGAAGTCACCCTGCAGGAACCAAACGCGGCGTTCCTTACGTCGGTCGTCTACTCGACTCCGGCCGCGATCGTCAGCATGGAGGCGGTTGAGGCGAACGGGGGAGTAACCCCCGAACAGCCGAACGAGTTCATGGACGCGAACATGGTGGGTACGGGACCCTACAAGTTCGTGTCGTGGGAACGCAACGAGCAGATCAACTTCGAGGCGTACGAAGACTACTGGGGCGAGCCCGCTAAGCTCGACGCCCGCTGGGTGAACGTCCCCGAGGAGAGCGCAATCATCTTGGGATTGCGGGCCGGCGACTACGACGCGATTCAATTCCAGCCCACCTTTAGATCCGAACTCGAGGATGTGGACGACGTCGAGCTGGATACCGGCGGCCTGCTGTTGGAGCCGTTCCAGGTCGCGTTCAACCTCGACATCCCGGACGGCGTGCTTCCGCGAGGCGATACGATCCCTACAGACTTCTTCCATGACAAGCGGGTCCGTCAGGCATTCAATTATGCGTTCGACTACGACGCGTTCATCACCGGTATCCTCCAGGGGCTCGGAGAGCCATCCACGTACCTTCCGCCCGACGTTCTTGGTTACGATCCGGAGGCGCCCATCTACGAGCAGGATCTGGAGCGCGCCGAGGAATTGTTCAGAGAAGCCGGCTGGTGGGACGAGGGGTTCACCGTCTCGATCCTCGTTGAGGACAATCCCGCCTTCGAACCGATCGGGCTGATCCTCAAGGACAGTCTGGAATCGCTCAACCCCGCGTTCCGCGTGAACGTACTGACCGTCTCCGAGAGCCAGTTCGACAGGGCCCACGGGAAGACTCCTTTCGAGTTCGCGATGTGGATCAAGAACGCGGATCCGTTCGTGGATCCGCACTTCTTCATGGACATCTACTGGCACCCGGAGGGGGAATGGGGTGAGCGGCTCGGATTCGCAAACGGATACGAGGATCCGGACCAGATCGCCAACCTCATCGATGAGGGTTACAGGACGGCCGACATCGAAGAACGCGAGGAGATCTATGGAGAGCTCTTGAGGCTGCTGTACGACGATCCGATGTGGATCTACCCGGCCCAAGAGACGAACGCGCAGGCGTACC
>WHSQ01000070.1 GCA_009380005.1 Actinomycetota bacterium | reverse complement strand
TGCCCGGAACGATGTGATGCTAGGAACCCGGGCTATGGAAACCGGAACGATCTGGCGCTATGCGTGACCTAGGCAACTACAGCCGCGAGGGCTTCATCGAGGACATGGAGATTGGCCTCGAGGCGCCGAGTGGCTGGACGATCACGGCGAAGCCGCCAACGAGGTTGAGATCGATGCCGCCGGATCCGGCACAACCTTTCCTAGTGACGTGGGAAGTAACGCCGCCGGCTGACGCTGCTCCTGGCCTCGCCTACGAATTGGAGGCGGAGGCCGGCCGTTTACACATACCGCGGGGAGCAAACCAGCGTGCGGTCTGAAGCGGCAGAGCGTCATCTACGAAGGCATCGCCGAGAGCGAGACCGGCGCCGCCTACGGGGTGTCGGGCACGAATGTGGCGCGCCGCACCGACCAGCTCGTGATCTACACTCGCGAGGTGTCCCCGCGAACCAGTTTGGGGCGGAGGCATCCCTGGTCGACGGGGCGGTCGTCGAGCTGTGTGACCGCCTTACGGCGACGACCCGTCGCCGCTGGCGATCCCCGAGGACGGCGTCGTCCTCTCCGGCCACAGGGCCGCCCGGGACTGGCTGCTCGCCAATGCCCAACCGGGTACCGCTATCAACCTGATCCTCCCCAGGGCAGGGGTCGTTCACCCGAGACTCCGTTCGGCGACCCGGCTTCACAAGCCACGTTCGTTGACACGTGGGATTTCCGCAACAAGGACCAACAGCAGGTCGTTGACGGGACCGAGCAGGGGTCACGGGCGGTCCTCGGGGTTACCGACGACGTCGAGGACAGCACCCCTTCGTGGTTGCCCTCAGGAGAGCCGGATCGGACGGGCTCCATCCCTACTGTGCTGTCCTTCGATGGCGTAGATGACGTAGCGACCTTGGCCGACATCGGAAGCGCCATGTCGCCGAGGGCTTCGCCTTCTAGACGTGGATCTACCAGCGGTCGCGAGGGCCGGGTGCCCGCGTCTTCAACTTTTCACCAGGTATAGCCTTCTGGATCAATAACGATCGGACGTTGCAGGCGAACGTCCTTAACGAGGCCGGTACCCGCGTCAGCCCTCGGTCGACCGAGACTCTTCCGCTGGAACAGTGGGCCCACGTCGGTCTCGCGTACCAGGTGGAGGACGACCGTGCAACGGTCCGGTTCTTTATCAACGGCCGCGAAGTGGGAGTCCCCGGCAGCCAGGCGCGTTATGTCCGTCAAGGAGTTATCCATCGAGTAGCTGACGGGTGCCGACACTCGCCAATCGCGTCGCGGGTGATCGGGGTCTCGCCGGAATGATGGCTTACGCTCGCTTCGTCGCTCCAGCCCAGGCCCTGACGGAATGGGACGTGGAGATGTTCGCGATCAGATAGCGGCACCGTGATCTTTCCAGGGTTGGTCTGACGCGACGATACGAACGTTTACGAAGGCCGGCTCGTTGGCCTGAACGCACGCTGTAGGTATCGATGTGGCGCTGTAACGCATTCGCTGTTGCGAGTCAGGCTTGCCGTCGGTGGACGTGGATGGTAGAGGCGCTGGGGAGCGTTTGGGCGCAGACTTGGCGATCCGGGGTGGGGTCGCCGAATGGGGAAGGCGCAACGGCACCAAGCCAAAGGTGCCTACCATCGCCTCAGTGTGACCATCAGGCCCGCAGGACAAGATCGGTTGATGTGTACCGGTCTAGCCTCGAGCCCGGTGACGGGGTAACCCATAGCATCCCTGTCTCCCTCTTTCGAGGGATGACTTCTATGCGTTGTGTCTCCCCCGATTGACCAAATGACATCAGTCCTCTAAGGTCATACCATACCGCCAGTTAGGTTAAGGAGACCCACATGGCGGCAAGAAGATTTCGGCGGTGGATCGTCCGGGTCTGGGCCGTGGGCGTGGCGCTCGGCATTGTCGCGACGTCGGCTGCGTGGTCTGCGCACGCCGCCGATGAGCCGGCGATTGCGCTCGTGCGAGATGGCGAGCCCAGCGCCGTCATCGCCTGGTGGGGTTCGGAGTCGTCCCCGACGCCCGGGTTCGCGGCGTCCGAGCTTCAGTCTTACGTGGAACGGATGTCGGGGGCGCGGGTCCGGATCGTCGAGGGGCACCTGACGCCAGGCGACCAGGCCGCCACGGAAAGTGGCATGGTCATTGCGACCGGTGGGTCTGCCGCGAAGTTCCGTCACAACAGCGCGATCCCACGGGACTGGGTGAGTCCGGCGGCGGAGAAGCTGACCGGGAAGCGCACGGACGCGTTCGTGATCACCACTGTGGATGACGACAAGCTCGTCCTCGCGGGCTCTAACGAGCGCGGCACCCTTTACGCGGCCTACGAGTTGCTCGAGCGTCTCGGGGTGCGGTTCTTCGCCCCGCGTTTCGACTTCTATGAAGGCAATGCGGAGCGTGTGCCTCGTGTGGCCACGATCGGTTTCGATCCCCTTACCGTGGTGGAGGAGGCAAGTCTGCGGTTTCGCCGCAAGTACGTGGAGGACGGCTACAGCCACACGGTGCGTAACCTGCCGCAGCTCATCGACTGGATGGCCAAGGCCCGCCTGAACGTGCTGGTCTACCCCTATGACTACAATAACCACGGCGTCACGAAGTACGACTCGTCGCGAGACGCGATCCTTCCGGAGCTGGTCAAGCGCGGCATCGTCACCGAGGTCGGCGGTCATGGCTTCAACAGCTGGCTGCCAGCGGAGAAGTATCCCCAGTACTACATTTCTGGCTACAACGTCTTCGACGTCACCAACGAGCAGGCGCTTCAGACTTACATCGACAACGTGGTCGGATATTTGGAGCAGCGCCCCGAGATCCAGATCTTCGACGCCTGGCCACCGGACTCGGCGAGATGGTCACCTACCGCGGTGGAGAAGTTCGGCAGCATTTCCAATGCTTACGCCTACGTCATTCGCAGGCTCACCGAGACGGTGAAGCAGAAGCTCCCGGGCGTGGTCATCGAGGCGCTGTCCTACAGACCCGCTACCGAGCCGCCGTCGCCGGAATACATGTATGACAAGACGGCGAACATCGTCGACATCGCGCCGTACGATCGCAGCTACAAAGTCCCGATCTACGATCCCAGCGCGGAGACGAACGCGTACTACAACGACCTGATCAAGCGCTGGCACAACGCGTACGACGGCTCCATCGGCATCTACGAGTACTACCGCAAGTACTCGTGGCATTCCTTGCCCTGCACGATGCCGAACCTGATCGCTCAGGAGATCCCGTACTACCAGTCGATAGGTGGCGACGGATTGGGCATGTTCTCCGAACCGGGCGACTGGATTTCGTACGAGGTCGCGCACGCGCTCGTGGCGGCCCAGTCATGGAACAAAGGACTGGACACGCGCGAGTGGAGTTCGACCTACCTGTCGGACCGCTACGGGGCCGCACAGGACGACATGGCGACGTACCTCGGGAAGGTTGAGAGCGCGTGCAGGACGATCTTCATCACGCCGGGCGGTGACTACAGCAACCCCGAGGCCGTGTCCCAGGCGCTGAACGACTTCAAGTCGGCTAGCGTTGCGCTCGCGGCGGCGGCGGACGCTGTGCCCGACGACTCGTCCGCGAGGTTCGTGATCGACCGGTTGGTGGGCAGCGCGGCGCGTGCGGTCGCAGACACCGAGATCAGCGCCTATGAACTCGCCGGCGACACGGCGAAGATGGCCGACGCCAAGTTGCGCATGGCCGACCTCACGACCGCTCATACCTTCGACGGCGTCGTCGTCAAGAACATCTTCACGCTCCGGCGCTACGTGTCCGGGCAGACAAATGAGGGTGCCAGATGGGTGTACGGCATGTACCGGCGCCACGACCTCGGCACAGAGCCTCCGGCGGGCACGGCGGATGTGAGCGACCTGCCGTGGTTGTGGGCGGCCAACGGGCTGGGCCCGGTGGAGAAGGACACCAGTAATGGAGGCGAGGCGGCAGGTGACGGAGGCCCGATCACCATCCGCGGGAAGACCTACGCCAAGGGACTGGGCGTCCACCCCTACTCCGAGGTCGGCTATCACCTCGGCGGAGCCTGCGCCCGGTTCACCGCCAGGGTCGGCATCGACGACGAGGCGGGCGGCGAGCCCACGCCGCCCGGCGACGGCGACGCTGACATGGTGTTCGAAGACGGCTGGGACTTCCGCAACCACTCGGGCGCGCAGGTGGTCAACGGCTCCCCAGCGGGCACCCCGGCGGTCCTCGGCACCACTGACGCCGCGGAGTCGTCGGACCCCAGTTGGGTGCAGTCGCCGACCGCTGACGACAGCGGATCCAAGCCCGAGGTGCTGTCCTTCGACGGCGAGGACGACGTCGTGACCTTGACCGGCACCGACTCGGTCAACCTGTCGGCAGGCTTCGTATACGAAACCTGGGTCAACCAGCGCACCCGCGGCGTCGCCACCCGGCTCATGCAGCGCCATCCCGCAATCGGCTTCTGGATCAACACGGACGGGACGGTCCGGGTCAACGCGACGAGTAAGTCGGGGGTCCTGTTCACCTCGTGGTCGACCGACCAGGTGCCATTGGGCGCGTGGACACATGTCGGTTTAGTGTACGACGTTGACGGAGACCAGTCGAAGTTCCGCCTGTTCATCGGTGGCAAGGAGGTCCGGTACTTCAGGCAGGAGATCCTCACCGGCGCACCGACGCTCGGCGGCGAAGGCTCTCCCCTCCTCGTCGGGAACTGGCAAGCCAGCACCCGCGGATTCGACGGCCTCATCGCCTACGCCCGGCTGATCACCCCGAACGACGCGGCCGACTCCTGGAACCTCGGCGTGTTCCCGCCTATCACCAAGTCGAGCGTCATCTTCCAGGTCTGGGCCGACGACCGCAAGGTGTACGACAGCGGCGTGGTCACGAGCGCCACCTCGCCCAGGGACGTCGACGTGCCTGTCTCGGGCGCGCGAAAGCTGCGCCTGGTGGTGCTCGACGCATTCGACGGGTCGAACGACGAACACGCCGACTGGGCGAACCCCAAAGTCACATGCCAGGCGGGGTGAAAGCCGCCATTGCGGTTCAAGGGCAAGACGCCCGGATCACTTGGTCACCCGTAAGCGGACACTCAAGAAGGTGAACCTGCTGGCCAACTTGACCCCCACGGCACAGTCACACACCACACAGACGGCGAGGTGCCTGCGTCCTCGACTCCGGGTGGTGTCCGGCGGTGTTGACTTCGTCCGGCTGGCTACGCGACCACGCGGCTCTTGTGCCCCACGCCCGCGCCTCCCTGAGACTTTCAGCCCTTTGCCAAGGCGTAGAAGAGAAAACTTCCGACCCTCAAGTCTTGGGGAGGAGCCCTAATGACGAGGCTGCGAAAACTCTTCTGTAGAAGTTTGGCATCCACGCTGTTCGCGGCTGCGCTGGTGACATTGCACCCCGCTCCCGCTTTAGCAAACTTCGGCCCCCATGGCCCGTTCTTCATGTCCACGGCGGGCTCGAGTGAGGTGCAGCCGGTGCTAGACCACTTTTTCCGCACCACGGATTATGTTAGCAAGAGCGCTGCTCAAAACGACCCTGTGCTCGGTGCGCGGATTCCGGAAAAGCGGACATACACACTGCCGCCTAGTCTAGAACGTGTGCAGAACGATGTTGACGCGGGATGTGACGGCGACAACCTGCCAGGCCTCATCATTTATAACCCAGAGCCCTGGGATGCCACCCCACCGGAAGAGCAGGACGACCCTGTGGCGGCCATTCACCAAGGAGCTGACATCGCCCATGCAGCGGGCTGCGACTATGGCACTGCGCCGAGTTCACGGTATCTCTTTGGATCGGAGCCTGGATGCACCTACGATCTGTCACAAGGAATCTACACACAAGTGGACTGGACGAAGGTTGAGCTTCTCGATATCCAAGCCCAGACACTGATCAGCGATTCCTGTTGGGATGGTGGGGGCGGAAAGCAAAAATATGTCGATATCATTACAGAGGTAGCGAATTATGCACACAGTGTCAACCCGAATATCCAGATAGCCGCCCAAGTGAGCTTCCGTCTCACTCCGCCGGACAGGATGACTGAGGCGATCGAAGCGGTCGCTAGCGTCGCCGACGGTGTCTACTTCGCTTACCCTGTTCAGCTCTCCGATTGCACCTACTGCACTCCAGAAAACTGGGAGACTGTGCTGAAAGCGTTCCGCGGCATCCCCTTCTTCCCACATCGCGTATTCGTTGGCGACGTGCGGCACATGGCCATCGATTCGCCCACGGACACCACCCCACATCTGCTGCCACTCGATACGGTAGGCCGCGTCTACAGGTGGGCGACCGCGGACACCTTCCCTGGAGGGACGGTCATCCCGCCGGGAATCTTCACGTGGAACTTCTACTCCGACGGCAGCAGCGACTTGTCGGCCACACTCCGGCTCGAATTTGGTTATTGCACGAACAACGACAGCTGCTTTGAAAGTGAGCGAGTCCCGATCATCCCGCAGTCTGCCTGGGCAAGGAATGTCCCTAGTAACGCCTACGGCCAACGGGCGTCGCATACCACAACAAAGCCCTGGACCCTCCCTTCCGGCGGCCCCTACCGACTATACTTTCTGATTAAGGTGGAAACGGCTCCCACCACAACATTCAACATCCTGTACGACGCGCTAGCATATCCCTCCGTGTTCTCCAACACCCTTCAATAGGTATCAACGACGGCTTCCCGTTTCCATCCGGCGCAGACCTCTGCCCGACCCGGGTGCGATCCTCGCCGTCATCACGGGCGTTCTTGCGGTGGCGAGTTCCACCGTGACAACGGCTGCGGTCCGTCGCGAGACGTGGGCAAGCTGCCATGGCAGCAGAGATGACGTATCGGGAATGGGACCGGAAGAATTCATCTCGAAGGTTCGCGCAGCGATTGAATACCTGCTCTATAGCGAACGCGGCACTTTAGCCAACCGGTTTACCGATTTGGTAGATGGGAAGCGCAGCCCGGCCGTGACGGGCATCAAGGAAGCCATCTTGAACAAAGTCCTGGTTGCTGCGTTGCCTGAGGATGTCTTCCCGCTTCTCAAATACGACTCCGCGTCCGGCAAGTGGCAGATCACCAAAGCTGTGTTCGACATCAATCTCCCCAGTCGCAATTTGACCCATTGGACGAGCGGCCGGCTTGCCATCTGGTCCAGCGATCTCTTCGTGGAGGCGACTCGCCGGTGGTTTGAAGACCCTCTCGTTGGTGCGGCGTTCGTTTTTGGGTCTATGGGACCGGACGCGCAAGGGAGACACCGGCTGGCAGGAGGGATCATGAGAAACGGCCGACGTCACTTCTTGTCCATACCTTTCGCTGGGGGACGTCAGGAGATTTATTGGGACTCCTCCGGTTTCAATGGGTAGTTCTTCGCGACCTCCGACGCAGATGACGTGGTGAGGCCACACATAGACGGGCCGAACCAGAGAACGCGAAACGTCCACCGCTGATAAGCGCGACGCGCACGCGTCGCTCTCTTAGGTTCCGGGTGCTTTCCACAGCTACCCGAGCCCAAGGAGGACACGTGCGCGCCACCACCGCATTCAACAAGATGCTGGCCATCCCCGGAGCGTCCATCGCCGCGGTCAGCTTCACCCCGGCAGGGGTAGTCGTCGGTCTGCGCCGCCGCGCCAAGGTGGCGATCTGCCCGTGCGGGTCCAAGGTCAGGGCGGTTTACGACACGTCGGTGCGTCGTTGGCGTCACCTCGACCTGGGCTCTTGCGGGCTCCTGCCCGAGGGCGAGATCCGCCGCGTCGACTGTCCCCGCTGTGGTCGGGTTTCGAACCGAGCAGGTCTGGGCGCGTCCCGGCGCCCGTCACACACGCGACTTCGAAGACGTCGTGGCATGGCTCGCCCAGGAACTCGACAAGGCCGCCGTGACGAAGCTGCTGCGGTGCTCGTGGAAGGCCGTGGCCAGCATCGTGGTGCGGGTGGTCGCAGATGCGATCGACGACTCCCAGCTCGACGACCTCTACCGGCATCGGCATCGATGACGTCAGCTACAGACGGGCCACCGCTATCTCACGGTCGTCGCAGATCACGACCGGAACGGCGCGGTGGGTGGGCGGCAGAAGGGCGCGACGCCGACACCCTCAAAGCCTTCTTCGACGAGCTCGGAGAGGAGAGAAAGGCCAGCTGCAAGCGGTGTCGCTGGATATGGGCAAGGCCTACGAGAAGGCCACCTCTGAAGAGGTCTCCCACGTCACCCAGTGCGTCGATCCCTTCCACGTTGTGCAGCTCGCCAACCAGGTCATCGACCGGGCGAGGCGGTGGGCGTGGAACCATGAGCGGCGCACCAATCCTGCGTTGAAACGAAACAGTGGACGACCTCCGACAGGATCGTCGCCGCCACCGAACCGTCCCCGGTGGGTCAAACACACCCGCTGGGCACTGCTAAAGGATCCCGGCGACTTGAACGATGGCCAGGTCTCCGTGCTCGACCAGCTGCGGCGCGAACGCTCGGTTCTCTACCGCTGCTGGCAGCTCAAAGAAGCCCTGCGAGACCTCTACCGACTGCATCGACCGCAAGACGCCTCGCTGCATCTCGACTGGTGGCTGGCATGGGCATGCAGGTCGCGCATCCCGTCGTTCGTGAGGTTGTCGAAGACCATCAGAGCCAGCCGCGATCGCGTCCTTGCCGCGGTCGAGCTCGGTCTGTCGAACTCGAAGCTCGAGGGCCTCAACTGCTTGACGCCTGAGAGCCAGCCTGTATAAGGTCTGGTGTAAGAGGTATTACCAATATCGGTGGCGGCTTAAGGAAGTGAGCCCACAATGATCAGGCCAGTGGATCTCATGGATCTCTTCTCGGAGCGC
This sequence comes from Actinomycetota bacterium, assembly GCA_009380005.1. GTDB lineage: Bacteria > Actinomycetota > CADDZG01 > CADDZG01 > WHSQ01 > WHSQ01. Next base: position 3,341 of record WHSQ01000070.1, on the reverse strand, counting down.
CGGTGGCGGCTCGTGGGCCTGCTGGCTGTGCTGGTGGTCGCGTTCGTTCCTCAGGTGTCTTCTGCGATGGTGACGGACGAGACGCGGGAGGGAGAGAGTGAGTCACTGGTGCTTGTGGAGGATGGGCAGCCGGAGGCGGTCATCGCGTGGTGGACGTCGGGTCCTCCGGAGGTCGCCGAGTTCGCGGCTGCCGAGTTGGCTGACTATGTGGAGCGGATGTGTGGTGCACGGCTGCCAATGGTGCAGGGCAGCCTCGACCGCGCCCAGGGCGTGGAGGCGGCCAGCAGCGGCGTTGTGATCGCGACGGGCGGCTCCGCCCGCCGGTTGGAGCAGGAAACGTTCATCCCGCGCGGGTGGGTGGTCCCGGGCGCGGAGAAGCTGGCCGGCGCCGAGGGCGACGGGTACGCGCTTGACACCGTGCATGATGACAAGTTGGTGCTGACCGGAGCAACCCACCGGAGCACGTTGTACGCGGCCTACGACTTGCTGGAGCGGCTCGGCGTGAAGTTCTTCGCGCCTGACTTCGATGTCAGCCTGGGCACGATCGCTATGGCCTGGAACAAAGCTCACTGGGTCGCGATGATCCTCTCTAGCGATGAGATCACCACCGGCATCTCACCCTCGCTAAGGGCAAGGGTGTTCACGATGAAGCCGTCCGAGTAGCCGCTGCAACCCGGTATCTCTCCTACGGCGATGCTCGGGTCACCAGTCCGCAAGGCCTCCACCAGCCATTCCGGATCGATACTCCGATCACGAGGGTGCACCGCCGCGTAGGGTAATGGTTGTCCCGCGATGTTGGGAAAGCCTCGGCCGACCTCGATAAGGTCATTCCCTCGAAAAGCATCGACGATGAGCTGCACCTGGGCTTCGCACCACCGCAGCCGATCCGAGTCCTCTCGAGCGAGGAGCTCTTCGACCGCGTTGAGCAACCCAATCATCTCTTCCCGCCCCACCTTGAGCATGCGTCCGAAGCCGTAGTGAGGAAACCCGAGGCGGTCCACCCATTCCATCAGGGCTTCCTTGCCGACGACGAGGCCGGTCGACTGAGGCGCACGAAGGCCCTTGCCTCCGCTGAAGACCGCCACCTCGGCTCCGGCCCCCGTGTATCCCCAGAGATTGGAGGAAGGAGGGATCTGGGCTGCGGCGTCCACCACCAAGGGTACACGGTGCCCCCGGGCCAAGGCAGCGACTTGCTCAAACGGAGGGGTACCTGGAGCGTTCCACCCCGCGGGAACATAAAGAAGGGCCGCGGTACTCGAGTCGAGGGCAGCTTCCATGGCCTGCAGGCCTGCCTCGGGTGGCGAGTCTGTGTCGCCTGCTTCGACTAGGTCGACCCCTATCTGGCGGACGGCCCAATCGTAGGGACAGCGACATCCGGCATGGACGACCACTCGGGTCGAGTGGACCTCTTCCCAGTGAAGCTCCTGTATAGGTTTGCCGCAGTGGCGGCTCACGATGGCGGCCGTAACGAGATATAGCCCGGCCGCCGCACCTGCCGAGACATGGGCGGCTTCGTTACTGGTAACCTGGGCCAGCCTTGCGTGCACGGCGCGCTGCAACTCTTCGATAACCACGAAGTGCTGAGAGGCTTCGGCCATAGCTACCAGCGTTCGCTCGGACGGCATCGAGCCCCCAAGACGAGTGAAGTTGCCCGCCGCATTGATCACAGGTCTGACGCCTAGCCTTCGGTAGATCTCCGAAGCACTCACGTTGTCCCCTCCTCTTCGATGGCGTTATCGGCGAGCTTCCGAGTCACCCGACGAGGATCTTCTCAACCACTGAGGGGAAGCAGGCTTCTGTTCCTCATGGGTCTGCAAGTTCGATGCAGTCGCCGGGCTGGAGCAGGCGAACCGAGGGCGTGCACCAGTCCTTCACCCCAGCGGGATCCAGTCTTGCCTCCTTCCACAGGTCCCAGTGCACGGGAACCGCGATCCTGGTTCCGCTCTCTTGGGCAGCACGACCAAACTCCTCTGGCGACATGTACGCCTTCTTGCCGAACAAGAGACCTCCCACGGAGAAGAAGGCGAGATCAAGACCGTAAGAGGCGAGGAAGCCAAAGAAACCGGGCGTATAGAGGCTGTCCCCGGGGAGAAGGATGTGGCATTCCTGTGTCTCTACGAGATACATGACTCCTTCTTCGGCCAGCGGATCGTTACCGGACAGCACGTGGAGACCGATGTTCGCTATCCGCTCGGCGCGGCCGTGATCAACCACATGAATGTCGGCATCGCGCATGTGGGCCCCGATCTTGGCAGCCGACACAGCCGGAGCGTAAATCGCGAACGAATGGACTTCGGCCAAAGTCGCCAGGGTCGGCAGGTGGCAATGGTCATTGTGCTCGTGTGTGATTAAGACCGCAGTGACGGGTTCCGCTTGATGGGCTCGGATCAGGGGAGGATGCTGCCGGTGAAATTGCGGCCTAGCCGGTGGCCCGAAGAAGGGATCGACCCATATGCAGGAATCGATTGTCCTTATCGCCAAGCTGGCCCCACCCAACCACCAGACACGCGTGGTCCCCCGCAGTGGTCGCGCAGAGACCTTCTTCGCCACTTCCGCGCGTGGGTCATCCTGAGTTGAGCTCACTCTCTTCCTTTCATCTTGTTATTCAGGAGCGAGCGCCCCATCTCCCGGCACCCAAGAGATCCGCCACTGGACGGGCCCCTGCAACCTCAATTCCGGCACCGCGCTGCTCTTCGAATTACCGGGCCAATCTTGCTCTCCTTGTGAATTCAGTCGAAGATCACTTCTCCGATCGGAGGTGGGACAAGACTTCACCCACCTTTCCTCGCGGCTGCGGGCGCCTCCCGCAAGGTCAGCGTGACTCTCCCGCCAACGATGGGAACTGGACGCCGCACTCCGAGCCAAGCTCCCTGAGTTCCTCTTCAACTTCCCCGGGAATCTCGATCCCTCGCCTCAGCTGCTCCTCACGAGTGAGATGCCGGCGCTCTCCCGGATAGAAGATGGTCGTGTCGGCGTTTCTGGAGACCGGGACAGACTTGAGCTCTTCGAGAAACTGCTCCATCCGCTCGTAGTAGTCCCCAAGGGACATCCACCGCGAGATGTCCAAGAGCACGACGCAGTGGCCCACGTTGGCCTCGGAGTCGTTCTCCTCGTAGATGCTGCCGACGTGAGGGCCGAAGGCGGCACCCGACAACACTACGGAGAGGATCTCCACGATAACGGCTAGCGCGTACCCCTTGACACCTCCGAAGGGCAACATTGCTCCACCCAAGGCGGCAACCGGATTCCTCGTATCCAGGCCCTCCTCGTCGACGGCCCAACCGAGAGGAATCTCTTCTCCACGCTTCGCGGCGAGGATGATCTTTCCTCGGGCCACTACG
>WHSQ01000006.1 GCA_009380005.1 Actinomycetota bacterium | reverse complement strand
ATCAGTGAAAGACGACGCGCGTCGATGATGTGTCTCGTAGCCGGGGTCAGCGCGAGCGCGAGAACGACGTGGTCGGCCGCCGGCAAGAGGTCGTCTAACTCCTCGACCGGATGGGCAGCATCTGCATCCTCGACGCCACGACCAGACCGGCTGACGACGGTGGTACGGACCCCGAAGGGGGCCAGGAGTCGCACCAGCTCGCGGCCGATCCCTCCCGCGCCGAGGATCGTCACCTCGGATCCCCGAAGCAGTCTCTCCGGCGACCCGAGCCCTCCACCGCGCCAGTTCGTGGCGCGCGCGTGCCATCTGAGGTCGCGGGCCGCAGCCAGCATCAGGGTCAACGCGTGTTCGGCGCAGGCGTAACCGTAGATGCCCTTGGTACAGGTCCACGTTCGAGCAGGGTCCAGGACCCCGGCGCCGGCGAATCCCTCGATACCGGCGAAGGGGAGCTGGACCCAGCGCGCCGCAGACGAGCTCAACGCTTCCTTCAGGCCGGCCGGATCGCCGGGGTTCGTCCACACCAGGCCCTCGGCTCCATCCGGTTCCGCGATCTCTCCCCCGCCGGCACGCACCGCAGCGAGGATGCCCGGCTCTGGGAACGGTTCGACCGCGATCCTGGGGCGCGTCACTACAGCAGCGGCTCCTGGGCCTCGTCGTGCTCGGTCCCCTTACAGGTCGGACACAGCGGCTCGTCGCCGGCGTGGGCCGGGAACGTGTCGCCGCAGCTCCGGCACCTGAGCACCAGGATCAGGTCTTCGCGCTGAGGCTCTTCGGTCGGCATGCCGCCAGGCTATCCCGTGCGGAAGACGAGCCCCCCGGCCGCCACATCGATCTCTATCGGCCGGCCGTCGCGGAAGGTTCCGTCCAGGAGCTTTAGCGCCAGCTCGTTCTCGATCTCTCGTTGGATCAGTCGTTTCAAGGGTCGAGCCCCGTAGGCCGGGTCGTACCCCCTGCCGGCGAGGTACTCCTTCGCTGCGGCGGTGACGGACAGAACGATATCCCGCTCCTCGAGCCGAGCGTGAAGAGCGCGCAGTTGGAGATCGACGATGTGAGCGAGGTGCTCGCGTGAGAGTCGGTGGAAGACGATGATCTCGTCGACGCGGTTCAGGAACTCGGGCTTGAAATGCCCCCGCACCGTTTCGATCACCTTGTCACGCATCGACTCCTCGCTCTCGCTCGGAGAGAGGATCCATTGCGAGCCGAGGTTCGAGGTCATGATCACGATCGCGTTCTTGAAGTCGACCACTCGGCCCTGGGAATCGGTCAGGCGTCCATCGTCGAGGATCTGCAGCAGGATGTTGAACACGTCCGGGTGTGCCTTCTCGATCTCATCCAGGAGGATCACCGAGTAGGGGCGGCGTCGAACGGCTTCGGTTAGTTGTCCGCCTTCTTCATAGCCGACGTAGCCGGGGGGCGCGCCTACCAGCCGGCTGACGGCATGACGCTCCATGTACTCCGACATGTCGATGCGGACGACCGCGCGCTCATCGTCGAAGAGGAACTCGGCCAGTGCACGCGCAAGCTCGGTCTTGCCCACACCCGTCGGGCCCAGGAAGATGAAGGACCCGATGGGACGGTTCGGATCCGATAGACCGCTCCTCGCTCTGCGGATCGCGTTGGAGACCGCTTCGACGGCCTCGTCCTGACCTACGACGCGAAGGTGCAGTCCCTCCTCCATCCGAACGAGCTTCTCGACCTCGCCTTCCATGAGCTTGGACACGGGGATGCCGGTCCACCGAGCGACGACCTCGGCGACGTCTTCCTCGTCCACCTCTTCCTTCAGGAACTTCCGCTCGCCCTGCAGCTCCGAGAGCTCCGCGTTGCGAGCGTCCAGCTCCTTCTGGAGCTCGGTGAACCGTCCGTACCGGAGTTCGGCGGCACGGCCGAGGTCGCCATCGCGTTCGGCGCGTTCCGCCTCGCCGCGCGTCCGCTCTATCTCGGCCTTCAGAGACCGGATCCCGTCGATGATGCGCTTCTCCTCGCTCCAGTGGGCTTTCATGCCGTCCATCTCTTCGTGGATACCGGCGAGCTCCTCCTCGATACGGCCGAGGCGATCCTTCGAAACCTCGTCCGTCTCCCGTTCCAGCGCGGCTTTCTCTATCTCGAGCTGCTTCGCGCGGCGGTCGAGCACGTCGATCTCGGTCGGCATGGAGTCGATCTCTATGCGAAGCCGCGAGGCAGCCTCGTCTACGAGGTCGATCGCCTTGTCGGGCAGGAACCGCCCCGTCACGTAGCGATGGCTGAGGATCGCCGCCGCGACCAGCGCGGCATCCTGGATCCTGACACCGTGGTGGACCTCGTAGCGCTCCTTCAGTCCCCGCAAGATCGCGATCGTGTCCGCGACCGATGGCTCTCCAACGACCACGGGCTGGAAGCGGCGTTCGAGCGCCGGGTCCTTCTCGACGTGCTTGCGGTACTCATCCAGCGTCGTTGCGCCGATCATCCGGAGCTCCCCGCGGGCGAGCATGGGCTTGATCATGTTGCCCGCGTCCACCGCCCCCTCGGCGCCTCCCGCCCCGACGACCGTGTGGAGCTCATCCACGAACGTGATGATCTCGCCCTCGCTGGCTGCGATCTCGGTGAGGACCGCTTTCATCCGCTCCTCGAACTCACCGCGGTACTTCGAGCCGGCCACCATCGAGCCGATGTCCAGCGCGATGACCTTCTTGTTCTTCAATGACTCGGGGACGTCGCCGGCGACGATGCGATTGGCGAGGCCCTCGACGATCGCCGTCTTGCCTACGCCCGGCTCGCCTATGAGGACCGGGTTGTTCTTCGTTCGCCTCGACAGGACCTGTATGACGCGCCGGATCTCTTCATCGCGGCCGATCACCGGGTCGAGCTTGCCCGACCGTGCCGCTTCGGTCAGATCGCGACCGAACTTCTCGAGCGCTTGATACTTATCCTCGGGCGTCTGGTCGGTGACGTGCTGGGAGCCGCGGATCTCCTTCAGGGCGGCCAGCACCCGATCGCGATCGACCGCCACCTCAGCGAGGACCTCGGACGCGTCGTCTCTCTGTTCGAGGATCGACAGCAGGAGGTGCTCGGTGGAAACGTAAGAATCTCCGAGCTCCTCGGCTTCCCTGAAAGCGGCATCGAGCACCGAGCGCAACCCTTGAGAGATGTAGGTCTCCACCTGCCCGTAGACGTTCGGCAGCTCGTCGAGCACGGCGTCCACCCGATCCCGCAGCGTGCGCGGAGAGACCCCGAGCTTCTGCATCAACGGGTAGACGACGCCCTCCGGCTGCGCGAGCATCGCAGCCAGCAGATGGGGCGTTTCGATCTGCTGATGGTTACGCTCCCGAGCCAATCTTTGCGCGGACGCGAGAGCCTCCTGTGACTTGATCGTGAGCCTGTTCATGTCCATCGGCGGTCTCCTAGGTTCGTGGTTGTTCGGAGTCGCTCGGGGGCACCGCGAATACCCGGCGGCGCGTCGCCCGGTCGATGGCGTCGGACTTCAGGACGCGTCGGACGCGGCGGATCTCTCGGAACGGAACCAAAGGGAAGTCGCTCCTGCCGTGTATGACACTCGCCAGCTCCTCGTGAAGTTCGTTCAGCTCCTCCAGGGTCCGCTCGTGCCTCGCCTGGAGCTGCCGCATGCGGCGTTCCAGCTCGAGGATGCGGGTGACGCCGGCCAGGTTGATGCCTTCGGCCGTCAGTTGCTGGATCTTCTTCAGTAGTTGGATGTCGGTGTCGGAATAGCGTCTGCTGTTGCCTTCCGTCCGTTGCGGGTTCAGCAACCCCTTGCGTTCGTAGACCCGAAGCGTCTGAGGATGCATACCCGCGAGCTCCGCGGCGACGGAGATCACGTAGTTGGCCTGCTCGGAACGGTCGCGTCGTGTCATGGCTCCTCCTAGCCCTTCTGCTCGATGCCGATGTGGGCTTCGAGGTGCTCGCGGGGCGATGTGTCGTGCAGCTGCGCGAACTCTTCGAGAAGCTGCTTCTCTCTCTTCGACAACCGCCGCGGGACCTCGACGTGGACCGTCACGAGGAGATCGCCGTTACCGCCTTTGGGGCGCGGGGCTCCCTTGCCCTTGACCTTGAAGGTCTTGCCGGTCGGGGTTCCGGCCGGGATCTTCACCGTCACCGGTCCGTTCAGAGTAGGAACCGTCACGTTGGCGCCTAGGGCGGCCTCGGTGAACGTGATGGGAACGGTCACGAGAAGGCGGCCGTTGCCACCCAGGTCGAACACCGGATGGTCCTCAACCCGCACGCGTACGTACAGATCTCCCGCCGGAGCACCACGGCCCCCAGGTTCACCCTTTCCCGGAACGCGGATACGCGCGCCGTCGCGGACCCCTGCCGGGATCTTCACCTTCGACCCTCCGACGGAGACCATCGTGCCGTTGACGGCTTCGTCGAACGTCAGCGTGGTCTCGGTCTCGAGGTCCTGCCCGCGACGGTTCTGCTGGAAACCGAACAGGCCGCCGAACAGGCCGCCGAGGTCGTCTTCGTCCAGGAGATCGCCGATGTTGACGCGCACGTTGCCGCCGGCCGGGCCCTGGGCGCCGCCGGGCTGGAAGCCGTACCAGCGCTGGCCGCCGGCGGCCATCAGCCGGCGCATCTCGTCGTACTCGCGCCGCTTGTCGTCGTTCGAAAGGATCGAGTGGGCTTCCGAGATCTCCTTGAAGCGCGTTTCCGCCTGCACGTCTCCGCGGTTCGCATCGGGGTGGTACTTCTGGGCCAGCTTGCGGTAGGCGCGCTTGATCTCGTCCTTCGACGCGTCCTTCGTGACGCCAAGGATCTCGTAGTAGTCCTTCTCGAGCCATTCGTGTTGTGCCATGTCAGTTCGCCGCGTTCTCCAGATCTTCTTCGTTCTCCGGACCGTCCTCGTCCACGGGCTGAGCGACCACGACCTCGGGCGCACGCAGCACCTGTTCCTTGAACCTGAAACCGGGTCGGTGCACCTTCGAGACCGTGTCCTCGGACACGGCGGGATCGGGCTGGGTCGCGAGCGCGTGATGGATCGTCGGGTCGAAGGGGGTGCCTACCGGCACGTCTATCTCTTCGAGCCCCTCGTACCGCAGGACGTCCATCAGCTCCTTGAGCGCGAGCTGGACCCCCTCGCCCGCTTCACCGTGGGCGACCGAGAGATGGAAGTGATCCAGCACCGGGATCAGCCGGCGCATCAGCTCCTTGGTGGCGTACTGGGTAGCCCGGGTCTGCTCGCGCACCATCCGCTTGCGAGCGTTCTCGAGGTCGGCCTTCATCGCCTGCAGCTCGGTCACGCTGACCGTCGGCTCCGACTCGCCGGGCACGTCCGGGACCTCGCCAAGCGGGGTCTGCTCCTCCTCGGAGCTCTCCGCGAGCAGCATCTGCTCGTCTCCTTCTACGGCGTCGACGCCGGGGGTGGTCTCGGCCACCTCCCGGGCGTCGTCCCGTGGGCCACGCATGCGCGGCCGCTTGTCCTTCATCTCCATGGGTTACGCCGTCCTCTCGTCGCCTTCGTCGACGACCTCGGCTTCGACGACATCGTCATCGCCCGCCGTCGTGTCCTGCGTCGCCTCGCCGCTACCCTGTGCCTGCTGGTACAGGACCTCGGCGAACTTCTGCGACGCGGTCATCAGCTGTTCCGTCGAGTGACGGATGCTGTCGACGTCGGTGCCCTTGACGGCGTCCCTCGCGTCGTTCAGCGCATCCTCGACGAGCTTGCGGTCGGATTCGTCGAGCTTCTCGCCGTGCTCCTTCAACGTCTTCTCCGTCTGGTAGATGACGTTGTCGGCCTGGTTGCGGACCTCCACTTCCTCGCGTCGCTTGCGGTCCTCCTCGGCGTGAGCCTCGGCGTCCTTCACCATGCGGTCGATCTCATCGTCGGCCAGCTTCGTGCCGCCGGTGATCGTCATCGACTGTTCCTTACCGGTCCCCAGGTCCTTGGCGTGCACGTTCACGATGCCGTTGGCGTCGATGTCGAACGTGACCTCGATCTGAGGCATGCCCCGGGGCGCGGGCGGGATGTCGTTGAGCATGAACTGACCCAGCGACTTGTTCCGGTAGACCATGTCGGCCTCACCTTGCAAGACGTGGATCTGCACCGACGGCTGGTTGTCGTCCGCGGTCGTGAACACCTCCGACCTCTTCGTCGGGATCGTCGTGTTCCGTTCGATCAACTTGGTGAAGATGCCACCCTTGGTCTCCACGCCCAGCGACAGCGGCGTGACGTCGAGGAGAAGGATGTCCTTGACCTCACCCTTCAGCACGCCGGCCTGGATCGAGGCACCCACCGCGACGACCTCGTCCGGGTTGACGCCCTGGTGCGGATCCTTGCCCCCGGTGAGGCGCTTGACGAGATCGCGCACCTGCGGCATGCGGGTGGAACCTCCGACGAGGATCACGTGATCGATCGAATCGACCGAGATGCCTGCGTCCTTCACGGCCTGGTGGAACGGACCTTCGGTCCTCTCGAGGAGGTCTTCGGTCATGCGCTCGAACTCCGCTCTGGTCACGGTTACCTCGAGGTGCAGAGGTCCCGCGTCGGTCGCGGTGATGAAAGGAAGGTTGACCGTGGTCGTTTGGGTGGACGAGAGCTCGATCTTCGCCTTCTCCGCAGCTTCCTTGAGGCGCTGCATCGCCATCTTGTCGTTCGAGAGGTCGACGCCGTTCTGGTCCTTGCAGACCTTGAGGAGATGCTCGATCACCCTCTGGTCCCAGTCATCGCCACCGAGGTGGGTATTGCCGGCGGTCGACTTGACCTCGAAGACGCCATCGCCGAGCTCGAGCAACGAGACGTCGAACGTCCCGCCCCCGAGGTCGAACACGAGCACGGTCTGCTCCTTCTCCTCGGCCTTATCGAGGCCGTAGGCGAGGGCGGCCGCGGTCGGCTCGTTGATGATGCGGAGGACCTCGAGTCCCGCGATCTGTCCCGCTTCCTTCGTAGCTTGACGCTGTGCATCGTCGAAATAGGCCGGAACGGTGACGACCGCCTCGGTGACCTTGTCCCCGAGGTACGCCTCCGCGTCCGCCTTCAGCTTCATGAGGATCCGGGCGGAGATCTCCTGCGGCGTCCACGCCTTCCCGTCGATCTCGTTCTTCTTGTGGGTCCCCATCTCCCGCTTGATCGAGCGGATGGTCCGATCGGGGTTGGTGATGGCCTGGCGCTTGGCGACCTCACCGACGAGGATCTCGCCGTTCTTGGAGAACGCCACGACCGATGGGGTGGTTCTGGCCCCCTCGGCGTTGGGTACGACCGCCGGCTCCCCGCCCTCGAGGACGGCGACGACGGAGTTGGTGGTGCCGAGGTCTATGCCTACTGCTTTAGCCACTGACCTTCCTCCTTCTCGGTTGCTGCCTGGGCCTATCCGGTTCCCGGCGTGCGGGACTAAGTTGAATCGCCCATGCCAAGGAACTTGAGTCTATCACTATCAACCCGGCGCGAGGCGGGGTGATTCCCGCTTAGGCTCCCCGGATGCACGTGGCGATCGTCGGCGTCGACCTGCTCGGCCAGGCCCGGATCCGGGACGCCGCGACGCGCCTGGGCGCCACCGTCTCGGTCCACCCGGGCCCCGGGATCCCGGAGGCGGACGTCGTGGTCGTGGATCTCGAGACCCTCGATCCCTCCGGCCTGGTCCCCCCTCCCCCCTCGATCAGGGTGCTCGGGATCTACCCGCACAAGGACGCCGAACTGGCCGCCCGAGCCGAGAGAGCCGGGATCGAGCCGGTGCCGCGGAGCCGATTCGTGCGCGAGCTGGACGCGCTCCTGCAGGGAGACGGCGGCCGCGCCTAGTCCTTCGGCCCCGCGCCGGTGACGATCCGCACCAGGCCCAGCCCGTACCACAGGGCGAGGAAGACCACCGTTGCCACCGCACCCGCCCACGTCGATCGCGGCGAGCCCTAGAGGACGTCGGTGATCAAGAACACGACGCAGACCATCCCGAAGGCGAGCACGAACCTTCCCCCGGAGGCGACGCTATCCGACGCGCCTCACCGCCAGATTTAACGGGGTTTTGAACCGGCGTTCACGAGCGCTTCACATCTCGCCGCTAGCGTCGGCCATGCGCTTCGTCGGATAAGAGAGGGTCCCTCCCCCGGAACCCTCTTCAAGGGAGCCCGTTCCCGGTCCGATCCGAGGGGGGTCCACCCCGACCCCCCTCACCCCCCCCAAGGTCATCGTCCGCTCGTGGCTCCCCGCTCGGACCGCCGGGCGACCGACGCCGTCGTCGGCTCCTGGGGATGTTCGTGACGGTCGATCTCGGCGAAGCGCTCGCGCAACGCGTGCATCCGATCCTCGCCATCGTCCGGGAAGGTGACGTGCTCGGAATGGACGTCTTCGGTCGCGATCTGCACGCCGCGATCCCGCAGGTACGCGGCCATCCGATCGGCGAGTCGTTCGGCGAATATGCGCGAGCCTTCGACACCGGTCTCCGGGAGGACGACCGCGAAACTGTGCCGCGTCCCCTCGAAACCGTGCACGGAGCGGTCGACGGTCCTCACCGCTTCCTTCAAAAGACGTCCGAGATCACGAAGGATGCTCTTGCGCTGGCGTCGTACTAGATCCTGGAGAGGTGCAGCCGGCAGATCGACAATGGTAACGGAGAAGATGCTCTGATAGCGCTTGGCGCGCGAGATCTCGAGATCCGTGTCTTGCACGAAGAACCGCGCGTTGTATAGCCCGGTGTGATCATCGATCTGGTCGTAGAGCTCGAGCTTCGTCAGGGAGGCCTCGAGTTGCTCGTTCGCCCACCCGCCTATGGCGCCGAAGGCGAAGAATGCAAGAGAGCGGGAAACGATCTGTGGGATGAAGTCTCCCGCTCCGACCGCCTCGATCTGCGGGTACTTGACGACCAGATAGACGAGCGTTGCCACTGCGGCTCCCGCGAGGCCCCCCTTGACCCCGCCGAAGACGAACGCCACGAAGATCGGGGTGAAGAGCAGCACGGCCACGACCTCGGGCGTATCCACGGCGCGGAGGTACATGAACCCGGCGGTCAGGAGCAGGATCACGAGCCCCGCAACGAGCAGCAGCCGACGAGCCTGCTCGAACGACATCTGTGTAAGCCGATCCTCGGTCGCTCTCACGTTCACCATCAACGCATCGTAAGGGAGCGACCGCGCCCACGACCAGGCATTCGCGCTAACAGATCGACCGAAGGTCTTTGACCGTCGTGAGCGCTACCACCAGACTGTTCATATGCCTTCAACGCTGAGGTCCAGGCTGGCCATCGTCCTCATGATGGGAGCCTTCCTGATACCGATAGCGAGCTCGAACCTCCGCGGCCTAACCCACGTCCTCACCTGCCAGCAGGAAGCCGAGACCCCCTTCACGTTGCTGGTGGAAGAAGGGCAGGAGCCGACGATCCTGACCTCACAGTTTTTCACGGCAGACGAGGAAACGACATTGTGCGGTGGCCTCGAGCTCAACCCCCGAGCCCGGTCCAAGGGCGAGAACCGCATCCAGATGGTCCTCCCGATCAAGAACACCAGCAAGTTCCCGTGGCACGGCTCGGTGAAATTGAGGATCGGGAAGACCTCGGTGCCCATCCGCGTCGGTGAGATCGGCGCCGGCGATACCGAGGAAGCGACCGTTACGCTTCCTGGTCTCGCGCGCGGCCAGACGACGGTCGACGGCTCGCTGCTGATCGGCCCCTAACCGGCGCCCTGGAGGGACCCGGTCCTCGACAGGTGGGTCTCTATCTGGTCCAGGCGCTCTCCCACGCCGCCGGTGACGGTCTCGTAACGGACCCCGTGCGTCCGCAGCAAGCGCAGGATGCGCTCGTCGATCTCACTCTGGAACTCGGGGTCGTCGGGCCGGAGGCCGTCCAAGACGATCGGGAACTCGATCGGGAGGTAGAAGACGTGCGAGTAGTTCGTTCGCAACCTACGCTCCGCGAGTCGCTCGCACTCCTCCCATAGGGCGAGCTCCTTGCGACGAGGCTGGTTATCCAGCACCCAGCCCGCGTACGCCATCACGTCGATGAGCGAGCGGTCCCCCACGAACTCGTCGGTGCTGAGCTCGTTGTTGTACTGGCGCATGAAGATCAGGGTCTCCGTCTCCGGGGTGGCATCCTTGTCGAGCTTGAAGCCGAGCTCGACGATCTCGCGGGCTACCTCCGGCAGCAACGGAACGTTCAGACGCCGCGCGAGGACCTCCGCTACCGTCGTCTTTCCGGTCGAGAAGCTTCCGACTATCGCTATGCGTCTCTCCTCCATGCGCGCGCATCCTAGGGTACGAAAGAGCCGAAACCATCCTCGATGGATGCCCGTGACGCGCGGGTTCTACCGTCGGGGTGACGCCGGCCAGGGTTACTTCGGCGGCCGGCCGGTGCCGGCCAACAAGCTGTTCGGGGATAGGCCGCCGGCCGGCCGCGTCCGATCGACGGATTCGAGGGCGAGCACCATCCGCCCCGCTTCCAGAGCGTCCTGGAAGCTGTCTCCCGCCTGGTAGGCGAGAAGACAGCGGGTGAGTGCGAGCTCGAGGAGATCCATCGGATATCTCTGGTGGGAGCTCATCCGCAGTTCTCGCATACGAGCAAGAGGTTGTTCGGATGATCCGTCCCCAGCTGCGGACCGCCCTCGTAGGACCTCATGGGCAGATCTGCCAGCCGGCGTAGCCTGAGCTCCCGGAAAGCGGGCGAGAACTCGTCCCAGGTCCGCCCACAGCCCGAACAGAGAACCTGCCCCAGCCGGTTGAACTGACCCGCCACGAACGCGGCCTTGACCCCGTCGAGGAAAGCATCCCGGATCGTCGGCGGCTCCGGCGCGATCGTCGCCCCTCGTTCAACCCGATCCATCCCGCCTCCTCAGGTCGAAGTCCCTCAGACGCCGACGTTAGAGGTTTCTCGTGGCGCGAGGTTGTCCTCGCTGTGAACACCCGGCGAACGTTCCGGCGGGATGTCCCCCCCACCGTTGTTCGCAGTCGAGCTGGCCGAACCGGGGCGCGGAGATCTGTGCGAACGCTAGGTTGCCGGAAGCTCACCGTGGGAGGCGTCCTCGAACTCCCTGAAGATGCCCGTCACCAGGAACGAGACCTGCTCGCCGATGTCGACGGCGTGATCACCGAAGCGCTCCAGGTAGCGCGCCACGAGCAGCAACTTGCTGCTCCACTCGAAGCTCTCCTCGTCGTTGACGTATGCCTTGAGGTCGTCGAGCATGCCCCGGTTCAAACGATCGAGAGCGTCGTCTCGTGTGGGCAGCTCCTCCGCCAGCTCGGCGCTCCGTTGCGCGAACGCCGACAGTGAGAGATCCAGCATCTCAGCAGCGCGTTCCCCCATCTCGTCCAGGCGCGTCAACATCGGTGAGTCGACCGGATAGGGCTCGCGGTTGAGAACGAACTTGGCGATGTTGACGCAGAGGTCGCCCATCCGCTCTATATGCAGGTTGCAATGAAGGATCGCGCTGACGAGGCGGAGGTCTCCGGCCACCGGAGCCTGGAGCGCGAGCAGATTGAGGATCCTGGCGTCGGTCGCGAGATAGATGTCGTCGACGCGATCATCTTCGGTCAGAACATGATGCGCTAGATCGACGTCGCGTCCGTCCAACGACCGCATCACGTTCTCGAGCTGACCCCTGACCAGCCCACCCTCGGCCAACAGGCCCCGTTCGGCGGTCTCGAGCTCTTCGTGGAAGTTGATGCGGACCACTCCATGCCTTTCCCTCGATAGGACCGCTCGTGAGTGAAGGATAGGTGAACTCTGGTGGAAATCCAGGCAAAGAAACCCCCGCGCTGCGGGCTTCACACCGCTCCGCAACTACACTATGGGCTCGACGATGAAACCCAAAAGACAAGGTGGGAGCACCTCTCTGGCTGGCCTCCCGCTCGCTTTACTCGCCCTGTCGATCGCCCGTTCCGATGCGGGAACGCCCGACGTCGGCCCCCGAGACCAGATCTGGCAGATCCTCGATCATCTCGACGAAGGCGTGATGCTGGTGGACGAGTCGCTGCGCCCTCTCCTCGCGAACGAAGCCGCTCGGTCGATGCTGGGGCTGAGATCCCGAACGCTCCCACAACGTATCCCCTCGGAGGAGATCGTCCGCCTGGCGGCTCGGTCGCTCGACTACGCGCAGGTCCAGGAAGAGACGATCGACCTGTGGTTCCCGGCCCGGTCCACCCTGAAGGTCCGGCTCGTCCCCCTCGAGAACGGGGGCGCCGTCGTCACCATGCGGGACATGACCGAGGAATTGCTTGCACAACGCGTCCGCAAGGAATTCGTCTCTCACGCCTCGCACGAGCTCAAGAGTCCCGTCGCCAGCATGCAGGCGCTGTCGGAGGCGATCGGGAAAGCCGTCGTCGACGATCCCGAGACCGCCGCTCGCTTCGCGACCCGCCTGGCGACGGAATCGGAGCGCCTGGGCCGGCTCGTCGCCGACCTGCTGGATCTGTCGCGGCTGGAGGACCCGGGTCGGGCTGCCTTGGAACCCGCGGACCTGACCGAGATCGCTCGCTCCGAAGTCGAAACGTACCGGCCTCAGGCGACGGCCAAGCGGATAGACATCTCGATGCGTCTCGAGCCCGACGTTCGCGTCCTCGGCGACGGGCAGCAACTGGGATCGATGATCCGGAACCTCCTGGACAACGCCATCCGCTACACGTCCGAGGATGGTCATGTCGTGGTGCAGCTGGCTACCGCGGACGCTCGGGCCGAGCTCGAGGTCGCGGACGACGGCATGGGCATCTCGCGCGAGGCTCAGGCAAGGATCTTCGAACGCTTCTACCGGGTCGATCGCGCCCGGTCGCGGGATCGGGGCGGTACCGGCCTGGGGCTGGCGATCGTCAAACACGTGGCGGAGCTCCACGGCGGCACCGTGGCGGTTCGCAGCGACCTCGGGCAAGGATCCGTCTTCGTCGTGTCGTTGCCGCTCGCCATCGAGGACCACCCACCGGCGGAGGATGGAACCGGGCCCTGATGCCACGCCTTCTGTTGATCGAGGACGAAGAAAGCTTCGGCGAGGCTCTCCAATACCAGCTCCAACGCGAGGGTTACGAGGTGGAGCGGGAGACCGATGGGGTCGCCGGGTTGGACCGCTTCAAGAGGCAGGGAGCCGACCTCGTCCTGCTTGATCTGATGCTTCCCGGCATGGCAGGAGAGGACATCTGCAAGGAGATCCGGCGGGACTCGAACACGCCGATCATCATGCTGACGGCGAAGGACCAGGAGCTGGACAAGGTCCTCGGCCTGGAGTTGGGTGCCGACGACTACGTCACCAAGCCTTTCAGCACCCGCGAAGTCATCGCTCGGATCAAGGCCGTTCTGCGCCGGACGTCGGGAGAGGGCGCAACATCGGATGGGGTGCTCGAAGGCGGCGGCGTACGACTCGACCCGGATCGCTTCGAGGTAACCGTGAGAGGCGAGCCGGTCCATCTTCCGCGGAAGGAGTTCGAGCTCCTGGAGCTGCTCATGGAGAACGCCGGCCGCGTCCTGAGTCGAGAGATCCTCATCGACCGGGTGTGGGGATCGGACTACTTCGGGGACAGCCGCACGCTCGACGTCCATGTCAAGCGGTTGAGGGCCAAGTGCGAGCCGGATCCACACTCGCCCAAACATCTGCTCACGGTGAGGGGTCTCGGCTACAAGTTCGTCCCCTGAGGGTCCCTTTAGCCGAAGCGGCCCGTGACGTAGTTCTCCGTCCTCTCATCCGCCGGGTTCGTGAATATCTGCTCGGTCTTGTCGTATTCGACGAGCAAGCCGGTGCGACGATCCTGTTCCTCGTTCACCTCCGCGGTGAAGAACGCCGTCATGTCACTAACGCGAGCCGCCTGCTGCATGTTGTGCGTGACGATCACGATCGTGTACTCGCTCTTGAGATCCTGCATCAGGTCCTCGATGCGACCCGTTGCGATCGGATCCAGCGCGGAACATGGTTCATCCATCAGGATGACGTCCGGGGACACGGCGATGCAGCGAGCGATGCACAGACGTTGCTGCTGCCCGCCCGACAATCCCCACGCCGACTCCCTGAGCCGGTCTTTCACCTCGTCCCACAGAGCGGCCTTGCGCAGAGAGGTCTCCACGATCTCGTCCATGCCACCTTTGAAGCCGGCGATCTTGGGGCCGAACGAGATGTTGTCGTAGATCGACTTCGGGAACGGGTTCGGCTTCTGGAACACCATCCCGATACGCCGGCGAACCTCCACCGGGTCTACCCGGCGGTCGTATAGGTCGACGCCGTGATAGAGCACCTGGCCTTCCACACGCGCGATCTCGATCAGATCGTTCATCCGATTCAGACACCGGAGCATCGTGGTCTTGCCACAACCGGAAGGGCCGATCAACGCCGTGATCTGCCGCTGACCCACGCTGAGGGAGACATCTCGAACGGCGCGGAATCCGCCGTAGTAGACGTTGAGATCTTTGATGTCGAACAGCGTGGGCGCGGCGAAGGGATCCGACTCCTCATGTGTGACTTCCACGTGGATGGCCGGATGCTCCTCTCTCATGGGTTCCTTCACGGCCGCATTATGCCTAACGGGGCTGGGGTTCATAGGATCACCATTTCTTCTCGTAGCGGTTCCTCAGGATTATGGCGATCGCGTTCGCCGCCAGGACCAACGTCAGCAGGACGATGATGGCGGCGGAGGTAAGGCTGCGGAAGTCTCCGCTCGGCAGGCTGGACCACCTGAAGATCACGGTCGGGAGCGTCGTGTAGGGCCCGTAGAACTGATCGAAAAAGCCGACGTTCCCGACCGCGAGGAACCCGGTGGTGGCGCCGACGATCAGGAGCGGAGCGGTCTCGCCGAGAGCTCGGGAGAGCGACAGGATCGTCCCGGTGAGAACCCCAGGGGCCGCCGAAGGCAGCACGTGGCTGCGGATGACCTCCCACCTGGTTGCCCCCACGCCGATGCCTGCCTCTCGGATGGCATCGGGCACCGCTCGGAGGGCCTCCGACGAGGTGATGATCACGATGGGGAGGACCAGCACCGCCAGGGTGAGCCCTCCCGCCAGGACCGACTTCCCGCCGGTGAAGTAGCCGAGGAGCTGGACGAAGATCGTTAGACCGAGGAGACCGTAGACGATCGACGGGACGCCCGCCAGGTTGCGGATGTTGATCGTGATGAAGCGATTGAATCTTGTGTCGGCCGCGTATTCCTCCAGATAGACGGCGGCCGCGATGCCGAGCGGGAACGCGAAGACGATCACTATCAGGCTGACCATCAGCGACCCCAGGATCGCCTGCCCGACCCCGGCGGTCGCTGCGCTGACGACCGACAGTCGCCCCTGCAGGAACTCCCCGCCCCGCTCGCCGAGGACGCTCACGCCGCCGGCGACGACCTCGTACAGGAGGACCAGGAGTATCAACAGAGACGTCAGCAGGGCCAGCAGCAGGGCGCCCTCGAAGAGCAACCCCCTTACGTCGATGCGTTGTCCCCGGAGGTTCTTGGCGACGGCGCCGCTGGTCGTGAGCGCCTCCGACCGCGCCATCAGTACTTCTCCCTCACGCGCCGCACGAATCGCTCGCTGACGACGTTCAGGATCATGGTCATGAAGAACAGCAGCAGACCGACGAAGAACAGGCTGGGGAACGTGTTGGCCTCACCCTTGACCTGATCGCTGCCTATCGCCAGGGCGGTCATCGCGGCCGTCATCGTCTGTCCCGGCTGGGTGGGATCCAGCGCTAGATCGGATCCACCGGTCCCTCCCGCGGCGATGGCGACGATCATGGTCTCGCCGATCGCTCGGGAGATGGCGAGGATGAAGGACGCGACGATCCCCGAGGTCGCGGCCGGAAGGATGACCCTCGCGACGACGGATCGCTTCCGTGCCGCGAGTCCATACGCGGCTTCCCTGAGCGCGTGCGGAACCGCCCGCAGCGAATCCTCGGTCACGGCGGCGACCAGGGGCGTGATCAGGACGCCCACCGCGAGCCCGGCGGCGGCCATGTTGAACGCCGTCGCATGCGAGAAGAACCGTTGCACGATCTCGGGACTGATCCAGGTAAGGGCGAAGAACCCGAGCACCACGCTGGGGATGCCGGCGAGGATCTCGAGGATCGGTTTGAGGGTCCGGCGCACGCGCGGCTTCGCGAACTCCGCCAGGTAGATCGCCGCCCCCAGTCCCAACGGCGCCGCCACGAGCATCGCCACGCCGGTCACCACGAACGTCCCCGCCACGATCGACCGGAGATCGAAAAAACCACGGCGTGGGAACCAGCCCTGGTCCGCCCACAGCGCCGCGACGTCGACGTTCAAGGCGAAATCGAGGGCCTTTCCGAAGAGCGAGAAGACGATCGCCGCACTGATAATGATGGAGACGATCGCGGACGCCCGAAAGACGCCGGCGATGATCGATTCTCGCCTCCGCCTCTTCGGGTCGCCGCGCAGGTCGACCGCTCCGGTCGGCGGGGAGCTGACCGTTATCTCAGACATCCCTGGGACTGTACGTCTCGAGGGCCAAGTGCCGCCGGAGGACGAAGGAAGTCACCCCGGCGGCACGGCTGGTCGCTATCGTGACTTCCTCACTCCCCTACGTGAGTTCCCGTGGTTCGCTCATCCCATATCGAGCGCGTTTCCTCGAGATCCTCCTCCGGGATGGCGACGTATCCGACCTCGGTCGCCGAGGCTATGCCCTCGTCGGACAGGTAGTAGTCGACGAACGCCTCGACCTCGGCGTCGTCCGCCCGGCCGGCGTCCACGTAGATGAACAGCGGCCTCGAGATCGGGTAGTCGAAGCTCGCTATGGTCTCTTCGGTGGGAGCGACACATCCGTCGCCTCCGTCGATCTCGAGCGCCTTCACGGTGTCCTGGTTGTTCACGTAGAAGGCGAATCCGACCCAGCCCAGCGAGCTGGGGGTGCCGGAGATACCTTCGATGATGACGTTGTCGTTGGCCGAAGCCTGATAGTCGGGGCGCGGAGCTACTTCCTCCTCGTATTCCGCGATCCCCGCGTCCTCGACGAAGCTCTCCAGGACGATCTCTATGAACGAGCCGAAGGTGCCGGACTCTTCGCCGGGGGCCGTCACCGCGAGCGGTTCGTTCGGGTACGGCGCCGCGCTGCCGCCGTACTTCTTGCCCAGCTGGTTGGCATCGGCCCAGGTGTCGAAACCTTCGGATTCGGGACCGAGCAGGGCCCAGAGGTCCGCGTAGTTGAGGCAGGTGGCGAAGTCGTTCTCGACCGACGTCACCACCGAGATCCCATCGGTGGCGATGTGCAGCTCGATGAACTCGATCCCGTTCTCCTCGCACTTGGCGATCTCTTCTTCCTCGATCGCCCGAGAGGCGTCGGAGATCACCGTCTCGCCGGAGCAGAACTGCTCGAACCCGTCCGACGTGCCGGGGCCGGATATCGAGAGGTTGACGTCGGGGTGTTGCGCGTTGAACTTCTCGGCGACCGCGACCGAGATCGGCTCGACCGTGGACGAGCCCGAGATGACGAGCTCACCCGTGAGGCTCTCTCCGGAGCCGGAGCCGGAGCCCGCGCCGGCGTTTCGGCCTCCCGCGCAGGCGGCGCTCACCAGGGCGAGACTCAACGCCAGGGCGGTCATGACCAAGTACGAACGCTTACGCTTCAAGCTTCCTCCCTTTCCCAAGACTGGGAAGTCCGGTGGTCGCCCGGGCCATCAGGCGACCGATCCCGCGCAACGTAGCAACGGTGTTTGGCGGGCCGATAACGGGTCCATGAACTCCACGCGAACATCCGAACCCACGCTTCTCGGACGAGTGGGCCGGCGCGCCCGTCGAGGCCGCGGAGGGCCCGCTAGATCAGGGGGCGCACCCGGCGGTCCAGGGCAAGCTTGGCCCGGCGGGCGGCCGTCTCGCGCCGGACGCGCGCGGCGTGGGCCCTGGCCTTCCGCCTGCGCTCGGCGATCCGTCTCCGAGCCTTGCGTTCGGCTGCAGGACCGCCTCACCGCGAGACCCGGCGACCCCGCTCCTTGTCGTCTCGTTTCGGGTCCCGCGCCTTGGGTCTCTTCGCCGGGCGCTTGCCGTGATGCTTGCGCGGCCTGTCCCGCTCGCGGGCGCGGGCCCCTCTCTTGCTCCGGCCCCCGGCGCGCTTCGCAGGTTTCGCGGCCGAACGGGCCGAGCCCTTCGCCGCGCGGCGCGGCCGGTAGATCTCTCGATCCGGGCTGTAGGCGCAACCTCGCGACGTCGACGCGCGGGGCGAGACCTGGCGTCCCCTGGCCCATCTCCTCAGCAGCGGTTGCGGGCAGAGCAGTCGGCCCCCCGGGGACCTGATCTGGAGGTGCAGGTGGGGCCCCGTCGAGTGTCCCGTGTTGCCGCTGAGCATGATCTTCTGACCGGCCCTGACCCAACGATGCTTCTTCGCCTTGACCCACGACCCGTGGCAGTAGGTGTACTCGTATCCGTCGCGCCCCCGGATGATGAGACCCCGGCCACAGCCGCCCCCACGGGTGACCGCACGAACCCGCCCGGCATGGACCGCCCTCACGGCGGTGCGCCTGGGAACGGCGACGTCCCATGCGGGGTAATCATGATGCCGGTTGTCGATCTTCCGGTCCGGGGCCCACTTCCGAGCCACCGGTAGACCGTAGCGACGCTGACGGGGCTTCTTCTTGGCCGAAACGGAGGGCGCGCTCAGAACCAGAGCAACCACCAGTAGTCCTATCCAGCCGACCCTCAGCACCCGCGCGCGCGAAGGGATCACATACAAGGTTTTCCGCCGACCTCCCCCAAAGACTCACAACAGGTTACGACCAGTGTCCCGGAGGCGCGTGGATATAGGTATACGAACTATGCCTGCTTTACTACCGAAGGCTCGCTAGGTTCGCATCGCCTCGGCAACGTTGGCGGCATCGACGTCCCGTTGCAGGCGGATCGCCATCAACGAAACGAGCGCCACGACCGCCACGCCCGCCCCCACGATGGCCGAGGACGGCAGGACCATGATGGCCTCGGGCGGCAACGACGGGCGGAGGTCGAGTCGCTCGTGCATGAGCCCCGCGACGCCGAGTCCGATGACGACCGCGAGGACATAGGCGGTGGTCATCGAGGCGCCGACTTCGAGCAACCAGGCTCTAAGTTCGGCTCTCCGACCCAGGCGCATCCGGCGCGTCATGGCGGCGCCGATCAACGCGGACCGGTGACGCGCCTGCACGTACAGGAGCAGCCCGGCGACGCCGGCCAGACCGGACGCTCCGCCCAACGCGGTGAGGAGGCCCAGCGTCCACAACGTCGACTGCAGCGCGGGACTCCGCAGGATCGTGTCGGTGCTGGCGACGGCGAAGAAACTCTCGCCCCGGCGCTGTAGGACGCTCCGCACCCGATCCTCCTCCCCCTTGGCCCATAACTCGGCTTGCCGCGACGACATCGCCGTGCCAACGTCGCGCAACAGCTCGTCGAAGGTCTCTCTGGTGGTGATCAAGAGCGGATCACTCGCGTTCTTCCCCGGGAAGGTCTCTGCCGTTCCGACGACGTCGAGTGGCACGTCGCCTCGCGCCGAGCCGATGATGGGCTCGTCGGGTATCGCCCCCACGCCGATGACGCGGGGACGAGCGCCTCGGGCCGCGATCGCTCTCATCAACTCATCAAGCGGACGCTCGGCGAACGCGTCTTCCCAGTAGATCGCTTCTTCGATCGTCGCCGGATCGACGCCGATCATCGCGACATCAAGACCGTTCGTGAGGGTTGCGCGCTGGACGCGGGCGACCACCGTTTCTCGCAATGGAAGATCGGTGACTTCGGCGTTGGCCGACAGCTGGACCGACACGTCGCTCCCGATGAACACGCGCGCCTTCGCCTGGGCGGTGCGCTCGACGGATGCAGACACGGCGGTCCCATAGAACATCACGCCGGCGGCACATGCCGTTGCCGCGATCAGCACCTGGACCATCCCCGGCGCGCCCGCGAGACGCTTGACCGACAGGTACGCCGAGACGCCCGCGTTCCGTATGCGCTCCGCCAGCCATCCGATCACTACCTTGGCCACCGCGGCCCCGGCTACGGCGGCGGCGAAGATCAACACGACCGGCATCAGGGTTGGCACGAGCCCAACGGGATCCGCCGACGACGCGTTCGGTTGTAGATAGACGATGTAGGCGCCGGCTCCGCCGGCCGCCGCGACGGCGCCCACGGCTGCCACCAGCGTCCGAGGGAGACGATGGTGCTCGATGCCCCCGATGGCCCCCTCCTCCCGGGCGGCGGTGACGGCGGCGGCGATCATCAGCACCCCCGCTCCGACCCCCAGCGTCCCGGCCACAGTTCGCCACGAGCTCAGTGCCCGGCCCACGTCGAGCCCCGCAGCGGGGCCCAGTTGGGCAACGAGGAACGAACCCCCGGCCGCTCCGAGCAGGCCGCCGACGACGAGTGGTAGCAGCGACTCGAGGCCTGCCCTGATCCCGATCGAGGTGGGAGACGTCCCTCGCGCCACGAGCGTGAGCACCTCGGTTCGACGCCGCTTCACGAGATAGAACCCCAGGGCCGCGAGGATGGCCGCCGCCACCGCCCGCGCCGCCAGCGACAGCAGCTCCACGGCGGGGGTGACCGTTTCGATCCGCTCCTCCGCCGTGCGCACGACGCCGGAGAGCGCGGTGTCCGCCCCGAGGGACAGGCCTCGGAACCCCAGGGCGTCTCCGATGAGGTCCCGGAAACCACTCGTGTCCGCGAAGACCCCATCGATCACCTTCTGCAGATCGGCGTTCAGCGCACGGGCTTCTTCGAAGTCGAGGTCCGTCGACGCCAGCGGCAGCTCCCAGTGAACGTCGTTGTAATCGCCGATGCGATCGGCCAGCTCGAAGAAGTAGCCCGGGGACGCGAATACGAACGCCGGTGGATAGATGTCGGCGTCACTCTCCCGGTAGATGCTGTCCGAGTAGGGCGTCCAGTACCGACGGACCCGATCCAAAGGCAGGAACCTGTAGACGCCGGTTATGCGCACCTTCGTCCGGGCTCGCCCGCCCTCCAGGACCAGGTCATCACCGAGGCCCACTTCGAGCTGACGTGCGGTCTCGTCGGCGATGATGAGCCCCTCGCCCTCGGAGCGCTCCAACATCTCGATGTGTCCGAGGGCCCCCGACCGCTGGATCATGCGGACCTGGACGTCGTCGGCGTCGGAGGCCAACGTGCTGGGCGACCCGTAGTAGGTCGTGACCATCTCGTCGAGGCCTTCGATGTCCCTCGCGACGCTTCGGATGAGCTCTCCTCCCCCCTCACCGAGCCGGCGAAGCAGGCCCGGCGGGGGCAGCGGCCCGAAGGTGGAAGCCGGATGAGACAGGTGGAGCCCCGCGGTCCACCGGGACGCTCGCTCGAGCTCGTTCTGGACCGAGGCTCTCTCGCTGGAGGCGATGAACGCGGGGCCCGAGGTAGCGGCCGCGGCCAGGACGATCGCACCGAGGACGACGCCCACGAAGAGGGGACGGAACCGCAGTAGCAAGACCATCGGGGCCTTCCGCCACAGCTCCAGGCTCATGCTGTCCCATCCGCTCCTCGGCTACGGTCGCCCCTGAAGCGGCAACCGCTCGGGACTCGCTCTCGTAGTCTCGTCATTATCGGGGAGATCCGCCGGCGTGGGTCCGCTCCCAAGCGGGAAACCTGCCCTCAGCGGGACCATCTTCGACGTCGGGGCGTGGTCCCAAGTCATCAGGCCCGAACCCGCCCGGCGGAGTAAAGTTTTCGCACTTGACGACAAGGTCCGGCCGAAGCCGGGACAAGGGGGTGTGATGGCTGAGATCGTTCTGGAAGACGACCGCTCTCCGGCTGATCGCGGGCCTCGAGACCATCACCGAAGGCAAGCTCAAGATCGGCGAGAACATCGTCAACGACATGCCGCCGAAGGAGCGCGACATCGCCATGGTGTTCCAGAACTACGCCCTCTACCCCCACATGACCGTGCGCGGCAACATGGCCTTTGGACTCAAGTTGGCCAAGACGGACAAAGGCGAGATCGACAACCGTGTCAACGAGGCCGCCAAGGTGCTCGGCCTCGACGAATACCTCGACAAGAAGCCCCGCGCGCTCTCGGGCGGTCAGCGTCAGCGAGTGGCAATGGGCAGGGCCATCGTCCGCAACCCGCAGGCGTTCCTGATGGACGAGCCGCTGTCCAACCTCGACGCCAAGTTACGTGTCCAGATGCGCAGCGAGATCGCGCGCATCCAAAGGGACCTCGAGGTCACGACGGTGTACGTGACTCACGACCAGATCGAGGCCATGACCATGGGCGACCGAGTCGCCGTGATCAAGAGGGGCGAGTTGCAACAGGTCGGCACACCCACCGAGTTGTTCGAGCGCCCCAGGAACCTGTTCGTCGCGGGTTTCATCGGAAGCCCCTCGATGGACTTCGCCTCCAGTACGCTCGAGGAAGCGGACGGAGGACTGTCGGTCAAGCTTGGAGGTCAGACGCTCAAGATCGCCGAGTCCGACGTCAAGAAGCGCCCAGCCCTGAAGAAGTACGCGGGCAAGGAGATCGTGCTCGGGATACGTCCGCAGGACTTCGAGGATCCCGAGTACGCCCCGGAGTCGGGCGAGGGTAGTCGCCTCAAGGTCAAGATCGATCTCGTCGAGGCCGTCGGCACCGAGACCATGGTGCACTTCACCGTTGACGCACCGGTGGCCATCACCGAGGACATGAAGGAGCTTGCGGCCGACGTCGGCGGCGATGAGATCGCCCAGCTCGAGAAACGGGCCGAGGAGGGCACCAACGAATTCACCGCGGTGCTCGACCCCCGCACCAAGCTGCGCACCAACGAAGAGGTCGAGCTCGCCGTGGACACCTCACGGCTGCACTTCTTCGACGTGGACACGAGCGCGGGGATCTACGAGGACAACTAACGCTGCTCTCCGCCCCTACTCGACCACGACGACGCCGCTCCAGGGCGGCAGATCGAGCCGGCCCTGCGCATGCTCGTCGATGCCACCGGGGGTTGTAGACGCGCGCACGGTGCCCTCGACACCCTGGACGGTAGCGATATCGTCGCTCATGTTCATCGCGACCACCGTCTTCTCGCCGCGCTTGAAGACCCACATCCCGGCCGGCCCCTTGCCCTCGACGTAGGCGCCATCGGTGAGATCGAAAGACTGCCTGCGGAGCCGGATCAACGAACGCGTGAACTCGAGAAACGAGTCCGGGTCGCCGCGCTGACCCTCGACGTTGACCGCGTCGAGGTCACCGAAGGGGAGCCACGGCTCGGCATCGGCGGTGGTGAAGCCCCCGCCCGGCTCAGGGCTCCACTGCATCGGCGTGCGGGCTGCGTCGCGCCCCTCGTCGTCGGCCCAGGGCCGGATGCCGACCGGATCCTTGAGCTGGTCGCTCTCGAGCGGAGTCGCAGGCATGCCCAGCTCCTCGCCGTAATACACGAACGGACTGCCCCGCAGGGTGAGCAGCAGCATCATCATCACGCGGCCGCGCGCCGGGTCATCGTTGCACCAGCGCGTCATGGCGCGGCCGATGTCGTGGTTCGACGCCATCCACACGGGCCAGGCTTCGGGAGGGATGATCTCGTCCGAGGTACGCACGACCTGCTTGAGGTGTTCGACGTCGAACTTGCCCAGCGCGAACGGGAAGTTGAAGGCCAGGTTGAGCTCGTCGGCGCCCGAGCCGTAGAACTCGGCCCACCTCGTCAGGTCGTAGACGAACGTCTCGCCGATGAGGATGCGCTGCGGGTCGTAGGCGTCGCTGAGCTTGCGCCAGCGTTTGAATATCTCGTGGACCTCGGGCCGGTTCGCCGAATAGGTCTGCTGCTGAGCCAACGCGCGCGCTCGCGGGTGATCGTCATCGGTCGTCGACAGGTTGTCACGCAACGCCTTGTCCTTGATCAGCCCGTGCGCGACGTCGATGCGAAAGCCCGCGATGCCACGGTTGAACCAGAAGCTGAGGATTCGATCGAACTCGTTCCGCACGTCTTCGTTCCACCAGTCGAGATCCGGCTGCGTGTCCAGGAAGTTGTGCAGGTAGTACTGACCGGTCGGCTCGTGCCATTCCCACGCGGATCCGCCGAATACGCTGAGCCAGTTGTTGGGGGGGCCGCCGTCCTTAATGGGGTCGGCCCACACATAGTAGTTGCGGTAACGCGCGTCGCGTGAAGTGAGAGCGTCCCTGAACCACTCGTGCTGGTCGCTGGTGTGGTTCGGGACGATGTCGAAGATGATCTTCATCCCGCGCTTGTCGGCCGCTCCGACCAGACGGTCGACGTCCTCAAGCGTCCCGAGGTCGGGATGAACGTCGCAGTAGTCCGCCACGTCGTAACCCCAGTCGTGGTTCGGGGAGGGCATCACCGGGTTGAACCAGATCCCACCGATGCCGAGCCACTCGAGGTAGTCGAGCCGCTCGATGACCCCGTTGATATCCCCCACCCCATCTCCGTCCGAGTCGGCGAACGAGCGCGGATAGATCTGGTAGAAGACTTCGGTCTGCCACCATGGGCGCGCGCTTTCCTTGCGTCGCGTGCTCATGGTCTGCGACCTTAGCGGAGCGCGTCGACTCGCCAACCCACGCAACCGAGGATTCGACTGACGGCGTTGAGTGGTGCGACGACCGCGATCATGCCGAACGTTACGCTGCCGGACCATGAACGATTCGGCGGAAAGCCGTGCCGAGGTGCTCGTCGTGGGCGGAGGACTCGGGGGCGTCGCAGCCGCTCTGGCCGCCGCTCGCTCGGGGCGGTCGGTCATCCTCAGCGAATCGACCCGGTGGCTCGGCGGCCAGCTCACCTCCCAGGCGGTACCGCCGGACGAACATCCGTGGATCGAGGAGACCGGCTGCACGCGCACCTACCGGGAGTTGCGTGAACGCATCCGTTCGATCTACCGGTCGAGTTATCCGCTCTCCGACGCGGCCCGCAGGGATCCGCACCTCAATCCCGGAGCGGCCTACGTGAGCGGGCTGGCGCACGAGCCGCGGATCGCGCGGGCCGCGCTCGAGACGATGCTCGAACCCCATCGGGCGAGCGGGCGACTCGAGGTGCTCGCCGAGCACCGGCCGGTTGCGGTGGCCGCGGCCGGCGACGAGGTAGAGGGGGTGACGTTGGCCGGCCCGGAAGGCGAAACGATCGCGGTTTCGGCCGCCTATGTGCTAGACGCCACCGAGACCGGCGAGCTGCTCCCCCTTGCGAAGGCCGAGTACGTCACGGGGGCCGAGTCCCGGCGAGACACCGGCGAGCCGCACGCTCCCGAGGTCGCCGACCCACTCAACATGCAGGCGATCAGCGTCTGCTTCGCCCTCGAGCACCACGCCGACGAGGACCACACCATCGAGAAACCCGGGGACTACGACTTCTGGCGCGACTACCGGGCGTCGTTCTGGCCGGGGCCGAACCTCTCCTGGATCGCCCCAGACCCGCAAACGCTCTCGCCGGTACAACGCTTCCTCGCCCCCAACCCACAGACCGACCCCTTCTTCGACGACGGCGGTGCGACCCCCTACGCGCGCGGCGGCGATCAGGATCTCTGGTTGTTCCGTCGCATCGCAGCGCGCCGCAACTTCGCCGAGGGGTTCATGGCCAGCGACATCACCCTTGTCAACTGGCCGATGATCGACTACTGGCTCGGCCCGGTCATCGAGGTGAACGAGGACGTGGCGCTCGACAACGCCGAGGGCGCGCGCCGGCTCAGCCTCAGCTTTCTCTACTGGATGCAGACCGAGGCGCCGCGCCCTGACGGGGGCAGCGGCTATCCGGGTCTAAAGCTCAACGGCGACGTCGTGGGCACGACCGATGGGCTCGCGATGGCCGCCTATATCCGCGAGTCGCGCCGCATCCGGGCGCAAAGAACCATCGTCGAGCAGGACCTATCCGCGGCCGTGCGCGGCCGGCACGGGGCGGTGAGCTACCCGGATTCCGTGGGCGTGGGCAGCTACCGCATCGACCTTCATCCCTCTACCGGCGGCGCCACCTACATCGATGTCGCCACCTGCCCGTTCGAGATCCCGCTCGGAGCGCTGATCCCGGTGCGGCTGCGCAACCTGTTGCCCGCCGGCAAGGGTATCGGGACCACCCACGTCACCAACGGTTGCTACCGCCTCCATCCGGTCGAGTGGAACATCGGCGAGGTGGCCGGGCTATTGGCGGCACATTGCCTGGACACGGGGGCTCAGCCTCGGGCGTTGCTGGAGCAGCCCGGGGCATTCGAGGAGTTCGCCCGCCTGCTCGATTCGGAGGGAGTTCAGAGGCGCTGGCCCGCTCCCATCGCCCGACCCGACTAGGTGGTCCTACTACTCCTATCGTGACGATCCGTCGAGACTGGTTATGATGCTCTGGCTGTACGAGGCCAGAGCGTGTAGGGGCACTGGACGGCGATGTCGGGGGCAGCCGTCCGCAACCGGATAGGGGGAGCTTTGAAACTTCTAACGCGTAACCGGTACCGCTTTCCATCCGCTGCGATACTTCTCGTCGTAATCGCCCTCGTCGCGACAGGCTGCGCGGGCACGTCTCCCGAGGATGGGGGCGGCGAAGGCGGCGGCGAGCTGACCTGGGCCATCGGCGGTTCAGAGGCGGCGCCCGGTGGTGTTCACCGAGAGATCGCCGCGATGTGGAACGAAGAGAATCCCGACACGCCGATCCGCATCGACAGACTGCCCGATGATGCGGGCGAGCAGCGCCAGCAGCAGAGCCTGGAACTGAATGCGGAGGGCTCCGGCTTCGACGTCTTGGGCATGGACGTCATCTGGACCGGTGAATACTCGGTCAACGGCTGGCTGGAAAGCCTCGAGGACGTCCGAGACGAGATCGAAGAGGTCAGCATCCCCGGCGCCTTCGAGTCGGCGACCTGGGAGGGGGAGCTGTGGGCCGGTCCCTACAATAGCAACGCAGGCTTCCTCTATTACCGCACCGACCTGGTCGACGAGCCGCCGACGACCTGGGACGAGGCGGTGGAGATGGGCCTCGAAGTAGGCAAGAAGGAGGGCATCTCGCCCTTCGTCGCCCAGGGCGCTCAGTACGAAGGCATGGTCGTGAACTTCCTCGAGTACTACTGGGGCGCGGGCGGCGAGCTCTTCAACGAGGACGCGTCCGAGGTCTTGTGGGACGAGGGGCTCGCTCTCGAGGCGGTCGAGTTCATGCGGGACTCGGTCGAGAACGGCTTCTACGCATCCGGCTTCAACACCTTCCTCGAGGAAGAGTCCCGCAACGAGTTCCAGTCGGGCAAGGCGGTGTTCCTGCGCAACTGGCCGTACGTCTACGGCCTCGCCAGTGACGAGGCGGAGAGCGAGATCGCCGGCAAATTCGACATAGCCCCGCTACCAACCTTCACCGGCGAGGGAACCATCTCCGCGCTCGGAGGCTTCAACAACGCGGTGAGCGCCTTCAGCGACAACAAGGAGGCCGCCAAGGAGTTCGTGGTCTGGGCGTCGACGAATGAGGACGTCCAGACGCTGCTCGGTCAGTCCTCACTGCCACCCACCATGGCGTCGGTCTACGAAGAGCTTCAGGACGATCCCGTCATGAAGCTGCTCGGCGAGGTGCTTCCCGATGCGAAGCCGCGTCCTCCCGCACCCACGTGGAACGACATCAGCGTGACCATCCAGCAAGAGATCTTCCCCGCCTACAACGGACAGAAGGATCCTCAGGAGGCGGTTGAAGCCGTGGGAGCGTTCCTCGAGGAAAGCATCCAGGAGTAGCCCGCCGAACAGTCCTTTAGAAGGGGATACTCATCGTGTCAGCTACCACCGTGGCGGGGCGGGCGCCGGCGGTTAAGAAACAGCGTGGCCTCTCGGACACCGGGTTGGCGCGCCTGTTCTTGTCCCCCTCGGTGCTCGTGATGGCATTGGTCGCAGCGTTTCCGATCATCTACGCCTTCGTATTGAGCCTCTATCTGTACCAGGGTCGCCTGAGGGAGGGCTTCGGGGGTCTCGAGAACTACACCGAGGCCCTGACCGAGCCTCGTTTCTGGGACGCGGTGAAGGCTACCTTCATCTTCACGATCACCTCGGTGTCGGGAGAGTTCGCCATCGGGCTCGGGTTCGCTTTGATCATGCGCCAGGCGTTTCACGGCCGGGGGATCACCAGAGCGTCGATCTTGGTTCCGTGGGTCATCCCCACAGTGATCGCCGCCCAGCTCTGGTACTTCATGTTCAGCGTGACTCCGGGATTCGTGAACCACATCTTGGGGCTCGACCGATTCAACTGGCTCGGCGAGCCGGGGTGGGCGATGTTCTCCATCGTGTTCGCAGACGTGTGGAAGACCGCGCCGTTCGTGGCGCTCCTCCTCCTGGCGGGGCTGCAAACCATTCCCGACGAGCTGTACGAGAGCGCGCGCGTCGACGGGGCCACGACGTGGCAGCGCTTCCGGTTCATCACGATGCCACTGCTCAAGCCGGCGATCCTGGTCGCGCTTCTATTCCGCACCGTCGATGCGCTGCGCGTCTTCGATCTTCCCCAGGTCATGACCGGAGGGGCCAACAACACCGAGTCGTTGTCGATGCTGGTGCAGCGCTTCGTGGTGGTGACGCTCGATCCGGGATTCGGCTCTGCGTTGTCGACGCTGACGTTCATCCTCGTGCTGATGATCGGAGTGCTGTTCGTGAGGGCGCTGGGCCGAGACTTCGTTGTTGGTACAGGAGGTGAGTGAGCGTGGCTAAGGACGAGGGCGCCGTCGTCGAGACCTCATTCTGGCGCAAGTTCGGCCGTTACTCAATGCTGGGGTTCATCCTGCTGTGGTGTCTGTTCCCGTTCGTGTGGCTCATCGACACCAGTCTGAAACTGGGAGACCGGGCGCTCAACAGCCCCAGCCTGACGCAGGGGCCGTTCGGGCTCCAAAACTACATCAGCGTGTTCGATCAAGGCTTCGGGTATAACCTGCGCAACTCTGCGATCGTGGCCGGAACCACGACCATCGTCTGCATCACGGTTGGGTCACTGGCGGCCTACGCGATAGCGAGGCTCCCTCTCAGGGGCAAGGTCGTGATCCTGTCGGCGATCCTCGCGGTGGCGTTGTTCCCCTCGGTAGCGCTGGTACCGCCTCTGTACGAGTTGTGGCGCAACCTGGGACTGCTCAATACGTATCCGGGGCTTTACATCCCCTACACCGCGTTCACGCTGCCGCTGACGATCTTCATCCTGACTACGTTCTACGCGTCGATCCCAAAGGATCTCGAGGAAGCCGCGCGCGTCGACGGAGCGACCGCGTTCCAGGCCTTCTACAAGGTGGTGTTGCCGCTCGCGGCGCCGGGGGTGTTCGCCGCGGCCATCATCGTGTTCGTCTATGCCTGGAACGAGTTCCTGCTCGCGAGCACGTTCGCACCGCGCGACCTTGTGGCACAGACCGTGCCGGTCGCTATCGCGGCCTTTACGGGGTCGGTCGAATTCCAACGCCCGATCGGAACGATCACGGCGGCCTGTGTGATCGTGACGATCCCCATGATCATCATGACGCTGATACTCCAACGTCGGATCGTCGCGGGCCTGACCGCGGGAGCCGTCAAGGGCTGAACATCCTCGGTTAGGGAGCGAAGAAGCGAGAGCAGCACGTCGCGGCTGCCGTGTGAACGAGCGTCGGCGCTTGGATCCGCGGGTAGCGGTCGCTGCTCAGCGAGATGGGGCTTACGTCGTCCGTCCCGGTGACCAGGGAACGGGGCTAGGGATCGGACCGCTCGGGGTCCAACCCCTGCGGGTCGGAGCCGGTCGGACGCTCGCGGACCAGGTCTCCCGGAGCGATCCCCGATCGTCGAAGCAGGTCGCTGACGATAGCGCGAGCCGATCCCATCGTTTCGTGCAGGACGCTGATGGCCTTTCCGCGCTCATCCAGCTCGAGGGCAAGTTTCGCAGCCGCGAGCCCCTGGACGATCTCGTCGTTGAGCTCCAATGCCTGGCGATGGCGCGCCTCCATCTCCTTGAGTCGCTCGGCGTTGCGCTCCGCTTCGCGGCTGTCCGTGATGTCTTGAACCGTGCCCACCATCTCCTTGGCACGGCCGTCGCCGTCCAGGATCAGCCTGCCCCGGCCCTGAAGGACACGTTCCCGGCCGTCCGGCCTGAGGACCCGATACTCCACGTCCGGCAGATCCCCTTCGGCGCCGGCCTCGATGGCACTCAGAGCGTTGAGGGTGATCAGGTCACGGTCCTCTGGAACGACGTCCCTGACCGCAGCCTCGAAGTCGATCGGATCGTTCGTGGGCTCGTGTCCGTAGATCCGGAACATCTCCTCGGACCAGTGCACGGCCCCCGTCGCGATGTCCCAATCCCAGCTTCCGACGTGCGCCAGCCGCTGAGCCTCGGCGAGCTGATGCTCACTGTCCCGCAACAGCCGCGCCTCCCTCTGCGATGCCGCGGTCGCCTCATCTCGCTCCGACAGCGTCGCCGCCACGAGGAGGCTGGCGAACGCCCCCAGACCCATGAGTCCTTGCAGGAGGGCCACCGAACGTGTGTCGCCCGTCCCTCCGAAAGGATCGCTACCGGAGACGATGGCCGCGATCCCGAAGGCGGTCGCGATCGCGACCACCGTCGAGGCGCCGACCTGGCGGAACCTGAGCGTCGCCCACATGACGAGGGGGAAAGTGGCGTACGCCGCGCTGGGAGCTTCCCACCGGAACAGGAATCCTACGAAGACGAGACCGGCAGATATCCCGAGGGCATGAAGGAGCCCTCCTCCCCCACCGAGCTCGTAACGACGAAAGCTTGCCCACGCCAGCAACACCGGAGCCAGCAGGATGTCTCCCATCGCGTCCCCGAGCCACCAGACCTGCCAATGCAACCCGTAGGCGTCGGATGCGATCTGTCCCGCGACCAGGAGGGACGTCACGCCGATGGTGGCGCTGACCAGAGTGCTCACACCACCGGCCAGGACCACGAGCGCCACGACGTCGCGGACGCGCTGCAGGGACGCGCGGAAGTCGACCATGCTCAGTAGCCGGTAACCGATCATCGCCTCCAAGGTGTTGCCAACCGCGATGGCCCCGGCGACCCACAGGGGGATCGGTGTCGTGGCGTTGGCGACGAAGGCTCCCAGGAAGATCCCCGGCCACATGCGAGGACCGAAGAGCAAGAGTGCGACGAGGGCTATCGCGGTCGGGGGCCATACAGGTGTCGCGTTCCCCTGGGCCACCTCGAGCGAGAGTCCGAGCTTGGCCGTGGCGAAGTAGAGAGCCGCCAGGATCAGCATCCACGAGACGACCCTGGCGGTGGGATCGCCTCTCGTCACGGGCAAACCGTTTCCGGAGACCGGCACCCGCCTATCTTGACCCGTTAGGGGCTACAACGGAAGGACGAACCCACGCAGACTCGGTGCTCCTTCGCAGAGCGGAGGATCCCGCCCTACCCGCCGTTCAGGCGCAGTCCTCGTCGGGGATGGCGGCGAAGACGTCGTTCCCCGCGGCCAGGTGTGCCGTGTGGGAGGGGTAGGCGGGGTTCGACTGACCCGCCACCACCACGTGACAGTGAGGTCCGCCTCCGAAGCCGTTCTCATTGCGCTGCTCGGAGGGATGGGCGGCGGCCGGGACCGCACCGAGGAGCACGACGAAGATCGCCGCGACCAAGGGCTTTCTCATGGATCGCTCCTTCTCTCGAGGGATGGACCGCGGTCGAGGATAAACCGTGGCGCCAAGTTCGGGGGTCGTAACACGAGAAGGTTGGACAAGCCGGGCGATCTGCCCATTGCAGGCCTCCCGGCCCCGATCGTGCGAATGGCCAGCGGCGCTGGGGGTTAACTAGCCTGCCGATGGCAGACATCGGATTCCACGCCTCGCACGAACAACTTCTGCGCGCCGATGCAATGGTCGAACGAGCACCATGGAGGGTTCACGACGGGCTCGGAGCCGTCCCATCCACTCGTATCCGCGGTCGGCGCCTTCCCCCGTGATCGCGCGAAAGACCGTACGGGTACGCCGTAAGCGATGAGAGCCGGTCACGACTGTCTGCGCGGGGGGAAGCTCGCGTCTCTGAAAAGTAGAGCGGCACCGCGCCAGGCGGACTTCGCCACGTCGTAGTCGAAGTGCCTTCCGACGCCTCCTTCCTTGAGGACGTAGCGGTTCCACCGTTGCTCGATGCGTTGACGAAGACCCAGGTGATCCAGCCGTTCGACCACCGGGCCGCAGATCACCACATGGTCCAGGTCGATCGCGTTCACGATATTGGCCACTCCGACCATGAAGAGCGTCGAGTACTGGTCGAGCAGCTCCTCGAAGTACGGGGGATAAGGATCTTGTTGACGAGAGAGGAGGTCCTGTACGGCCGTGGGTGGATCGTCGGATCCGTCCAGCGAAAACCCGGCCGCCGCCAGGAGCTTCGTGTGATCGAGGTTCCCGTCCGACCCATCCTGCGCGTACGCCTGTCCAAGGTCGGCGAACCGGCCGGGGTCGAGGGCCTCGGCGAGCTTGACGATGCCGCCGTAGCTGAGCATCACCTCGAGATGAGCCCCCTTCTTCCCGCATGCACAGTCGTCGACCTTCATGGTGAATGGCTTGAAGGCGGGGTTCCTGGGCGTGAACTGCACCTCGTTGTCGAGGTGGACGACGACGTGGCCCAACTCTCCGGCGCTCAGGTTCGCTCCGTAGTACAGCTGGCCCTGAAGGACCAAGGCCGAGCCGACGCCGTCTCCTACCCAGATGCAGGCGTAGTCGTTCCAACCCGGTTGCCGACGTGCGTGAAGGTAGCGAGCGAGACAACGTATGTCGTTATCGAGGAAGAACTTGGCCGCCAGCGCGTCGGGCCCCCCTTTCAGGTCCACCTTGAACGCCGACTCCATGAGCGCGGCATCGCGTTCCACGAGCAGCCCCGCGAGCTTCTTGATGAATGATTCCTTGGGAGGGAAGGGGCCCGCGGATACCACGATCTGCTTGTCCGCGGCGCTGACGACCCCGGGGACACCGACGCCAACTCCGTGCAGGGGCTTGGGGACTCGATCGTCCTTTGCGAGCTCGACGATGGCTCTGACCGTCTCTTCGTAGATGCTCTTCGGGCTGCCGGCGACGGAACGCATCGACGCCAGGATCGCCCCGGCCTCGTCGTCGTTCGGAAGCGTCGTGAGGTCTGCCGTCGTCACCTTGATCGCGCCGTAGAGGATCTCGGTCCGCGCGACCTGGACACCGATGAGGTTGGCTCCTCCCATCGAATGTGGAGCGGGGACGAGATCCTCGCCTTTAGGTCCTCGCAGGTCCGACACGACGACGCCCACGAAGACGACGGCCATGACCAGGGCGAGACCCGCCAGTGCGGATTCGAACGGGACCCCGGCGAGGTCTATCTCCTTCCCGGCGAAGAGGAACGCGGCCGCCAACAGGACCAGCATGGCTCCCGCCAGCGCCTTGGCGCGGGCGCTGAGACGCTCGGTCCAGCCCGAGACGTTGTCGCCTACCTTTTCGATCAAGCCCACCGATGCCTCCTCGGCGCCGCCAACAGCCGCCCAGCCGCGTCTATTGCGCCTCCCGCCCGTTCAAGGTCGTCGCTGCGACCTAGCCGGAGCGCTCCTGCCTCTCGTTCCACGCGACGACATCGATCTTGCCGTCCGACGTCAACGGCAGGTTGTCCAACTCTCCGGCCGCGAGCGCGTCGACCGCGTGCTTCACGCTTTCCGGCGCGCTGCCGAATTTCTCCGTGTAGGCCTGGACCAGAGCCTTGGCCTGCTCTTCCCGTACCCTCTCTTCCTCCGGATCGAGATCACCAGGGGTCTCGGACATGTCGGACCTCCCATCCGTTCTCCAAGCCGGGGCAGAGGGTCCCGGCTCTGGCGATAGCACCCTCCCCCAGCGACGATAGCCCTCGGCGCGCGCGAATGGAAGCGGCTCCGCATCGATGCGGCAACATGGCGATGTGTGGCTATCCGGGCTCGAACGCGTGATGGACATCGGTGTGCACGACGACGCCGTTCGGACGCGGAACGATCGCCGACTGCAGATCGCCGCTCACGAAATGCATCCGTCCCCCTACGGCGCTCGCCGCGAGCCCATGACGAGGCACGGGCAGGTGTGGAAGCCGGTGCCAGGTGTCGGTTCGCACGTCGTACATCTCGAACGCGCGGAAGCTCGCAAGGTACTCCTCCGTCTGTACCTCGCCCCCCGCGACGTACACCCTGCCATCGTGCACCGCGACCGCCATGCCGCTGCGTGCCGTGGGCATAGGAGATCGCCGGCTCCACGAGTCGGTCTGGGGGTCGTACTCTTCGACGATCCCGGTGTTCCCAGGCAGCGCGGTGATGAACGCGCCGGCCAGCCGCCCACCGATCACGATCATCCGGCCGCCCACCGAAGCGGCGGCGGCATGGTTGCGCGCCGTGGGCAGAGGAGCAACTTCGCGCCACGTGTCCGTTGCCGGGTCGTACTCCTCCACGGTCGCGAGCGACCGGTGGGGACGGACGGGGTGGATGCCTGCGCTGGGGTCATCCGGAAGCTGGGCCGCCCCTCCCATGACGTAGACCTTTCCGTTCGCGGCGGCCGCGCAGGCCGCGCCCCGCGCCGTCGCCAGCGATGCCAGCGCATGCCACGTGTCGGCCGCCGGGTCGTAGCGCCAGACACGGTCGGTCGGCTTCCATGCCGGCTCGTCACCGTCGGGAAGCTCGAAGCCCCCACAGAGGTAGATCGCTCCGTCCAGAGCCGCCATCGCGGCGTGGTGGCAAGGCTGCGGCATCGGGTCCCGTTTCACCCACGTGTCCTCGGCCGGGTCGTACTCGTAGACGAGCCCCGCCGGCACCCAGCCGGGCCTGAGACCCTGCAGGACGTACAGCTTGGCGTTCGCTTCCGCGCCGAAGACCTCTTCCGCGGGTTCGGGGAACGGCCTTAGCGTGACCCACCGCCCCGCTGCCTGACCCGGCGACTGGATCGCAACCTCCCATCAAGGCCCGTGGAGTTACTCGACGGTTGTACAACATCTGGGGTTCCTCACGCGGCGTGCCTCGGCGCTTTAGCTCGTGTTCGTGCCTTGGTCCGCGGATGCGCCGGCTCCGTTTGTCGTTCGAGCCCTTGGTTCCGACCACGAATTGATGCTGTCGTCGATCGGAAGGAGCTCGCCCACCAGAGAAGTCAGCTTGGTCCGGAAGGGCTCCGGCAGGTTCTCTGCCGCGGCGTCGTCTCGCAACCTGATGGCTGCTGCCGTCAGCCTTGCTCGATCCATCTCGGCGCTCGCCGCCGCCCGGGCTGCGGCCGCCTCGACTTGGGCACTGATCTGCTCGGTCCCGCTGCCCTGAACCAGCGCCTCGATCGTTTCAACCATGCGGGTGAGGACCCGGTGTACCGCCGGAGCCGCAAATCCGCCGAGGAGGGCGAGTAGAGGTTGAGTCAGCTTGTCCAGTTCCTGAACGTTGCCGGACACGACCCGCGCCAGGATGACGCCGGCGATCATGCCCATCACGATGGATGCGGAATACGAGGATTCCTCTTTCGGGTCGTACACCCCGCTTTCGATACGAGAGTTCGCTCTGAAGAGATTGGCAAAGATCGCCCCGAGTCCGGCGGCGCAAAGAACGTAGAGAGCGCTCCCAAGGTTCGTCGCCCATGAGGTCGTCCCTTGCTCTCCGTCGGTGAGCTCTTGGAGGGGTTTCACGTCTTGAGTTGCGAGCAGGATCAAGAAGGCCACCAGCAGTATCAGTGCGAGGACCATCATCCACCGCACCAATCGGACCGGTCCCAAGAGCTCTGAGATCTTGTTCCCTGGTCTCTCCTCGTTGAGCACCGTGATGGATTGGGGGGTTGCCGGAGCGACGGTTCGAGCGAGCAGATGATGCGTGATCGCCAGGTCTCTGAGATCGCCGGGGTTAGTGACCCTCCATGGCGTGTCGGTCGAGCCTTCATCGTGCTTCGCACGATCGGCGATGAGTCTGCTCAATACCTCTGCGGCGGCCGGCGCGATCCTCTTCCCGGCCGCCGATGCGTGGCGAAGCATGGCCCCGCATTCGTTCAGTAGCTGTTCCTCGAGCGTCGTATCGGGCCGACCGTCGCGCAGGCGGAATACGTCCCTCATTCTGCTCTTATCGGCCATCGTCGCTCCCTCGATATCGTCTGAGGACAAGCTGGCCCCTTGGTTTACCCCCACATGCTCCCCAAGAGAAGTGGGTTGCAGGAATGTGGCAGGACTCTGCCATCGCCCCTGGCAGGATCCTGCCAGGTGCCTGAAGGCGGAACGCACTCGCTACGGTGGAGCAACGCGTTCTGACCTGCTGTTGCGTGATGGCGGTACCGGACTTGAACCAGTGACCTTCGGTGTGAACGAATAACAGCCCGGACGCGTGCCCCGCAGCCTGCTGCTACAAGGGCCGGGCCGCCGGAAAGGTGGTTCGACGGGTTTCAGCGGCGGGGGAAGGCCGCCATCCGGCTAACCTGCCCCCCGTGACCGAGGCGTTCTTCACCGCGATCGACGATCGCCGCTACCAGCCGAGCGACTGGTGCCGGGGACCCTGGACCCCGACGCGATGCACGGCAGCCCGCCGGCCGCGCTGCTCGGGCGCGCCATCGAGCAGACTTTATTCCTTCCCCCCGCTCACCCCCGACGGGGGAACCCCATTGACTCGTGTCCTCTAGCAAGACAGGCTCCCCTAGCTGTTGCCGAGAGAGGAGAGATCGTGGGCTACGCAGACAAGCTTCAACCCAAGGCCGGCGAGGTCCTGGAACCCGGCGAACGGCTGCTGGGGGCGATCCGGACGATGCCTCGGGGCTCGACGATGTCGATGGGAATCGGCGGCGCCGTGGGCGCGGTGGTCGGCGACCGTCAGGCCAAGAAGGGCAGCGCTCAGCAGACCGAAGGTTCCATCGCCGCGAGCTGGCCGATGGTCAGGTCCGCCGTCGGGCTGACCGATCGCCGGCTCCTCATCTACGACTTCACGTTCATGGGCAAGCCGAAGGATCTCGTCGGCGAGTTCTCGCTCGACCAGGTCGCCTCGCTCGATGTGGACAAGGGCGTGGTGAACAAGGTGAGCTTCGGCTTCAACGATGGCTCCGTCGTGCAGGCTGAATGCGCCAAGCTCGAGAAGGTGGGCGACTTCACCGCCGCTTTCGAAAGCGCGAAGGCAGGCCAGAGCTCGTAAGGGGCCGTCAGCCGTCCTGATCCGATCGTGGGCCTAAGTGGATGCTATTCGAACCTGCTCGCCGAGATGCGAGGCCTTGTCGGATAGGACCTGTGATGATTCCTAAAGTGGCTTCGAGCCGAGATGAAGCAACAGGTAGGACGAAACGAAGCGACATCGCCATTTTCCAGCTGATGACGGCGCGGGAGATCCAGGACGCGCCGACGACCACGGTCAGCCCCGCTTTCGCTTTGGGAGTCAAGGTCGTGTTCACCGTCGAAGTCCTGGTTGTGGCTGCGGCCCTCGCCGTTCTCACGGCGTGGGGCTCAAGGATGCAGCCCCTTGCCGCGGGCGCTCTTCTCTTCGTGGTTGCAGGAGGGCTCGCGATCGGCATCCCGTTGTGGACGACGGAGGATCCAGTGGGAGCCACGGTAGTCGGTCTGTTCGCGATCATCATCCTGACCATTCCTGCATTCACGCTCGGCGGTTGGGCCCTTGAGTCATATCGCGCGCGCCGCCGGAGCCGCCCATGAAGAACTCTTCGCGGTTATTGCACCGCTACCGGCCGGGCTGCGAAATGTTCAATCGTGCGCCTCGGGTTGTTTGACCGTGCTGCCGAGGCTTGGGCGAGGACAACACCTCGCTCGGCACTGGCCCTTCAGAACTGGTGGGCGGTACTGGACTTGAACCAGTGACCTCTTCGGTGTGAACGAAGCGCTCTACCAGGCTGAGCCAACCGCCCCAGGTGCGCCAGTTTACAGGGCGCAGGTCGCGAAACGCTCGCCTTGGAAAGTCCCTGCGGCGGCTCGACCCGGGACTAGAGTGCCCCACTAGATGGGCACGGTCATCCACCTCTCCGAGGGGCAGTTCCACAAGCAGGAGTCGGGGACCAAGGGTTCCAGCGACGGACGCGTCGCCCTCGTCCTGGGCGGCGGGGGGATCAGCGGGGCTGCCTATCACCTGGGCGTGCTCAACGCCATGAACGCGATGAGCGAGCGCGCCACGGTCAACGACTTCGATCTCTACATCGGAACCTCGGCCGGCGCGGTCGTAGCGGCTTGCCTGGCGAACGACATAAGCCCCGAGGAGCTCGCGCTTGCGAACCTCGGTCACCGGGGCGCTTCGATCGAGGCGATCGGCGCCAACGAGATCATGCAGCCGGACCGCAAGGGCATGCTGCGCTCCATGGTCCGGTGGCCGTTGGGGGTGCTGGGCGCGGTCCGTCGCTACGTCGGCCACCCGTTCACGACCTCGCTGATCGACGGCTTGGGGGCCCTGGCCGAGGGTCTTCCCCAGGCGCTGTACACCACCGACGGAACGGAGCGCTATCTGCGCCGGCTCCTCAACGAAGAGGGCCGATCGAACGAGTTCGGCAACACCAAGCGCAAGCTGTCCATCACCGCAACCGATCTCGACAGCGCGCAACGGGTCGTGTTCGGCGCCGACGACGCGCTCGACGTCACCATCTCCGACGCCGCGGCGGCGTCCACCGCGATCCCCTTGCTCTACGCGCCGCGAGAGATCAACGGGCGCGTCTATTACGACGGTGGGCTTCGGTCCACGACGAACATCGACCTCGCGATCGCGCGAGGAGCGAAGCTGGTGGTCTGCATCAACCCCCTGGTGCCGTACATCCACGACGTACGTCACCTGCTGCCGACCGCGACCGGGCTCCCCTCCCGGCACATCTCGCAGAAGGGCTTCCCCCATATCGCGGCACAGACGTTCCGGATCATGGCGCAGGCCCAGGTCCAGAACGAGCTCGAGATCATCAGCCACAAGCATCCCGACGTCGACATCGTCATGATCGAACCGCGCAGCGACGACGAACACCTCTTCGTCTTCAACCTGATGGACTACGGCTCCCGCGAGCGCATCTGGCGCCACGCCTTCGAGACCGTTGCGATCGACCTGGTCACCCGGTTCCCCGAGTACAACAAGGTCGCCGAGCGGCATGGGCTGAAGCTGAACCGCAACCTGCTGATCGATCAGCTGCAGAGCATCGTCGAGGGGGCCGAGCCCCGCTTCATCGGCGGCGAGGAAGTCGCCCGTCTCGGCGAATCGGAGATCGGCTAGGACGCGGCGCGGCGCGCCGTCGCCACCGCCCGCTTGGTGCGGGGCGCGGCCGCCTTCTTCGTGCTCTTCTTCTTGAGGCCCTTCGCCCGGGCCGGGGTACGCCCCGTCTCCAGGAGCGACTTCAGGTACCGG
Source organism: Actinomycetota bacterium (assembly GCA_009380005.1). Lineage (GTDB taxonomy): Bacteria > Actinomycetota > CADDZG01 > CADDZG01 > WHSQ01 > WHSQ01. The sequence goes on along the minus strand of WHSQ01000006.1, from coordinate 41,129 downwards.
CCGGTGTGAGAGCCCGCGGTCTCGGCGACCTGTTCCGGCGTTCCCTCGGCCACAACGGTTCCTCCTCCCGCACCTCCCTCGGGACCGAGGTCCACGATGTGGTCGGCGGTCTTGATCACGTCGAGGTTGTGCTCGATCACAACGACCGTGTTGCCGGCGTCGACGAGCCGGTGCAGGACGCCGAGCAGCTTGGCTACGTCGTCGAAGTGCAGGCCCGTGGTCGGCTCGTCCAGGATGTAGAGGGTCCGCCCGGTCGAGCGCTTGGCGAGCTCGGACGCGAGCTTCACCCGCTGTGCCTCGCCCCCGGACAGGGTGGGCGCGGGTTGGCCCAGCTTGATGTAGCCGAGGCCGACGTCCCGCAGCGTGTTCATATGGCGCGCGATCGGCGGGATGGCGCCGAAGAATTCGCACGCCTCCTCGACGCTCATATCGAGGACCTCGGAGATGTTTTTGCCCTTGAACTTGACCGCGAGCGTTTCGCGGTTGTAGCGCTTGCCCTTGCAGATCTCGCAGGGGACGTAGACGTCGGGCAGGAAGTGCATCTCGATCTTGATGGTCCCGTCGCCGGCGCACGCTTCGCACCGCCCTCCGCGCACGTTGAACGAGAACCGTCCGGGAAGGTAGCCGCGCCGCTTGGCGTCGGGAGTTTGCGCGAACAGCTTGCGGACGTGGTCGAACACGCCCGTGTAGGTGGCGGCGTTCGAACGCGGGGTACGTCCGATCGGGCTCTGATCGATGTCGATGACCTTGTCGATCAGCTCGAGCCCATCGATGCGCTTGTGCTTGCCCGCCACGAGCCGGGCCTGGCGGTTCAATCTCTGGTGCACGGCTCGGTGCAGGACCTCGTTCACCAGCGTCGACTTCCCCGAGCCGCTGACGCCGGTGACGGTGACGAAACAACCCAGCGGGAACGCCACGTCGATGTTCCGCAGGTTGTGCTGCCGGGCCCCCCGCACGACGAGCTGCCCCTTCTCCGGCTCGCGCCGTTGCTTGGGAACCTCGATCTTGCGCCGCCCGGTGACGTAATCCCCGGTCACCGAGTCGGTCTTCTCGACCAGGCCACTCAAGGGACCGGCGTACACGATCTCACCACCGTGGTCCCCGGCCCCCGGACCGATGTCCACGACGTGATCGGCCGCCATGATGGTCTCCTCGTCGTGCTCGACGACGATCAGGGTGTTGCCCAGGTCGCGCAGCCGCTCCAACGTCGCGATGAGTCGCCGGTTATCACGCTGGTGCAGACCGATCGACGGCTCGTCGAGCACGTAGAGGACGCCGACGAGACCGGACCCGATCTGGGTCGCGAGCCGGATGCGCTGTGCCTCGCCTCCCGCCAGCGTCGCCGAGTTGCGGGCCAGCGCCAGATAATCGAGCCCGACGTCGAGCAAGAAGCCTAGACGTGCGTGGATCTCTTTCAGCACGCGTTCGGCGATCGTCGTTTCACGGTCGTCGAGCTCGAGCTGCCGCAAGAAGTCGTCGCTGTCCCCGATGCAGAGGTTGCAGAGCTCGTGGATGTTCTTTCCCCCGAGCGTGACGGCGAGCGATTCCGGTCGCAACCGCGCTCCGCCACAGCGCGGGCAGGGGACCTGGCGGAAGTACTGCTCGTAGCGCTCCCGGGCGTAGTCCGAATCCGTTTCGTCGCGCCGTCGCTCCAACCACGGGATAACTCCCTCGAAGGTCGTCCAGTAAGAACGGATGCGGTTGAAACGGTTCCGGTAGCGGACGTGAACCTCGGCGTCCTCCGACCCGTGCAGGAGGAGCTCGCGGATCTTCTTGGGAAGCCTCTTGTAGGGAACGTTCGTCTTGAAGTCGTAGTTGTTGGCCAGGGATTCCAGCAGACGCTCGAAGTACTCGAGCCGCCGCCCCGACCACGGGGCGATGGCACCCTCGTCGATGGAGAGGTCGGGGTCCGGGATGACGAGGTCGGGATCCACCTCGAGGTGCGTCCCCAGCCCATCGCACCGCTCGCATGCTCCGTACGGCGAGTTGAACGAGAAGTTCCTCGGAGCCAGCTCGTCGAACGAGATCCCGCAGAACGTGCAGGCGAAGAACTGGCTGAAGAGGATGTCCTCGGACTCGTCGTCGACGAGGTCGATGGCGGCCTGCCCCTCGGCGAGCTTCAGCGCCGTCTCGATCGAGTCCTGCAGCCGGCTCTGGATCCCTTCCTTGATCACGAGCCGGTCGACGATGACGTCGATGTCGTGCTGGAAATAGCGATCGAGGCGGACCTTCTCGGACAGGTCTTTGACCTCGCCGTCGATGCGGGCGCGTGCGTAACCCTGCCGGGCGAGATCGGCCAGCAGGTTCGTGAACTCTCCCTTGCGGCTCCGCACGATGGGCGCCAGCACCTGGAAGCGCGTCCCCGCGGGCATCTCGAGCACCCGGTCGACGATCTGCTCCGGCGTCTGGCGGGCGATGGGCCGGCCGCAGTTGTGACAGTGGGGCCGCCCGATCCGGGCGTAGAGGAGCCGCAGGTAGTCGTAGATCTCGGTGATCGTGCCGACCGTGGACCGGGGGTTCTTGGGGGCCGACTTCTGGTCGATGGAGATCGCCGGGCTGAGCCCCTCGATGAAGTCGACGTCGGGCTTGTCCATCTGGCCGAGGAACTGGCGGGCGTAGGAAGACAGCGACTCCACGTAGCGTCGCTGGCCCTCGGCGTAGACCGTGTCGAAGGCCAGCGACGACTTCCCCGAGCCCGAGATCCCGGTGAAGACGATCAGCCGGTCGCGCGGGAGCTCGAGGTTGACGTTCTTGAGGTTGTGCTCTCTGGCGCCCCGGATGACCAGCCGGTCATGGGTGCCTGAAGGGGTCGCGGCCATCTCCGGCAGGATAAACGACGCGCGTGTAACTCTCCGGGCGCCGGGCGCCGTCGTACCCTGGGGCCGCCCATGAGCGATCTCGCCCGATACCGCTCCGAGTTCCCGGTCGTGGAGGCCCGTACCTACCTCATCTCGGCCTCGCTCGGTCCGCTTTCCACCCGCAGCCGCCGCCTGGCGGAGGAACACCTCGATCTGTGGGAGCGCCTGGGGCCGGAGGAGCTGTGGATGGAGCACGGGCTCCCCCGCCTCGACGAGTGCCGGGCTCGCTTCGCCCGCCTGATCGGGGCCGAGGACGACGAGATCGCGATCGTCCCCTCCGTCTCGTCCGGGCTGTCGTCGGTGGCGTCGTGCCTCGACTTCGCGGACAGGACGAAGGTCGTGCTCTCGGACATGGACTTCCCCACGAACCATCACGTGTGGCGAGCCCAGCAGCGGCGTGGCGCCAAGGTCGACGTCGTTCCGAGCCCGGACGGCGTGATCGTGGACCCGGCCGAGATCGCGGCCCGGATCGACGAGCAAACCGCGATCGTCAACGTCAACCGCGTCCTCTTCGAGTCCTCGTACATCGTCCCCCTCGATCCGATCGTGACCGCCGCCCGCCGTCACGGCGCGCTCGTGGTGGTCGACGACTTCCACGGCGCGGGGGTCGTACCGATCGACGTACATGCGACCGGCATCGATCTCTATCTCGCCGGCGCGCTGAAGTGGTTGTGCGGGGGCCAGGGGATCGCCTTCCTCTACTGCCGGCGCGACCTCATCGCGCGGCTGGAGCCGGCCGTGGTCGGCTGGTTCGGGACGAAGGACCCGTTCAGTTTCGATCGCACGGAGCTGCGGTTCCGGGACGACGCGCGCCGGTTCGAGACCGGCACCTACGCGCTGCCGCAGGCATGGACGGCCGTCGGGGGGCTCGAGATCGTCGAGGAGGTCGGGGTGGATCGCATCCGCGCCCGGAGCCTCGAACTGACCGACGAGGTCTTGCGGCGGGCCGACGAGATGGACCTGGAGGTGCGGAGCGAAAGAACGCCGGAACGGCGCGGGGGCCTGGTCCGCGTCAAGGTCCCGGGGGGCGAACCCGCGGCTGGGGCTCTAGTGGCACGACTACTCGAGCGCGACGTGGTGGTGGACAGGCGCGCCGATTGCCTCAGGATCTCGCCGCACTTCTTTAACGACGAAGGCGACGTCGATCGCTGCTTCGAGGAGCTGGCCGGCGCGCTCTACTCCTGAGATCGCCGATGGCGGCGAGCGCGCCGGGGCTTCTGTCCGGTTACGTCCGGGTTCGGCCGCGGGGCCAAGCAGACCGAGCTAGGCACTTCGGTTCCCGCTTGATAGTCCCGAATGACTATTGAGTATTACGCACTCCAACCTATGAACTAGTGGGGGTAGCGTTAGGCAGGCACGTTCCCGGGAAGTCCATCGAACAGAGAGCGACCAGTGATCGCGCGAGCCATCAGTTGGGGAGACGAGAAAAAGGGCACGGCGCTGACTGCACTGGTCTGCATCGCGATCGCCATGGTTTACCTGCCCTCCTTCTCCTCCGTAGCAACCGATGGATCACCGACCGTTTCGGTCATCGTGCGCGAGCTCCCCGGGTCGGGCGATGCTCCCGAGCGGGCGGTCGAGAGCCTGGGTGGGTCGGTGGGAACTCGCATAGAGATCATCGACGGCTTCGTAGCGGAGCTCCCCCGAGGTTCCCTCGAGCCGCTGATCCGTTCTGCCGGCGTCGCTTCCGCGACGCCCAACCGCAGGATCCACCTTCAGAGCACACCGGACGGTTTCGAGGATGGCTCCGATGCGGGCTCGATGTTCAACACGAACAAGGCCATCAGGGCACACACTGCGTGGAGCGAGGGCTACACGGGCGCCGGCGTCGATGTGGCGTTGATCGATTCGGGGGTCGCTCCGGTCGATGGCATGCCGGCCTCTAACGTCGTCAACGGAGCCGACCTCTCGTTCGAGTCACAGGCCGAGAACCTCCGTTACCTCGACACGTACGGACACGGGACGCATCTCGCCGGGATCATCGCAGGACGCGACGGTTCCGTATCGAACGAGCGGGATCCGAGCGACTTCATGGGGGTCGCGCCGGATTCCCGGATCGTCAACGTGAAGGTAGCTGCTCACTCCGGCGCAACGGACGTCTCGCAGGTGCTGGCGGCGATCGATTGGGTGGTTCAACACCGCAACGACAACGGGATGAACATCCGGGTCCTCAACCTCGCGTATGGAACGGACGGGGAACAGGACTACCGGCTGGATCCCCTCACGTTCGCGGCCGAAGCCGCGTGGAACCACGGGATCGTCGTGGTCGTGGCCGCGGGCAACTCACAGTTCGGTTCCGCTCGGATGAACAATCCCGCATACGACCCCTACGTGTTGGCCGTCGGTGCCGACGATACGAAGGGGACGCGGGGCGTCGACGACGACGAGGTTCCAACCTGGTCGGCGCGCGGCGACGGTATCCGGAACCCCGACGTGATCGCTCCCGGCAAGTCCGTCGCCAGCCTCCGCGTCGGCGGCTCGTTGATCGACCAGCAGCACCCCGGGGGCCGGGTCAACGATCGTCTCTTCCGGGGCAGCGGCACTTCCCAGGCCGCGGCCGTCGTAGCGGGTGCAGCGGCATTGCTGCTGGACCAACGCCCCGAGCTCTCGCCCGACCAGGTGAAGGCGCTGCTCAAGGACACGGCCTCGCCGTTGCCCGGCACGGATCCGTCAGCACAGGGCGGCGGGCTCATCGATCTCAAGGCCGCGACCCGCTCCCCCACGCCCGCCGCGACCCAGGACTGGGCCTCCGCGACGGGCCTCGGTTCGCTCGAAGGCGCTCGCGGCTCGCTGCATGTGACCACGGACGACGGCCAGACGGTCGAGGGCGAACACGACATCATGGGCGCGCCGTGGGACGCGGCGTCGTGGTCGGCGGCGTCGTGGTCGGGGAACGCGTGGAACGGCGGGGCGTGGAACAGCAACGAATGGGCCGGAGGTTGCTGGTGCGCCGCATCGTGGTCGGGCAACGCGTGGGAAGCGGCATCGTGGTCGGCGGCCAGTTGGTCCGCGGCATCGTGGTCCGCCGCGAGCTGGTCCGCCGCGAGCTGGTCCGCGGCATCGTGGTCCGCCGCCAGTTGGTCCGCGGCATCGTGGTCGGCGGCGAGTTGGTCCGCGGCATCGTGGTCCGCCGCCAGTTGGTCCGCCGCTAGCTGGTCGTAGAGCCGGGAACCACCATGGATCCTGTCGTGGACGATCCAGCGGCCGGCCGGAAGCGGTTGTCGCTATCGGGAGCAGCGCGCGTATGGGCGCTCGCAGCCGGGCTGGCCGGAGCGTCGGTCTTCGTATACGTGATGTGGGTGCGCGATCTGCCGACGCTCGAGTCGCCCGTGCACGTCCCCTGGTGGGCCCTCATCGGCGTCTACTTCGCGGCCGAGGTCATGGTCGTGCATCTCCAGATACGCCGCGAGGCCTACACCTTCTCGCTGGGAGAGATCCCTTTGGTGCTCGGCCTCTACTTCGTGTCCCCCAACGAGCTCCTGCTCGCTGCCGTGGTGGGTATCGGCGGCGCCCTCGCCATCCACCGGCGGCAATCGATCCTGAAGCTCGTCTTCAACCTGAGCCACTTCTCGCTCGAGGTTGGATTGGCGGCCACCGTCTTCCACATGCTCGTGTCGGCGGATGCGGCGATCTCCCCTCGGGGTTGGTTGGTCGTCTTCTTCGTGACGTTCATGACCGCGGTGATCGGCAACCTCGCCATCGGCGCGGCCATCTCGTTATCGGAACGGACGCTGCATCTGGAGAACGTCACGCAGGGCCTCGGCATGGGACTGGCCACCACCGCGACGAACACCGGGCTGGCCCTCGTCGGCGTTCGCATCATGTGGGCCGACGCCAGAGCTGCGTGGCTGCTGGCCATCCCCGCGATGGCGCTGTTCCTGGCTTACCGTGCTTACAGCTCCCAACGTCAGAAGCGCGAGAGCATCGAGCTCCTCTATCGCGCTACGCGTCTCGGCGAGCGCTCGCTGAAGATGGAGAGCGTGATGCTGTCGCTGCTCGAGCAAGCGCGCGAGATGTTCAAGGCCGAGATCGCCGAGATCACCCTGTTCCCGCGCGACGACCACCCCGCGGAGCGGACACGGGTCGGCCCCGGAGAGGTTGTCGTTATCCAGGAGCCGGTATCCCTGCATCCCGAGGAGGGCGTCTGGGCCCGGCTCGCGGCGGAAGGCGAACCCATCCTCCTGAAGCGTCCGATAGCGAACGAGCGCCTGGCTCGCTATTTCGGGGACCGGGCCATCCGCGACTGCATGATCGCCCCACTACGCGTCGAGACCGACATCGTCGGCAAGCTGCTGGTGGGAAACCGCCTCGGCGACGTCAGCAGCTTCGACGACGAGGATCTCAAGCTGCTGGAGACGCTCGCAAGCCACGCGAGCATCTCTCTCGAGAACGCTCGCCTGGTAGCCACGCTCGAGGAATCGCTCGAGCACCTGCAGGAGGTCAACCGGCTCAAGGATGATTTCGTGGCCTCGGTCTCCCACGAGCTCCGCACGCCTCTCACCTCGATCCAGGGCTACGTCAAGACGATCCGTCGCAAGCTGAACCGTCTGCGCCCCGACCAGCTGGCATCGTTCCTGCAGATCGTCGACGAGCAGAGTGATCAGCTGCGCGAGCTGATCGAGGACCTGCTGATCGTGTCCCGACTCGAGTCCAACGAGGCCCAGGCCAGCTTCAAGGAGGTGTCCCTGCCCGCCGTGTTGCGCGACATCGCGAGGGAGTTCTCCTCTCACCGCGGTTCGCACGACATAGAGCTGTCGCTCCCCGACCTCTTCCCGGCCGTCGAGACGGACGAGAACAAGGTGCGTCAGATCGTGTCCAATCTGGTCGACAACGCGATGAAGTACACGGCCGAAGGAACCCCCGTCCAGCTCCGAGCGACGACATCGGCCGAGCGCGCCGTCATCACGGTGGAGGATGAAGGCCCGGGGATCCCGCCCCACCTGCACGAACGCATCTTCGAACGTTTCTTCCAGGCGGACCAGTCGATCACCCGCACCACCGGCGGGACGGGGCTGGGCCTGTACATCTGCCGGCGGCTGGCGGAGGTCATGGGTGCGGAAGTCAAGCTCGAACGGTCCGACGAGCGCGGCTCCGTGTTCAGCCTGACGATCCCGTTCTCACCCGCGACGGAAAGGCTACCGAGCCGGGACCAAGCCACCGCGTAGAACCGGTTCGAACGGCGACCTTCTATCCGACCTCGCGGAGCTCGCGGCGCAGCTCGTTGATCTCGTCGCGGATGCGAGCGGCGTACTCGAACCGCAGGTCTTCGGCCGCCTGGTGCATCTCCTCTTGGAGCTGGAGGATCAATCGCTTGAGGTCGTCGGGGCTGCCTCCGAACGGTTCCTTGCGCCGCGACCTGGATCGGTCCGGCACCGCGGTCCCCCGGCGCCGGCCCATCCCGTCGATCAGGATGTCGCTGACGGCCTTGCGGATCGTCTGCGGGTCGATCCCATGCTCGGCGTTGTAGTCGAGCTGGACCTTGCGCCGCCGCTGCGTCTCGGAGATCGCACGACGCATCGAGTCCGTGACCTCGTCCGCGTACATGAGCACCTGGCCGTCGACGTTACGAGCCGCGCGCCCGATCGTTTGGATCAACGACGTCTGGGAGCGCAGGTAGCCCTCCTTGTCGGCGTCGAGGATGGCCACCAGGGAGACCTCCGGCAGGTCGAGACCCTCGCGAAGGAGGTTGATGCCGACCAGGACGTCGAACTCACCCAGCCGCAGATCCCGCAGGATCTCCATGCGCTCGACGGTGTCGATATCCGAGTGCAGGTACCGGACCCGGATACCGGACTCCAGGAGATAATCGGTGAGGTCTTCGGCCATCTTCTTGGTTAGCGTCGTGACGAGGACGCGCTGCTCCGCGGCCACCGTCGTGCGTATCTCTTCCATGAGATCGTCGATCTGACCCTTCGTCGGTCGTATCACGACCTCCGGGTCGACGAGGCCCGTAGGGCGGACGAGTTGCTCGACGGTCGGGCCCGACACTCGCAGCTCGAACGGCCCCGGTGTCGCGCTCATGAACACCACCTGGTTGACCTTGTCGACGAATTCCTCGAACTTGAGCGGCCGGTTATCCATCGCGCTCGGGAGCCGGAAACCGTGCTCCACCAGGGTGCGCTTGCGACTCATGTCGCCCTCGTACATCCCGTTCAGTTGGGGCACGGTCACGTGCGACTCGTCGATAACCACCAGATAATCGTCCGGGAAATAGTCGAGCAGGGTATTGGGCCGGGAGCCGGGCGCGCGACCTTCGATGTGCCGGGAGTAGTTCTCGATCCCGGAGCAGAACCCGATCTCACGCATCATCTCCAGGTCGTACATCGTCCGCATGCGGAGGCGCTGGGCCTCCAGGAGCTTGTTCTCGCTCTCGAGTACGTGAAGGCGATCCGTTAATTCGGCCTTGATCGAGACCTGAGCGCGCTCCATCCGGTCGCGCGATGCCACGTAGTGGGAGGCCGGATAGATCATCACGTGGTCGAGCTCGCCTAGGATCTCGCCGGTCAGTGGGTCCAAGGTGATGATCCGGTCCACCTCGTCGCCGAAGAGCTCGATCCGGACCGCCTTCTCTTCGTACGCGGGGAACACCTCGATCGTGTCCCCGCGGACCCGGAACTTGCCACGCACGAAATTGATGTCGTTGCGTTCGTACTGGATCTGAACGAGCCGGTCGGTGATGAAATCGCGATCCGCCGTGCCGCCGCGAGCCACGTCGACCACCTGGTTCAGGTACTCCTCGGGAGAACCCAAACCGAAGATGCACGACACGCTGGCCACTATCAGGACATCGCGGCGCTGGAGGAGCGCACTGGTGGCGGCGTGACGGAGGCGCTCGATCTCGTCGTTGATGGACGAGTCCTTCTCGATGTACGTGTCCGTGGACGGAACGTACGCCTCCGGCTGGTAATAGTCGTAGTAGCTGACGAAGTACTCGACCGCGTTGTGCGGGAAGAACTGCTTGAACTCGTTGCAGAGCTGGGCGGCCAGGGACTTGTTGGGCGCGATGACCAGCGTCGGCTTCTGGATCTGCTCCAGGCCCCACGCGATCGTCGCGGTCTTGCCCGTGCCCGTGGCGCCGAGGAGGGTGCTGTACCGGTCCCCTTCCAACACGCGCCCGGCCAGCTCCGAGACCGCCTTGGGCTGGTCTCCCGCGGGCTCGAAATCGGCGATCACCTTGAAGGGGGGCATACCGAGCAGTGTAGGTGTGCCTTGCGACGAAGACGGGAGTCGGCCCCTACAGGTGGTCGAGATACGACATCGCCGGCCGGCGTTCGGCCCAGGGCCGAGCCTCCTCGAGCTGCGACGCCACGCGGATGAGCGTCGCTTCGTCGGCCGGACGCCCGATCAGCTGCACGCCCAGTGGGAGCCCGGTCTCGCTCCAGTAGAGCGGGACGTTCACGGCCGGCTGCCCCGTGATGTTCGCGATCGGCGTGTACGGGATGAACATCCCCGAGCGAGCCGCCTTGTCCCACGGGTCGTCGGGTTCCATGACCCAACCCACATCGGGTGGTGGGAGTGCGACGGTCGGGGTCAGGAGGAGGTCGAAGTCGTTCCAGAAGCCGACGACCTTCCTGGTGTATCGCTCCGCCCTCACGCGTGCCTTGATGTAGTCGAACGACGATGTCTCACGACCAAGCTCGGCGAACACCTGGTTGAACGGCTCGAGTAGCGATAGGTCGTCGAAGTCGTAGTACGCAGCGTTGACGAACCAGGTCAGCTTCAGATAGAAACCGGCGGCCTCGGGTTCGACCCAGTCCGGAGCGCTCTCTTCCATCTGATGGCCGAGCTCCTCCAGCAGGTGGGCGGCATCGGCGAGCGCTGCGGCGACCTCCGGATCGGGCGAGGCCCCGTTGGGTGCGATAGCGCTGAACGCGATCCGAAGGTTGCCGGGGTCGCGGCCTACCTCGGCCGCGAAGGGCCGGGCCGGTGAGGGAGCCCAGTACGGGTCACCGGTCTCGTAACCGCTCATCACGTCGAGCAGCGCGGCGCCGTCCTGCACCGTTCGGGCCAGCACCCCATCGGTGGACAGTCCGGACCACGCCTCGCCGGTGGAGGGCGAATGGGACACGCGACCGCGGGCCGGCTTGATCCCGAACAGGCCGCAGCACGACGCGGGGATGCGAACCGAGCCGCCTCCGTCGGTGCCCTGAGCGACCGGCACCATGCCGGCCGCGACCGCGGCCCCCGAGCCGCCGCTGGAACCCCCCGGCGTCTTGTCCGGGTCCCAGGGGTTGTGGCAATCGCCGTTGAGGTCGGACTCGGTAACGGGGACCGACCCGAACTCCGGGGTATTGGTCTTGCCCAGCACGAGCATGCCGGCCGATCGCATACGCCGCACGGTGGAGTGATCCACCTCCGGGACGAAGTTGGCGAACGCTTTCGAGGAGAACGTCGTCGTGATGCCCTCGGTCAGGTTCAGGTCCTTGATCCCGATGGGGACCCCCAGGAGAGCCGGCAGCTCTCCCCCGCGCATCACGAGAGCCTCGGCTCGCCGCGCTTCCTCCCTGGCTCTGTCTCCGACGAGTGCCACGAACGCATTGATGCTCGGATCGATCTTCTCGATGCGATCGAGGCATCCGTCCACGATCTCGACCGGGGAAACGGCCCTCTCGCGCACGAGCCGCGCGAGCTCCGTGGCGCTGGTGAAGGACAGATCGGACATGCCGCGCGCATCCTAGCCCGGTGCCATGCGGACGTTAGAGGCTCGCTACGAGGCGGGGCAGATCCTCCAACGTGGTTATCTTCGGACACGGAGGGTCGGCGTAGCGATCCGCCCGATCGAGAAGGACGGGGTGCATCCCCAGAGCCATCGCCGGTTCCACATCGAGCTTGATGCTGTCTCCCACATGGGCGCAGCGTTCGGCCGGCGATCCCATGCGGCGCAGGGCCAGCTCGTAGATGCCGGGGTCGGGTTTCTCGATCAGTTCCACACCGGAGATCACCGTCACTTCGAAGCGCGGTCCCACATCGAGCTCCACGAGCCTCTCCTCGAGCCAGCCCTCGAAGTTCGAGATCAAGCCGAGTCGATGATCGCGAGCCATGGCGTCGAGTGCCGGCAGAACGTCGTCGAAGAGCATGTACGACGAGCTGTCGGAGAAGCGCTCGTACAGGGCGTCTTCGAGACCGCGTCCCGCCAAACCCAGTTCCTCCAGGAACCTCCGGTAGAGGAAGGTCCAGAACGTCCGCGACCCCTCGTCGGAGAAGGTGGGGTTCCGCACCCCCGTGTCCTCGGCGAGATCCACGAGGTGCGGAGCCAGACGCTCCTGCACCCCGCGCACCTCGTCGGGCGTGACCGGCGAGTCGCTCTCCGTGCAGATCGTCGCGAACAGCTCCGCGAACGAGGGATGTGGCCGGAGCAGGGTCTCGCCCGCGTCGAAGAAGACGGCCTCTATCACCGCGCCGCGTCGCGTCTGCGCTCGAGCTCGGCCCACACCCTGTCCGCTTCCCGAGCGAGATCCTCGAGATCGCCGTTGTTTCGAACGACGACGTCGGCCATAGCCTCCAGCTCTTCCGGCGGTTTCTGGGCCCCCATGCGGGCTTGTATCTGGGACAAGGTCATACCGCGGTCTCGCTGCAGCCGTTTCGTCCGCAGCTGCCGGTTGGTCGTGACGGCGACGATGCAATCCATGCCCCGATCGAGCCCCGTCTCCGACAGCAACGCGACGTCGACGATCACGATCTCGTCCGTTCCCCTCAGTCGATCGAGATCGTCGGCGATGCCGCCGAAGATCACGGGATGAACGATCGCGTTCAACGCCGCCAACCTCCTGCTATCGGCGAACACGATGTCCGCGAGCCGCGCCCGATCTATCTCCATCGTGCCCGCGGCGAGGATCTGATCACCGAACGTGTCGAGGACGGAGTGCCACGCCGGTGCTCCCGGGCGCAGGGCGTCGCGGCCCAACTGGTCGGCATCGATGACCTGCGCCCCGCGTTCGACCAGCAGAGCGGCGAAGGTGGACTTCCCGGAACCGATGCCCCCGGTCAGACCTACGACGTACAAGGTTGTGGACGACGCGCCGCAGCTACTGGCCGCGCTCTCGCTTGAGATCCTGGACGATGGACTCCAGCGACTCCTCACGGTCGTCGCGGTCGGAGGGCTCCTCGCGTTCGGGACCGGGCTCGCCGCCCTCGGCGGCCGGCGTCGGGATGTCCTCGGCAGCCTCGCCCGGCTCCGGGCCGACCGTGTCCGGTTCCTCCTGAGCGACCCGTTCGTCCAACGTGTCGACGGCGGGCTCGGCCGCGGTGACCTGCTCCTTGTCCGAGGGAGCCCGCTCCCGGGTCATCTCGGAAACGTACGCAGCCTCATCGGCCTCCTCGGGCGGAGCTGCCTCGGCGGCATCGGCGGCCGACCGCGCGACCTCGGGGGCGGTGGCTTCCGTGCCGACGATGTCCGGGGCCCCCTCCGCCGCGGTCGCGATCTCGGCCTCGTCGTGGGGCGCTTGAGCGGGATCCACCGTCGAGACGCCGGCGTCCTCCGACGCCTCGCGGACCTCGACCTCCATCTCGGCAGATTCGCGCTCCAGCTGCATCTCTTCGGCGGCCGCGCCCTCGACCGTTTGCGCTGCCGATGGCATCGCCTGCTTGCGCGACAGGCTGATGCGGCGACGATCCAGGTCGATGTCGATGATCTTGACCGGAACGCGATCGTGGACGCGAACCTCGTCCTCGGCCTTCTCGACGTGATGCTCGGCCAACTCGCTGATGTGAACGAGACCCTCGATCGCATCGTCCACCTCGACGAAAGCGCCGAAGGGGACGAGCTTCGTCACCCGGCCCTCGATCACGTCGCCCACATCGTGACGCCGGGCGAACTGGCGCCACGGGTCCTCCTGAGTGGCCTTGAGCGACAGCGATACGCGTTCGCGTTCGAGATCCACGTCCAGGACCTCTACGTTCACCTCTTGTCCCACCTCGACGACCTCACTGGGATGATCTACGTGCTTCCACGACAATTCGCTCACGTGGACCAGTCCATCGACGCCACCCAGGTCCACGAACGCTCCGAAGTTGACGATCGAGGAAACGACGCCCGTGCGAACCTCGCCCTTGGCGAGCGAGGTCAGGAACTCCTGACGCTGCTCCGCCTGCGATTCCTCCAGGAACTTGCGACGTGAAAGCACGACGTTATTGCGGTTCTTGTCGAGCTCGATGATGCGGCACTCGAGCTCCTTGCCGACGTAGGGCTGCAGGTCGCGCACGCGACGCATCTCCACGAGCGACGCGGGAAGGAAGCCGCGGAGGCCGATGTCGAGGATCAGGCCACCCTTCACGACCTCGATAACGGCGCCACTGACGGTGCCGTCGACGTTCTTGATCTCCTCGATCCTGCCCCAGGCACGCTCGTACTGGGCCCGCTTCTTGGACAGGATCAGACGGCCGTCCGCGTCCTCCTTCTGCAGGACCAGGGCCTCCACCTCGTCGCCCAGCGAGACGACCTCGTGGGGGTCGACGTCGTTGCGGATGGACAACTCACGCAGTGGGATGACGCCCTCGGACTTGTAGCCGATGTCCAGCAGGACCTCGTCCTTGTCGATCTTGACGATGTGTCCGGTGACCAGTCCGCCCTCGTCGAACGGGCGGATGGTTGCTTCGATGGCGGCCATCAGCTCTTCCGGGCTGTCGCCGACGTCGTTCTCGACGATGACCCCTCCGGCGAAGGTCTCGCCCGAGGTCGAGGGGGCGGTTCGGGTGATCACGCCTCCGCTGCCGTCCGGCAGGGTGGCTTCCGTGGCTTCCGCAGCCCGGTCTTGCTCTTCGGTCATGTAGGTGGACTCCTCCTTACAAAGATTCGCCCCCGTCCCGGCGGAGGCGTGGCGAAGTATACGTGCGGCGTGGTGACCTGCTCAAACGCACAAGCACGGCAGCCGTAGCGGCAGATCGGGGCCCGTTACCGGGCTGGGCTTGGGTGCCCCGGCGATTCCCGCCTACACGTGGAGCGTGATCGAAGGTCGGCTCAGTCGGAACGGGGGACCCTGATGTTGAAGCGGGACCCGTGCGGCTCGACCGGTTCGTGCCACAGGTCGCCTCCGAAGGCCTCGACCAGGTCACGGCCGAGGACAAGCCCGAGGCCGGAGCCTTCCGGGCCCCGGTTGAACCCTCGGCTGAAGGGTTCGAAGAGGCCATCACGAAGCTCTGGTGAGACGCCTTCACCGTCGTCCTCGACCCGGATCAAGACCTGCTTGCGCATCGACGCTCCCTCGATCCGGACGCGCGCGGCACCGGATCGATAAGCGTTCGTCAAGAGGTTCACGATCACCTGCGTCAAACGCCGAGCGTCCACCCGGATGATCGCCTCCTCGGCCATCTGGAACTCGATCTCGATCTCGGGCGGTGCAGGATGCCCCTCCAGTACGGACTCCAACGCGGCGCGTATCGCGACGTCCTCGATGGCAAGTTCGAGATGCCCATGCTGCAGCTGCGTCAGATCGAGCAGGTTGTTGACCATGCCCCTGGCTCGCTCCCCCTGCTTCTGGAGAGCGATGAGGGTGTTGTCGAGCTGGTCATCGCTCATCGAGCCACGGTGCTGTGACAGCACCGACACCAGACCGGCGACGGCCGCCAGCGGCGTGCGCAACTCGTGCGCCGCGTTCTGGATGAAGTCGGACTTCATCTTGTCGATCTGACGACGCTCCGAGATGTCGCGGAACGTCGTCAGCGTCATCGCCCCTCGCTCCGTCTCGATCGTCTGGAAGCCGATATCGATCGGGAACCGACTGCCGTCCCGCCTCCGCCCGAGCGGCTCCGGTAACCGGCTCCGCGTCAGATCGAGCTCGCGGCCCCCCGGGCCACGCCGGCGGGCCGCGTCGATGACGAGCACCTCCAGGTACTCGCCCAGAAGTTCCTCCGCTCGATACCCGAACAACTCCTGTGCATGCCGGTTCAGCCCGACTATCTCGCCCTCTTGGTTCAGGACGACGACCGCATCGGACATGACCTCGAGCGCGAGCTCCAGCACGTAGCGGGGGGTGATCCCGCGCCTCAGCGAGCCCCGGATCGACCCTTCCCGATCGGATGTCCTCATCAGGACTCCATGCTGATGGAACGATCTGGAAACAGCCAGGGGACGCGGCTACACAAACATGCGTAGCGCCGGCGTTAATCCTTCGCCGCCGCCCAGTTCTCTCCGACCGAAACGTCGACCGCGAGGGGGACCTTCATGTCGCATACGCCCGTCATCTCCCTTTCGACCAGGGCCCGGGCCTCGTCCGCCTCATCGCGCGGCACCTCGAAGACCAGCTCATCGTGCACCGTCATGATCATCTTCGTCCCCAGCTTCGATCCGACCAGAGCCCGATCGACGTTGATCATCGCCAACTTCATGATGTCGGCGGCGGTGCCCTGGATCGGCGCGTTGAGGGCCTGGCGCTCCCCGATCGCCCGCACGCGTGGATTGCCGCTTCCCAACTCGGGCAGGTACCGGCGCCGGCCGAACATGGTGGTCGTGAACCCGTCGGTGTGGGCGTGCTTGACGATCTGCTCCAGGAACTCGTTCACGCCTTCGAAAACCTCGAAGTACGCGTCCATGACGCCGCGCGCCTCATCCACGGGGATGTTCAATCGTTCCGCCAGTCCGGGTGCGCCCATCCCGTAGCTAAGCCCGTAGTTCACCATCTTCGCCGTAGAGCGATGGTGCGTCCTCAACTCCCCGGGATCCAGGTCGAAGATGCGCGACGCGGTCTCGGTGTGTACGTCCTTGCCCTCTGCGAACACCTCGAGCAAGATCGGGTCCTCTGAGAGATGAGCCATGACGCGCAGCTCGATCTGCGAGTAATCGGCCGACAGCAACAGGTTTCCTTCTTCAGGGATGAAGGCGCGCCGGATCTGTTTCCCGAGATCGGTACGCACGGGGATGTTCTGTAGGTTCGGGTTCGTGCTCGATAGTCGTCCGGTCGTCGTGGACGTCTGGTCGTACGTCGTATGTACACGACCGTCGCGCGGATCCACCAACGGTGGCAGAGCGTCCACGTAGGTGTTCTTGAGCTTCGCCAGCTCGCGGTAGTCGAGGAGCTTGCCGACGAAGGGATGCTGATCGACGAGCTGCTGCAGCGCGCGTGCGTCGGTGGAGAGACCAGTCTTCGTGCGGCGCGTCGTCTTGAGCCCCAGCTTCTCGTAAAGCAAGACGCGGAGCTGACTCGGAGAACCGAGGTTGATGCGCTCCCCCGCGAGCTCGTAGCACTCCGTTTCCAGCTCCGAGATGCGCTTGTCGAGATCCCGGGCCATCTCGGCCAGATAGTCGAGATCGATCCGTACCCCGACGCCCTCCATCCGCGCCAGGACGGGGATCAGAGGGTGCTCGACGGTCCGGTAGAGATCGAGCATCCCCAGACGTTCGAGCTCGGGGACGACCGCGTCGGCGATCTCGGCGACCGCAAGAGCCCGTAGCCCCAACTCTTCGGCCTCACGCTGCGCGGAGGTCTCAGCCCCGAGGGCCAGCCTGCCTTGCGCGTCTTCGTCCTCGTCGGCCCATCCCACCGCTTTGAGCTCGCGGCCCGTGTACTTGCGAGCGATCTCTTCGAGAGCGTAGCCGGAGGCCGCGGGATCAAGTAGGTAGGAGGCGACGTGCGTATCGAGCTCCAGACCGTCGAGCTCCAGCCCGATGGCCTCGAAGGACAACAGGATCTCGCGAGCGCCGTGTGCACGCTTGCGCGTGCCCTTCCCGGCGAGGACCGGACCCAGAGCCGCGGCCACCTCCTCCTCCGAAACGCCTCTCGACCCGAGGGGCACGAAGACGACCCGATCCTCACCCCACGAGAACGCGATCTGGCGGGGACCGGAACGGGGGGCCGAGGGAACCGCCTCGACCGAGAACGTTCCGGCATGGCCGAGCTCACCGGCCAGCTCCTCGAGCTCCACGACGGTCGCTACGGTCCGAACCTCCAACTCGAATGGTTCGCCCTCGCCCTGAGCCGTGTCGGGCAGATCCGACATCAGACGTTCCAGCAAGGTTCTGAACTCCAGCGACTTGAACAACTCGCCTATCTCATCGAGGTCCCATGCCCCCATCTTCAGGTCCTCGAGACCGACCCCCTCGAGGGGAACGGGGCGCAACGTCGTGAGCTCCTTGTTGATGGCCACCTGATCGCCGTGCGCGGCCAGGTTCTGCGCGAGCTTCGGGGTCTGCTCGTCCGAATGGCTCACCGCCCCTTCGGCACTTCCGTACCTCTGCACGAGCTTGGCGGCCGTCTTGGTGCCGACCCCCGGGACCCCGGGGATGTTGTCGGAGTTGTCTCCCTCGAGAGCCTTGAGATCGACGTACTTGATGGGCGGCACCCCGTAGCGCGCCTCCACGGCCTTCGCATCCATGTCCACGATGTCGCTAATCCCGCGCCGGTTGTAGAGGACGTGGATGTTCTCGTTCACCAACTGGAAGAAGTCACGGTCGCCGGTGACGATGCGAACGTCGACCCCCTCGGCCTCGGTGCACTTGGCGAGGTAGGCGATTATGTCGTCGGCCTCGTGGCCCTCGATGCCGTAGATCGGGATCCGAAGCGTCTTCAGGACCTCATATATGAGAGGTACCTGCGGCGTGAAATGCTCCGGCGCTTCCCCCACCCGGTTGGCCTTGTAATCGGAGTAGATCTCCTTACGTTCGTTCGGTTTCCCGCCGAGATCGAAGCTGGCCGCGATGTAGTCCGGCTTCTCCTCTTGGAGCATCTTGATCAGCATCGCCGTGAAGCCGTAGACGGCGTTCGTGTGGGTCCCGTCGGTTGTCGTGAGGTCCTCGGGAAGGGCGTAGAACGCGCGGAAGGCGAGGGAGTGACCGTCGACGAGCAGAAGCTTCGGACGCTTCTTCGCAGACTTGGGAGTCATGTCTCAGCCAATATACGATTCGGGTGCGATGGATCCCTCGTCACCAGACCTACGCGATCTCAACCCGGCGTCCAAGGAGTACCTGGAGGCCATCTACGAGCTGGAGGAGGAGGGCCAGCGCATCCTCCAGGCTCGTATCGGAGAACGTCTCCACCTCGCTCCGGCAACCGTCTCCGAAGGGATCAAACGCCTGGTCGCCGACGGCTACGTCGTCGTCGGGCCGGACCGGGTGCTCGCGCTGACCGAGGAGGGCCGCCCCGTAGCCGAGACCCTGGTACGACGTCATCGGCTGGCCGAGCGGATGCTGACCGACATCCTCGGGATCCCGTGGCACATGTGCCATCACCTGGCCGAGGACTGGGAGAAGGTCATGACCCCCGAGGTCGAGAACGCGATCCTGGACCGGATCGAGGGCGACCCGACGTGTCCCCACGGCAACCCCATACCGGGGGCCGACTCCGCCATCCCGTGGTCGGACCTGAAGCCGGTCGCGTCGATGGCGCCGGGCGACAGGGGGACGCTGAAGCGACTGCTCGAAGACGTCGAGCTCGACGGCGAGGTCATGAGGTACCTCGAGGACCACAAGCTGATGCCCGGCCACGAGCTGACCCTCGTGGAGGTGGGCCCCGACGGCACCCGGACCCTGGAGGTCGCCGGAGACCGGGTGGCGCTCGGCCCCCATCTCGCCGACAACCTCTGGATCTTGTCTTAGGCTCGTTTGACGGCTCATGTAAGGGTGGCCTAACCTCCCCTCTACGGTCACCCGAACAGGAGGCAGAGCCGTGGGCAGTTCGTTCTTGTTGATGCTTCGAGAGGGCCTCGAGGCCGCTCTCATCGTCGCCATCGTCCTGGCGTACCTCAGGACCCTGGGGCGGAAGGAACAGTTCAAGACGGTGTGGGCCGGCGTCGCCGGAGGCGTCCTGGTCGCGCTGGTCGCCGGGATCGCCATCTTCTCCGCCGTCGGCGGGCTCGAGGGCGAGACGGAAGAGATCGTCGAGGGCCTGATCGCATTCACCGCCGCGGGCGTTCTGACGTGGATGATCTTCTGGATGGCTCGTCAGGCGCGCAGCATCAAGGGCAACCTGCAGTCGAAGGTCGACGCCGCCCTGGCGGCGCGATCCACGACCGCCCTGGCGCTGATCGCCTTCATCGCGATCCTGCGAGAGGGCCTCGAATCGGCCCTCTTCCTCCTGTCCGCGACCGTCGGCACCGAGTCGAACGCCGCCGTCTTCGCCGGCGGCCTGGTCGGCCTGGCCGCCGCCGCCGCCATCGGCTACCTCGTCTACCTCGGCTCGCGTCGCGTGAACCTCCGCGCCTTCTTCCGGGTCACGGGGATCCTCGTGCTGTTGTTCGCCGCCGGTCTCCTCGCGAAGGGGATCCACGAGTTCCAGGAGGTTGGTCTCATCCCGACGGCGCTCGAGCACGTCTGGGACATCAGCTCGGTGACGTGGCTCAACCCGGACGAGTCGACCTTCGGCGACTTCTTGAAGGGACTGTTCGGCTGGTCGCCCAACCCGTCGATCGAGATGCTGATCGCCTACTTCGCGTACCTGATCCCCGTCGGCACGATCTTCCTGCGTCGGACGCGAGGCGTTCCGGCCTCCGTCAAGCCGGTCACGGTGGAGGCTCGCGCCGCCGCCTAAGGGTCGTTGACAACCCCGGGGCTGGTAGGGTGAACTGACCGACGACATATACGAGCAAAGGCGCTCCCAAGTGGGGCGCCTTTCCTTTTTCTTCCCCCAGGCGTCCGGAAGGCGGCTATGGGGACCCACGATCCGAGACGATACGAACGCGACGCCTGCGGGATCGGCTTCGTGGCCGACGCCCGGGGCCGGGCATCGCACCAGATGGTCGAACACGCCCTCGAGGCGCTCCGAAGGGTCCGTCATCGTGGTGCCACGGCCTCCGACGATCGCACCGGCGATGGCGCCGGCCTCCTCCTGCCGATCGGCCTGCCGGTGCTGGCGCCCGACCATGCAGACCTGGACGATCGGGTCGGGGTGGCCATGGTGTTCGGCGATCCAACCGACCGGGACGGCTCCCGGCGCACGGTAACCGAGGCGTGCGAAGCGGAGGGCCTGGATCTGGTCCGGTGGCGGCCCGTGCCGGTCGAACCCGAGGCGCTGGGCGCACAGGCCCGGCTCTCTGCTCCTGCGATCGAACAGGCGATCGTCCTGCGCCCGGTCGGAGGCGATGTCGAGGACGGAGAGAGGCGTGCCTTCCGAGCTCGGCGCCGCATCGAGGCGCACGCTCGGACGAGAGGCTCGCGTATCTACATCGCCTCGTTCTCGTTCCGCACCGTTACCTATAAGGCGCTGTGCGCGGCGGATCAGCTGGCGGAGTTCTATCCGGATCTGAAACACCCGGGCTACGAGGCCTGGTTCAGCATCTTCCACCAGCGTTACTCGACCAACACGTCTCCTACCTGGGAGCGCGCCCAGCCGTTCCGCTTCGTCGGCCACAACGGCGAGATCAACACGATCCGCGGCAACCGCGCGTGGATGAGCGCGCGTGAAGGTCGTTTGGGCGCCGAGGACCTTGCCCCCGAGCAATTGCTGATCCCCGCGGTCGACCCGGACTCATCGGATTCGGGGATGCTGGACGAGGCGCTCGAGCTACTGACGCGTGGGGGCCGCGACCTCCGGCACGCAGCGACGATGCTCGTGCCCTCCGCGTGGGAAGGGCTGGCCGATCTCGATGAGGACCTGCGTTCGTTCTTCCGCTACCACGCCGCCCTGATGGAGCCGTGGGACGGCCCCGCCGCGCTGGTCATGACGGATGGGGTGCGCGTCGTGGCGCAACTCGACCGCAACGGGTTACGTCCTCTCCGACTCTCGATCTGCGACGACGGATTGGTGGTCTGTGCTTCCGAGGTCGGTGTGGTCGCGACGCGGGGCCACGGTCGCGTCGAGCGCGGCAAGGTGGGGCCCGGCGAGATCTTCTGCGTCGACCCGAACGAGGGCGGGGTGATGCGCGACGCCGACATCAAGCGGCGCCTCGCCCTACGTCGGCCCTACAACACCTGGATCGACGAACATCTGACCGAACGATCTGCCGGCGGACCCGATGCGTCGGTCCCGGAAAACGTCGTCGCCCATCAGGTCGCCACCGGCTACACGAAGGAAGAGTTCACCGTGGTGATCAGGCCGATGGCCACCGAGGGGACGGAGCCGACGTCCTCGATGGGCGACGACACGGCCCAGCCCCCTCTCGCCGAACATCGGCGCCCATTGTTCGGTTTCCTCAAACAACGATTCGCCCAGGTGACGAACCCGCCGATCGACCACCTGCGGGAACGACACGTCATGTCGATCTCGAGCCGGCTGGGCAGGCGCGCGGAAGTCCTTCACGAACGTCCCGACTCCGCCGCGATCCGCGAATACCCGTCCTTCGTGCTGTTCCCGTCCTCCGTACAGGAGCTGATCGCCGAGGGAGCCGAGGTGCTCGACGCCACCTTCGACGTGGCCGCGGGCCCCGGGGGCCTGCGCGAAGCATGCGAGGACCTAACCCGGCAGGCGCTGGCTGCGGTCAAGGCCGGGTGGGAGGTACTCGTGATCAGCGACGCCGCGATGAGCGAGACGCGGGCGCCCGTGCCGTCCGCCCTCGCGGCAGGCATGGTTCACCATCGCCTGATAGCGGAAAGGGCGCGATCGTTGACCGGGATAGTGGTCGACGCCGCAGACGTGCGAGAGACGCATCACGCCGCCTGCCTGATCACCAACGGCGCCGACCTCGTCTCGCCGAGGTTGGCTCTCAACTCCATAGCAGAACTTTCGAAGCGCGGGCGTCTGGGCGGGGATGTCGACGTCGATCAGGCTCAGCGCAACTTCGTACACGCGATCGAAGACGGGCTGATGAAGGTCATGTCGAAGATGGGTATCGCCACGGTGGACTCGTACCGTGGCGCACAGATCATCGAAGCCATGGGCCTCGGCCACGACGTAATCGACGCTTGTTTCCCCGGCGTGGAGTCGACCCTGCACGGTCTGACCTTCGAGATGCTCGGTGAGGACGCCCTCGCTCGTCACGCGGACGCATACGGGGCGAAGCCGGTCCTCACCAACACCGGGTTCATCAAGTTCAAACGGGGCGGCGAGTTCCACGCCCTGAACCCGGACGTGATCGATTCGTTGCACGAGACGGTCGGCCTCAAGGTCGAGGACACCGAGGAGATGGACGCGGCGCACGCCCTCCGCCGCGCCGCCCGCGGCGACGACCCCGCGTACCGGAAGTTCGCCGACATCACCGACGGTCGCCCCGCGTCGGAGCCGCGCGACCTGCTTGAGTTCGCTCCGACCGGGCCCCCGATACCCCTGGAGGAAGTCGAGCCCGCGTCGGCCATAGTTCGACGCTTCTCGACGGGCGCGATGTCTCACGGCGCTCTCTCCGCCGAATCGCACGAGACCCTGTCCGTGGCTCTCAACATGATCGGCGGCATGGCGAACACCGGCGAGGGAGGCGAGGCGCGGGAGCGTTTCCGCGACGAGCGCAACTCGGGCATCAAGCAGATCGCCTCCGGCCGCTTCGGGGTCACACCCGAATATGTCGGCTTCGCGCGCGAGCTCCAGATCAAGATGGCGCAGGGCTCCAAGCCCGGCGAGGGAGGCCAGATCCCGGGCAAGAAGGTCAGCGATGAGATCGCTCGGCTACGCCATACCATCCCCGGCATCGCGCTCGTCTCCCCTCCCCCGCACCACGACATCTACTCGATCGAAGATCTCGCACAGCTCATCTACGACCTCAAGCAGGCGAACGCCCGAGCAGCGGTATCCGTGAAGCTCGTGGCGTCGGAGGGCGTCGGCACGATCGCGGCGGGCGTCGTGAAAGGCCTCGCCGATGTCGTGCACATCTCGGGCGCCGACGGAGGAACCGGCGCCAGCCCTCTCTCTTCGATCAAGAACGCCGGGATGCCGTGGGAGATCGGGTTGGCCGAGACCCAACGGGCCCTCGTCGAGAACGGCCTCCGCGGACGGACCCGCCTGCGCGTCGACGGCGGTCTGAAGACGGGACGCGACATCGTGCTCGCCGCCGTCTTGGGCGCGGACGAGTTCTCGTTCGGGACCGCCGCGCTCATCGCCGAAGGCTGCATCCTGGTACGCACGTGCCATCGCAACACCTGTCCCGTCGGCATAGCGACGCAGGATCCGGCGCTCCGCGCCAAGTACGCGGGGACCCCGGAGATGGTCGCTCGCTACCTGATGCTCGTCGCCGAGGACGTTCGCTTGTTGCTCTCGTCCTTGGGGCTCCGAACGTTGGAGGAGGCGATCGGCCGGACGGACCTGGTGAAGAAACGTGATCTCGAGGAGCGCGCACGGTCGCTCGAAGTGGGCGCCCTATTGTTCGATCCCCCCGCCGGAGAGCGACGGTTCACCGGTTCGCTGGAGATGCAGCGGCCGCGGTCGGCGCTCGGCGACCGCTTGTTCGCCGAAGCGCTCGAGGCGCTGCGATCCGACGACTCGATCGAGCTCTCCTACGCCATCACGAACGCCGATCGCACGGTCGGCGCGCGTCTGGGCGTTGCCGCGTGCGTCGAGTTCGGGGCGGCTCGGCCCCCCGGACGCGTGCGGGCCGCGTTCACCGGCGAAGCCGGCCAGTCGTTCGGGGCGTTGCTGTCCGAGGGCATCGAGCTGGCGCTGACCGGCGAGGCCAACGACTACGTCGGGAAGGGCATGGGCGGAGGCCGGATCGTGATCGCTCCGCCGGCCAACGACGTGGGCGATCCCTACCTCGTCGGGAACACCGTGTTGTACGGAGCGACGGGGGGGCAGCTCTACGTCGCCGGGCGCGCGGGCGAGCGCTTCGCCGTGCGCAACTCCGGAGCCGTCGCGGTCGTCGAAGGCGCAGGCGACCATGCCTGCGAGTACATGACGTCGGGTGCCGTGGTCATCCTGGGGCCCGTGGGTCGCAACATGGGGGCCGGGATGAGCGGAGGCGAGGCTTACGCATACGACCCGGAGCGGACGCTCGAGGGTCGTCTGAACCCGCAGCTCGTTGCGGCGTACGAGCCCACCGTCGGCCAACTGGCCTCGCTGGAGCGCGTCATCCGGCGCCACTTCGAAGCCACCGGGTCGGCCCTCGCCGGACGGATCCTCCAGGATTGGGACGCGGAGTCGAACCACTTCCGCCGGGTAGCGCCCAAGGCCGAGGTCGCTAGGTTGGAAGCCCTGTTCGAGGGCACCGCCGTCAGCTCCGCGTAGCGCCGATCTCTCGGGCCCGTGTGAACACCGCGTCCAACATCGGTTCCGTGAGCTTGCCGGTGAAGGTGTTCTGCTGGCTGGGATGGAACGAGCCCAACAGGATCTCGTCGCGGACGCGCGCCTCGGCGAGGTGACCGAAGCGAGGCTTGGGCCGAACGGATCGGCCGGTGGCGGAGGCAACCAGCCGAAGATAACCATCCCAGGCGAAGGATCCCAGGGCGACGACCACCCTTAGGTTGGTCATCAAGACGCGCTCACGTACGAGATACGGAAGGCAACGGTCGCGTTCGTCCGGCGCCGGTTTGTTCGCCGGCGGGGCGCACTTCACGACCGCGCTGATGTAGCAGTCCGTCAGCTCCAGGCCGTCGTCGTCGGAGACCGAGGTCGGCTGGTTCGCATAACCCGTCCGGTGCAGGGATGCGAAGAGCCAGTCGCCGCTGCGGTCTCCCGTGAAGATCCTGCCGGTACGGTTGCCGCCGTGCGCGGCGGGGGCCAGGCCGACGACCAGCAACCGGCCGGCGATGTCGCCGAAACCGGGCACCGGTCGCCCCCAGTAGGTCTCACCCGCGAAAGAGGCGCGCTTCTCCCGGGCAACGCTCTCGCGCCAGTCCACCAGTCGAGGGCAGGCGCGGCAGGTCACCACCTCCTCGTTCAGCGCGGCGAGACCGGCGGGAACCTCGGCCATGATCAACGGAGACTAGGGCGCAACGCGCCTGCTAGCTTCCACGGATGCTCAGATCCGGGAAAGTGGTGCCGTGAACGGCCTCGGCACCGTCATCAATGTCGCCACGGTTCTGGCCGGCGGGCTGCTGGGGGTCGTGATCGGCGATCGCCTTCCGGAGCGGATGCGACGCACGATCATGCAGGGCCTGGGGCTCGTGACCGTGGCGGTCGCCGTCGTCAGCATGGAGCCGTTGTTCGACGCGGACGACGGCCTGCGCCGATTCGTCATCCTCATCGTTGCCATGATCGCCGGAGGTCTGGTCGGAGAGGGGCTCGGACTGGAGGAACGACTCGAGTCCGTCGGCGAGCGCCTGCGGAAGCGCTTCGTGAGGTCGGAGGATCGAGACACGCACACGATGTTCATCGAGGGCTTCGTGGTGGCATCAACGGTGTTCTGTGTCGGCCCGCTCACGATCGTCGGCGCGATCGAGGATGGGCTGGGCGTGAGCGTCCGCCTCCTCGCTATCAAGAGCGCGCTCGACGGCTTCGCGGCGATCGGCTTCGCATCGGTTTACGGATGGGGGGTCCTGGCGTCTCTCGCGACCCTGATCGTCTACCAGGGCGGTCTCACCGCGGCGGCGGCCCTCGTCGAGCCGCTGATGACCACCGAGGTACTCGCCGTGCTCGGCGCGGTCGGGAGCCTGCTCGTTCTGGGCATCGGTCTGCGTCTCCTCGACATCGCGCGGGTCCGAGTCGTAGCCCTCCTTCCCGCCCTCCTGATCGGCCCGGTGATAGCCGGGATCGTCGAAGCCGTCTAGCCGTCCCGGCCGGATCCCAAATCCGGTAGATACGCACTAAAGCGGACTACCGTTGACCTCGCGGCGGACGTACGTTGACTTCGGGTTGGGATTGAGGAGTGGGGACGATGACGTACCGGCCGGAAGTGAGGATCTCCCAAGACGGGTGGGATTGGCTCGTCTGGTTGGACGGGACGCTGGTCGGCCGCTTCGACCTCGTCGGTGCGGCCCTCGACTACGTCGACATGCTCGAGTGCGACCCCCGTACCCGCTCCGAGGCGAGCCCCGCCGCCTAGATATCCTCGAAGACGACGAACTGCCCCGTCATCCCCTGGTTGGCGTGGATGCGACAGATCATCGTGTGAGGTCCCACCCCTAGCTCCTCCCCGGCCGGGTCGAACTCGATCTGTTCGCCGGGCTTCAGATCTTCGTCGACATCCGTCCCCGCGATCGTGACGTTGTGCAGGTTGCTGCCCTGGTTCTTGACGATGAAAGGCCGGTCGGCGGCGATCCTGATGTTGTCCTCGGGGTGCACGTCGTGGAAGTGGTTGTCGACGGCGACCGAGACGTACGGTCCCGTCGTGTCCTCGGTACGGAGATCCCTGATCGAGGGTGCGAGCTTGGGCCGATCGG
Organism: Actinomycetota bacterium; assembly: GCA_009380005.1. GTDB lineage: Bacteria > Actinomycetota > CADDZG01 > CADDZG01 > WHSQ01 > WHSQ01. The sequence continues at coordinate 14,168 of WHSQ01000006.1, read as the reverse complement.
AACCATCTCCGGCACCCGCCGCGCAACCCGTCATCGCCACTGCTGCGACGAGGGCGACGAGGGTCCTAGAGGACATGCGACAGGAAGGACTGCGTTCGCTCATCCTGCGGGCGCTCGAAGACCTCCCTCGGTTCTCCTTCCTCCACGATCTTCCCATCGTCCATGAAGAGTAGATGCGTTCCGACCTCACGCGCGAAACCCATCTCGTGCGTAACGACGACCATCGTCATCCCTTCGTCGGCGAGACGCTTCATCGTGTCGAGGACCTCTTTGACGAGCTCGGGGTCGAGCGCGGAGGTGACCTCGTCGAACAGCATCAGTTGGGGCCTCATGGCGAGAGCGCGAGCGATCGCGACCCGTTGCTGCTGCCCACCGGAGAGCTGGGACGGATAGGCGTCGGCCTTTTGCTCCAGGCCGACGTGCTTGAGCTCGGTCATCGCTCTCTCTTGGGCCTCGTCGTCCACCATGTTCAGGACCTTCTTGAGCGCGAGCATGCAGTTCTCCATCGCGGTCTTGTGGGGGAACAGGTTATAGGCCTGGAAGACGATCCCGATCTGCGTCCTGACCTTGTTGAGGTCGGTCCTGATATCCGTGATGTCCTGGCCGTTGAAGATGACGCTGCCCTGCGTCGGCTCCTCCAGGATGTTGATGCATCGCAACAGCGTCGACTTGCCCGAGCCGGAAGGGCCGATGACGACCACGACCTGTTCGGAATGGATCTTGTGGTCGATGCCCTTGAGCACGTGCAGGTCGCCGAACCACTTGTGGATCCCTTCGAGGCGCACCAGCGTCCCGTCGTCGTTGAGCGGTCGCTGCCTCATTGCCCGACGATCCCCGTCAATCCGCTGCGGAGCTTGCGTTCCACCATGTTGACGAGGCGGATCAGCGGAAGAGTAACGATCAGGTAACCGGCGGCGGCGGCCATGAACCCGGTCGCGTTGAACGTCGACGAGTAGATCTGGCGCGCTACGGAGAAGATGTCGCGCTGCCCCAGCGTTTGCCCCAGTGCCACGATCAATGCCGTGTCCTTGATCAGGATGACGAACTCGTTCATCAACGGCGGTATCACGCGGCGCACGGCCTGAGGAACGATGGCGTAACGCATCGATTGCAGATAGCTCATACCCAACGACCGCGCTGCTTCGATCTGTCCCCGCTCGATCGACTGGATGCCCGCTCGGAACACCTCGGCGGCATAGGCCCCGGTGTTCAACGTGAAGACGATGAGCCCCACCTGGATCGTGCCCAGCTTGAGGCCGAGGCCGAGGTTGACGCCGAAATAGAAGGTCACGAGCTGCCAGATCAACGGCGTGCCGCGGAAGAAGTTGATGTAAGCACGGGCCGGGGCCCGGACGACCCGGCGGGTCGACAGCGTGAGCACCGCGAAGATCAGACCGAGGATGATCCCCCCGACCTCACCTCCGAACGCCAGGTAAAGCGTGTTCTTGGCTCCGGTCAGGAAATCGTCGCCGTAGCCTTCGAGGACCGCGATGTTCAGGAAGCTGCGCGAGAAGATCGTGACCTTGCCGGCCCGGAACCAGAAGAGAAGCACTCCAAGGACGATCGCCTGGATCCCCAGAACCCCACCGGCGATCGCGTGCTCGCGCTGTCGCCTCGTAGGCATCCGCGCGTTGATCGAGAAGCCCGCAACGACGGCCACGGCTCCCACGGCCATGCCCACGAGGAGGACGACGGTCAACGCGGACGATCTGAAGGCCTCCACGATGTGACATACGCCGAGAGAACCGGTCTGGTTCTCGGTGAGCCCGTTCACGAGGCAGTGCTCGGTGAGTTCGGGCGCGCCGTTGACCGCATACGCGATCTGGACGGCTAGTAGCCCTCCGGCTACGACGACCAGAGCCGCGATGCCGAGTGCGAAGATCGACAGGGGGAGCGGCGCGGTGGGCCCCCGGACGTCGGGAGGGCGGGCTGGTTCGGCCGTGGCTACCGCCATGTGATCACCCTCGTATGGAACGGAATCGGCCGCGCCCCGTCAAGGGAGCGCGTCCGATCCGTCTGCGCTATCCGCTCAGGCGGCCGCGAACTCGTCCGGGACGGGCAGGTCCGGGAAGTACTTGAGGAAGATCTCCTCGTAGGTCCCGTCCTCGATGACGGTCGCAAGCGCCTGGTCCACCGCTTCCTTGAGCTCCGGATTGTCCTGCGGGAGCGCCAGACCGTAGTTCTCGTCGGTGTCGATGGTTTCGATCACCTCGAGCCCGCTACGCGCCTCGACCTCGGCTATGGACGAGCCTTCGTCGTTCACGACGGCATCCACGTTGCCTGCCTCGAGGTCGGCGAACGCGTCCGGAGCGAACTCGAAGCTCTTGAGCTCGACGCCGTTCGGCACCAGGTTCTCTTTGGCCCAAGCTTCTCCGGTCGTACCCTTCTGGACGCCGACCGTATGACCCTCGCCAAGGTCGCCCTGTCCGGTGATCTCGCCTCCGGACTGGACGGAGAGCCCTTGACGCGCGTTGAAATAGGGGTCGGAGAAGGCGACGATCTCTTCCCGCTCCGGCGTGATGGTCGACGCCGCCGCGACCATGTCGAACTGGCCCCCTTGGAGCGCGGTGAAGATCGTTTCGAAGTTGGCCTTCGTCCACTCGACCTCGAGATCGAGCTCCGAGGCAATGGCGTCGACGATCTCGACGTCGAAGCCGGTCGGCTCTTCGGCGCCTTCCTCGAAGAACTCGAACGGCGCGTAGTCGAGACACGAACCGACCTTGAGGACGCCCTCCTCGATCGTGGTGAACTCGACCTCCTCCTGCCCGCCCGTATCGGAGCCGTTGTCGTCCCCGACCTCGGTGTCGCCCTCGCCGCAGGCGGCCGCGGTCAGAAGGAGAAGGGTCAGTACGGCGATGAGCCATCTGCGCATCTCTAGGTCCCCCCTAGTAAGGCGTCCCGGCCCGCTACCGGGCACGTCCGTCGTGCTTCGTGAAAGAGCAAGCGGAATGATAACCGGGCGTCAACGACGGGAGTAGTAGCCTGCCCCGGGCGTCTGGCTAGGATGCCGCCCGTGACCTCAACCCCGTCCCCGCTCGCCGAGCCCCGTCCCTCCCGGGCCGGGGCCTGGATCGCCGACAGCCCCTTCCTCATCTACCTCACCCCCACGATCTGGGGGGCGACCTTCCCGGCGATGAAGCTGGCCCTGGACTCCCTCCCGATCCTCTCGGCGATGGCGTGGAGCCGGGGGCTCGGCGCTCTCGCCGTCGCGGCGACCCTGCCCCTGCTCGCCCGCGGGCACCTGAGCCGGGCCGCGCTGAGACGTGTGGCCGGGCCGGGGCTCCTCCTGGGGACCTTCATCTTCCTCGGCTACACCCTGCAGACGTGGGGATTGGACCTGACCACGGCGACCAATGCCGGGTTCATCACCGGGCTCTACGTGGTCTTCACCCCGGTCCTGGCCCTGCTGCTCTTCCGGGAGGCGACGGGGGTTTGGGTGTGGGTCGCCGTGGCCATCTCGGTAGCCGGCATGGCGTTGTTGTCGGTCCCCGCTCTCGACGATCTGAGCCTGAACTCGGGGGATCTCCTGGTCCTGGGATCGGCGGTCGCGTGGGCGGCTCACATCGTGGCCCTCGGCCGCTTCGCCCCCCGCTACGCCGCCCTGCCGCTGTCCTTCGCCCAGATGGCGGCGGCGGCGCTTCTCCACCTCGTCGTGGCGCTCCTCGGCCCGGGCCTGCGCGGGGCCGACGCCGCCTCGATCTGGCACCTGCTGGCGATCACCGGAGTGCTGGGCTCGGGGGTCGCGTTCACTCTCCAGGTCCTGGCGCAGCGGAAGATCGACGCGGCCCGGGCGGTGGTGATCCTGGCCGGCGAGTCGCTATCGGCCGCGGTCTTCGCCGCCTTCTGGCTCGGCGAGCGCCTGCTGGTGCACCAGTGGGTCGGGGCCGCCCTGGTGCTGGCGGCGATGACGGTGTCGGAGCTGGGAGCGAGACGGAGAGCGATCCACCTGGAGCCCAGCAGCGCCGCCTGACCAAACCCGGCGCCCAACGATTCAGGCAGCACCCTCCCTCGACTCCCCTCAGGTTCGGCCCAAGCTTTGGGGCGTCGGTTGCGCGTAGCGGAACGCATGACCCGAAGCTGTGGCTCTGGGCACAGAGTGACGATGTCCCGCGGCGGATGCTCGGGAGATGAGGGAACAGAAGTGGCATCGGATCGCGGCGCGCCAAGCCGGCGTCATCCATCTTCAACAGCTGAGGCGCCACTCACTATCCGGCCCATCGATCCACAGGCTGGTGACGGCAGGCGTCCTCCGCCGCGTCCATCCCCAGGTGTATGCGTTGGTAGGCGCCCCACGCTCCTTCATGCAGGCGGCATGGGCGGGGCAGCTGTGGTCGCGGGATGGGATCCTGTGCGCACGGACGGCCGCGCGGTTGCTCGACCTGGACCTCCCTGTCGCGCGTGGCATCGACATCCAGATGCGCGACCGCCGCAACATGCCCCGAGGCCTGACGCCATGGCGAGGTGAGGTCTCCAGACAGGACCGGGCACAGTTGCGCGGTCTCCACGTCACGACGATGCCTCGGACGGTCATCGACTGCGCCAGGCGGCTATCCGAGCAGGAGACCGATGCGCTCCTCGATTCGGCCATCCGGCGAGGAATGAAGAGAAGCCTGTTCATCGAGCGGATGGAGGCGTTGTGCGTTCCGGGTCGGCCCGGTGGCCGCTTGATCAGGAAGCTGGTTGCGGAACGCGAGGCCGAGCAAGGTCTCACCGGGAGCGCGTTCGAGCGTCTGATGCTGCGAGCGATCAAACAGGACGGGCTGCCGATACCCGTCTGTCAGTGGCCGTGCGTAGACGGATCGTTCGCCGCCTACATCGACCTCGCCTACCCAGAGTTCGGGATCGCGATCGAAGCCGATGGGTATCGCTGGCACGATGGACGCCGGGCTTTCGAATCCGATCGGAAGCGAGTCAGTGAGCTTGCAAGTCGAGGGTGGCGAGTGCTTCAGGTGACGTGGCTGCAACTGAAGTATGAGCCCACCACAGTGATGGCGAGGTTGAGACGCGCATTGGACACGCCACCGCTCACGCAGTTCCGCGTCTAGCTTTGGGGTGTCAGTTACGCATAGCGTAACGGGCGACCCGAAGCTTGGTGCTAGGCCCTGCGTTGGGCTCGATCCCTTCGGTCTGCGCGGTTCTTGTCGCGGACTATCACGCGGGCGGCGTTGTAGCCGGGGATCCCCATGACTCCCCCGCCCGGGTGGGTGCCCGAGCCGCAGAGGTAGAGACCCTTCACCGGGGTCGAGTAGGCGGGGACCTGAGGCGCGGGGCGGAACGAGAGCAGCTGGTCCAGCGCCATCTCGCCGTGGAAGATGTTGCCGCCGAGCAAGCCGAAGCGCTCCTCGAGGTCGAACGGCGTCAAGACCTGACGATGCTCGATCGATCCCTTGAAGCCGGGGGCGTACTCCTCGAACGTATCGGCGACGCGATCCGCCAGCGCATCGCGCTTCGCGCCGTCCCACGGGCCGTCGGCCGGACTGTACGGCACGTACTGGGTGAAGCACGTCATGATGTGCTTCCCTTCCGGAGCGATGGAATCGTCTTTCGTCGTCGGGATGACCGCGTCGATCATCGGCCGCTCGGAGACGTGCCCGTACTTCACGGCGTCCCACGCCCTCTCGAGGTAAGTCAGGCTCGGGCTGATGATGCATTCCGGATGTTGGGGGCCGAGCTCGCGGCCCGGTCTCCCGCTGTAGTCCGGGAGCTCGGACAGGGCGAAGTTGACCTTCGCCGAGGCGCTGCGGGTGCGCAGGTGCTCGATCTCGGTCACGAGGTCGTCCGGCAGGTGTCCACGGCCGACCAGGTCGAGGAAGGTGGTCTGGGGATGGATCCCGGAAGCGACGATCGGAGCGGAGAGCTCGGTGCCGTCCGCCAACCGCACGGAGCGTGCCTTCCCGTCATCGACCCCGATCCCGGCCACCTCGGCCCCGGTGCGGATCTCGACACCGGCCGCCGCCGCGCTCGACGCGATCGCGCCGGCAACGGTTCCCATGCCCCCGCGGACGAAGCCCCACGCGCTGCTCATCCCGTCGACCTCGCCCATCCGATGATGGAGCAAGACGTAGGCCGAGCCGGGGCTCATGGGACCGCCCCACATGCCTATGACGCCGCCGGGGGCCAGGACGCCCTTGATCTCGTCGTTGCGGAAGTAACGCTCGAGGAAGTCCGCGCACGACATCGTCATCAGATCGACGAGAGCCGAGAGATCCTTGCGTCGGCGCAGCATGTAGGTCCCCAACCCGAGCGCTTCCTTCACGTCTCCGAGGCTTCGCATCTCTACCCCCGGGGGGATGCGATGGAGCAACGGACGAACGAGGTGCGCGAGGTGCTCGAGATCCCGGCTGTAATCCGGATACCGCGCGGCGTCGCGCCCGTCGATCCCGGCGAGCTCCTCCGCCGCCTTGCGGGGGTCCTCCCACATCAAGACGCCACGGTCGCCTTCGAGGGGGGCGAAGTACGCAGGATCGATCGGGTAGACGCGGTAGCCATGGCGCTGAAGGTCGAGATCCGCGACGACGCGCTCGGACAACAAGCTGACGACGTAGGAGGCCGTCGAGACCTTGTAGCCCGGCCACACCTCTTCGGTCACGGTCGCGCCCCCGACGATGTCTCGACGCTCCAGGACGATCGTGCGCAGCCCGGCCTTGCCGAGATACGCCGCGCACGTCAACCCGTTGTGGCCTGCCCCGATGACGATGGCGTCGTATCCCTGCTCCATGAGCCGTGCATCCTACGCGGACTCGATAGGGTCTGGCGATGCAGCTCAGCGAGTGGGATCGCGCGTGTCTGTCGGGCGCGGAGGGCGAAGCTACGGCGCTGGCGATGAAGATCCTCGTGCGCATGGGGAAGATCTCGGGGGCCGCGCGCCTGATCGATGTATCTTCCGCACACATCGACGGCGGCCTCTACCACGGCCCCGCGGGTCTCGACTTCGCCGCGCGCCTCGCCGGGACGGGGGAGACCTCGACACAGCCGAACTCGTCGGCGTCACAGGTCTCCTGCGCCCCATCACCATTACCCACCACCGCCGCCGCCGCCGGTGTCGGCACACGCGGCACCGACAGGCTGAGGGCGAGTAGCAACGCCCAGAGAATGGAGCGGGCTCAGTCCTCGAGGATCGAGGCGGCCACCTCGCGCATGGGGCTTCGTTCGTCCATGGCCCGCTTCTGGATGTGACGGAAGGCCTCGGCCTCGCTCAGGCCCCGGCTATCCATCAGCTTGCCCTTGGCCCTGTCGACGAGCTTGCGAGTCTCCAGCTGATCCGCCAGCGACGCGCTCTCGCGGCGGACGACCCTCAGCTCCTGGTACCGCGCGAGGGCGATGTCCAGCGCCGGCATCAGGTCGGACTTCTGGAACGGCTTGACGAGGTATCCCATCGCTCCGGCCTCGGCGGCGCGCTGGACGAGGTCGCGTTGCGAGAACGCCGTGAGGATCAGCACCGCGGCCACGTCGGCCTCCACGATCCTCTCGGCCGCGGTCAGACCGTCCATGCCCGGCATCTTTATGTCCATGATCACGAGATCCGGCGCTCGCTCCGTGGCCAGCCGGATCGCCGCCTCCCCGTCGGAAGCCTCGCCGACGACCTCGAAGCCCTCTTCCTCCAGCATCTCCTTGAGGTCGAGCCGGATGATGGCCTCGTCCTCGGCGATGAGGATCTTGGGCCGCGGGCGCGCCGGGGTGGTGGCGGCGGCCGGCGCCGGGCCGGTCGCGGTTCCGTCCGTCATGAGCTTCTCCTGCCCAGCCGAGGGTGACACCGAGGACCCGAGCTTACGCGCCCGGAGCCGAATGCGCTCGCGCGCCGAAGCGGGTCAGGTACGGGATCCGAGCATCCGGTCCAACAGACGGTCCTGCTCTCGCTGGAGCTCGGCCATCCGCGCCTGGATCCGCGCCCGCTCCTTCAGCATCCGCTCGTGGTCGGCACGGGCCTCGTGGTGGTCGCGGTCGGCGAGCGGCGTCTCCGACACCAGCATCCGGGTCTTGGTCTCCTCGACGACGTCCATCTGGAAGAGGATCTGCTCCTCGACGATCCGAAGCTCCTCGCGGGCCTGGTTCAGGTGGTCCGTGAGCGCGTTGAGGTTCCGTTCGATGCGCATGGGACAACCAAGTATAGGGAGCCGAGCAGCCGGATAGAAGGAGTCGGCGACGCGGGTGGGTCTGAAACTGACGAAGGGCCGCCGTCGGTGCCGGGAGCGGGTTGGTGGAAGCCATATTTCTCGCGGAGGAGGGGATTAGTGGGGAACCGGTGGACCTTGCGATCTGGTCATGCGTTTCCCCCTTGGTTTGGGCCTAGTACCAGCCAACGGTACTCTCGAACCGTTCCTACTCCTCGCCGAGGTACGCCTTGCGTACACGCTCGTTGCCGAGCAGGGTCTTCGCCTCGTCTTCGAGCACGATCTCGCCGGTCTCGATCACGTAGCCCCGCCGGGCCGAATTGAGCGCCATCTGAGCGTTCTGCTCGATCAGCAACACGGGGATGCCCTCGCTGTTGATCGTGTGGATCACCTCGAAAACGGTCTCGACCACCTGCGGGGCGAGACCCATCGAGGGCTCGTCGAGCATCAAGAGCTTCGGCTTCGCCATGAGCGCCCGGCCGATAGCGAGCATCTGCTGCTCTCCACCGGAGAGGGTCCCGCCCGCCTGCTTCGAGCGTTCCTTCAGAATGGGGAAGAGCGTGAAGACCCGATCGATCTCTTCCGAGATCTCCTTGCGAGGCGCCTTGCGGCGCTGGAAGGCACCCATCGAGAGGTTCTCCGCCACGGACATGTTCGGGAAGATGTGTCGCCCTTCGGGCACCTGGATGATCCCCCTGGCTACGACCTGGTCGCTCCGCAGCGATGTGATCTCCTCCCCGCGGAAGAAGATCTGACCTTGTGAGGGGCCGTGCACCATGGAGATGGCGCGCAGCGTCGTCGTCTTGCCGGCACCGTTGCCACCGATCAGGGTGACGACCTCGCCCTCGGCGACCGTGAGGCTGATCCCTCGCACGGCCTCGATCACGCCGTAGCGAACGTGGACGTCTCTGAGCTCGAGAAGTGGTTCAGCCACCTTGGCTCCCCGATCCCGCGGTTCCACCGGGGGCGGTCTGGCCCGCCTGGCCGCCTGCCCCGGTGCCGAGATAGGCCTCGACGACCTTAGGGTCCTTCTGGACCTCCTCCGGCTTCCCGAAAGCGATGCGCTCGCCGTGGTCGAGCACCGCGACCCGGTCGGACAGACCCATGACGACCTTCATGTCGTGCTCGATCAGGAGAACGGTCACGCCCGAGTCACGGATCTTCCGAACGAGATCCCGGAGGCCGTTCTTCTCGACCGGGTTCATGCCGGCGGCGGGTTCGTCCAGCAATAACAGCTTGGGCTTCGTGCCGAGCGCCCTGGCGATCTCCAGCCGGCGCTGGTCTCCGTAGGAGAGGTTCTTGGCCAGATCGTTGGCGTACTTGCGGATGCCGCAGTACTCCAGGAACTCCAACGCCTTAGTCTCGCCCTCTTCTTCTTCGCGGTGATGTCTCGGGCTGCGGAACATCGAACCGAACACGCTCGTCTGGTGGCGGGCGTCCACTCCGATGAACACGTTCTCCATCGCCGTCATGTTGGGGAACAGCCGGATCTGCTGGAAGGTCCTGCAGATACCCAGGTCCACGATCTGGTCGGGTCTCTTGCCGGTGATGGCGCCGCCGGCGAACTCGACCCTTCCGTGGGTCGGGTCGTAGACGCCGGTGATGCAGTTGAAGAGCGTCGTCTTGCCGGCTCCGTTCGGTCCGATCAGACCGAAGATCTCGCCCTCTTCGATCTCGATGTTCACATCGGAGAGAGCGCGCAGACCACCGAACTCCATCGTGACGCCATCGACGGTCATCAAGCCGGCCATCTATTCGTCGCCCTTCTTCTGCACGTCCCAGAGGTCGGCATCGCGGGTCTTGACCTGTTGGTCACTGGGGTCGCCCTCCGTGTCGGAGGCGCCGGTGTCGTCGGCCGCCAATATGGTCACCACTCCGTCGGCCGCCCCCGCTTCCTGCAGCTCGGTGCGTCGTCTCTGCGCCGCGAGCAGACCACCGGGTCTGTAGATCATGACGATGATCAACAGAACACCGAACACCGCGATACGGCCGGCCTCGATGTCGAAACCGAAGACTTCTTCACTGCCGGACAGCTCGCGCACGATCTCGGGCAACGTAGTCACAAGGATGGCACCCAGGACCGCCCCGGCGATGCTGCCCAACCCTCCGATCACGACGGCGCAGAGCACCAGGATCGATAGGAGCAGGGGGAAACTGTTGGGCGCGATATAGCCGAACTTGATCGCATAGATCCAGCCGGCCACCCCGCTCACCGAGGCTCCGATCACGAAAGCGAGCACCTTCATCTTGGTCACCGGAACACCCATCGCAGCGGCGGCGACCTCGTCCTCGCGGATCGCAGCCCAGTAGCGGCCGACCCTGGAATCGTCGAGGTGGCGGATCATGATCACCGCCAGCAGGATCGAGGGGATCAGCAAGAACCACCAGTGGTACTCCGCATCGAGCCCGAATTCGAGCTTCCAGAAAGGAAGATCGATCACCGGGGACGGGATCTGTGCGATCCCTCGGGAGCCATTCGTGATCGTGAGGTTGTTCGCGCTCTGACGCACGATCTCGTGGAACCCGAGGGTCACGATCGCGAGGTAGTCGCCCCGCAGACGCAAGGTCGGCACGCCGAGGATGAAACCGGCGGCCATCGCCACGATCACCGCGAAGGGCAGCACCACCCAGGGCGACCAGGTAACGAGGTGCCACTGGTCGGGCCCGCCCGAGTCGGTCATCAGGGCCGTCGTATACGCCCCCAGCATGAAGAACGCTACGTAGCCGAGGTCCAGAAGACCCGCCATGCCGACCACGACGCTCAAACCCAAGGTCAGCAGGATCCAGTAGCCGGTGGTGAACAGGACGTTGATGCCGTATCCGCCTTGAAGCAGCGGGAGGATGTCGTTGTCCATCAGCCAGGGGATCGTGGCCATCAAGGCTGCCGCGATCAGGTAGCGGAAGTAACCCATCCGCCGCCAACCCTGGAAGGCCACGTTCATGGGTCCTACGGCCGCATCGGGCAAATTCTCCGACAGACGAGGGAAGTTGCGGTCGAGATAGGCGCGCAGGTCCTCTCGCTTGGTTTTGGCTGCGGTTCCGGAGCTTGCCATCAGCCGCCGATCCTCTCGCCCATGATGCCCGTGGGCCGGAAGATCAGCACGAGCGGCAGCATCGTGAACGCGATCACGTTCTTCCACTCGGGTCCGATACAGATCGTGCTGCCGTTCTCGATCAGACCGAGCAAGAGACCGCCCAGCATCGCGCCGCGGATGTTCCCGATACCACCGAGCACCGCCGCGGTGAATGCCTTGATGCCGGGGATGAAGCCCAGGTTCCAGGCGATCGAGCCGAACAGGGTCCCGTAGAGGGCGCCGGCGACCCCGCCGAAGAAGCCGCCGACGAAGAAGGTCGTGACGATCACCCGATCGACGTTGACGCCCATCAGCTGGGCGGCGACCGGGTCCTCGGAAAGGGCACGGATGCTGCGTCCGGTCGAGGTCTTGTTGATCAGCCGGTCGAGGATGAAGAAACAGACGAAAGCAGCTACCACAACAAGAAGGCGGGGACCCGTCACACGGACGTTCATGAGGCTGAAACTGAACCCGGCCGCGCCCGCCTCGATCACGTTGGGATACTGACGCGGACCCGGTCCGAGCATGAACGGCAGGAAGTCTTGCTGCAGCATGTAGGTGGCGAAGAAAGAGGCGCCGATCGCGCTGATCAGGTACGAGAGCCTGGCCGCGTGTCGCTTCCTGAGCGGCCTGTACGCAACCCGCTCGAGTCCCACCGCCACACCACCGGAGGCGAGTCCGCCGATCATCAGGAAAGCCAAGAGAACGATGACCAAGGTCAGCCCCGATTGCGGACCCACCAGACCGAATACCTGTCCAAGGATGTACCAGGTAGACACCGCACCGAAGGCGAAGACTGCGTCGTGCGCGAAGTTGATCAGCTTCAGAACGCCGTAGACCATCGTGTAGCCCAGAGCGATCAAGGCGTACAGCGAGCCCAAGATGAGACCGGTGATCAGTGCCGGTCCAATCAGGCCGGGATTGCAGTCCAAGATCTCCCCCGAGAGTCGTTCCGCTGATCAGAAGTGATGCAAACCGGTGCGGAAGATACCCGAGAGGGGGGCGTCTCCGCCCCCCTCTCGTCCGGAACTTTGGGCTTATCCCTGCTCGATCAGTTCCTGTGCGGGACCGAGCGACTCGAAACCGTCGCCCTTCCACTCGTAGATCCAGATGTCGCCGGGGCCACCCTGGAACTCACCGTTGTCTTCCCAGCCGTAGCTCTTCGCTACGCCCTGGACGCCTTCCGCGTTGTGGAAGGTCTCGACAACGTGCGCCCGGACCTCCTCGATGTCCTCGTCGCCGTCCAGTTCCTTCAGACCATCGATGACGATCTTGGTGACGTCGTACATGTCGGCCGCGAAGGTTCCCGGCGCGTTCTCGCCGTACTCCTCCTTCATCTGGTCGACCCAGTCCTGCGCGCCCTCGATCTTCAGAGGGTCGGCACACGGGCAACTCCACAGCGTGCCCTCCGCGGCGTCGCCCGCGCCCTCGGCGTAGCCGGGGTCGAGTGCACCGTCGTCCGACATGTAGGGGACGTTCACACCGGCCTCGGTGAGCTGCTTACGAAGGAGGCCTGCCTCCTCGTAGTACCCGGCGTAGTAGACGAAGTCGGGGTTGGCGTTGTTGATCTGCGCCACCACCGCCGAGTAATCGGTCTCTTCGGGGTCGATCACGTATGCCTTGTTCTGGACGAGGATGTCGCCCGCGTTCTCGATGACGGCGTCGGCGAGACCCTTCGAATAGTCCTGGTTGTCGTGCACGACCGCAAGAGCGCTCGCACCGGCCGCCTCGGTGATGTACTGCGCCGCGACCGCACCCTGGATGTTGTCCGGGGCGACTGCACGGAACCACGTCTCGTAGCCCTGCTCGTCGATCGTCTCGTTCGTTCCGGTACCCGAGATGGCGATCCCCGCCTGGCTGAACTTCGCACCCGTGGCCAAGGTCTCACCCGAGAAGTACGGGCAGGAGCAGAACACGAGCTCTTCGTTCTCGATCAGCTTGTCGGCCAGCGCGGGGGCCTGGTTCGGGTCACCCTGGCTGTCCTCTTTCTGGATCTCGAGCGTGCAAGGCACATCGCCGGCCTCGTTGGCCTCGTTGACGGCCTTCTCGGTGCCCTCGTAGATCCTCTCGCCCAGCGCGGCGGCCGGACCGGAGTACGCGCCCATCCCACCGATCACCCAGGTGCACTCGCCTTCTCCGGTGGGCCCGGGCTCATCCCCGTCGCCACCACAGGCGGCGGCTACCAGCGCGAACGCCGACAGCAGCGCGATCAGAAGCATCAACTTACGACTCATCCACTCCCCCTTGCGTTTCCTTCGGGCTCCGTGCCCCCAACCATGCCGCTCGCTCGCCCGCATGGGGGCAGAGCGGCGTAAGTGTATCGACGCGTCAACCGATCCGCCTGTTTTGGCCTCATCGGCGCCCTGTTCCCACCCGGGTGCTCACGGCACCTACTACAGCAGCAGTTGACGATACAGCTTTTCCCGGGCTAGTGGCTAGTCCCGGCGGATCGGCCTTCGAGGCCCATTCAAGACCGTCGGCTCCGTCGGACGACGGGTCATAGGTGACCATTCCTCTGGGAGCGTCCGGACTGTGGTGCACGCCTTCCCAGCCGGCTGACGTTTGTCGCGCGATCACTGCTCTTGTGCTCATTTAGGACCACTCCTTGGGCCAGAGATTCGAGGGATGAAAACCCAACCGGCAGGCGATGCGGTCGGTGACCAGGTAGTGAACGTCGTCCGCCTTCAGGAGACGGAAGAGAGTTCGAGAACAGACGCCGAGTCGTCCGGCGAGCTGATTCCAGGACAGATCCTTTGCCCGCTTCTTGTGCCGGAGGGCCCTCTGCAGGGGACGCGCCGGAAGATGGCGCGCGAGATCGACGATGAGGATCTCCTTCTCGTGTCGGATGCGTGGGATCAGGCGCGGAACGCGCGGGGAACCGTCGGTGTCGACGGAGAGAGACCGGTTCCGAACGGGCGGTCAGGAAGTTGGTTGATTCCGTCCTACGGGCGGACTCAAACGAGATCAGGATCGGATATCCGAG